>JADGAT010000180.1 GCA_015231885.1 SAR324 cluster bacterium
AAATTTTGATTTCTTTAAACTCCAAGTCCTAGCTGAGCTGGGGCCTTCGGGGTAACACACTAATTAACGAAGATCCAGAAATTTTTCTATTCGTGAAACTGAAACAGAGGAATTATGAATTGGCAGGAAGTCTGTGCAGATCCGAATTTGCAGGATTTGCCTTATAAAATTGAACTCAATGAATGGGGACAAATTGTCATGAGTCCAGTACGAATCTATCATTCGTTTTTTCAAGGAAAAATTGAACACCTACTGCAGACTTTATTGGACCATGGAGAAGTTTTCCCAGAGTGTGCCATTAAAACGAGTAGGGGGACCAAGGTCGCAGATGTGGTTTGGGTATCGCAAGAGCGATTCGAAAAAATCAAAGATGAATTTGATGCTCCAATTGCTCCGGAAATTTGTATTGAAGTAATTTCTCCCAACAATACTAGAAAAGAAATGCTGGAAAAAAAGAAATTGTATTTTGAAGTTGGTGCAGAAGAGTTTTGGTTATGTGATGAAAACGGAGAAATGTCTTTCTACCATCACAAAGGAAAAATTAAGCAGTCCAGGCTTGTGCCTGATTTCCCCAAAGTGATTCCCCAGTAGCTTTTGGCTGAGAAGCTATTTATCAGTTCGGTGAACTTGATTTTAATTGGGCAATCACAGTGACAGGGGCACCATCACTACCATCAACCCGCAATGGCACAATCCAAACAGAATCTAGTTCTAACTCTTTATCCAATGTACGTAAATCCATATCCTCTACCAATAGAATCGGTTCTCCTATACCATTGGGATCAAGAAATGCCTGATGGGCGGCACGCCCCCCTTCCCGGTCCTGCCATCGGGATAATGAAATAAAATCGAAACCAACGGCTCTCAGGTTTGGACATTGTTCACGCAAACGCAGCCCCAATTCCGCACCCAATCCAGGGTTGTTTTCCCAATATATCTGCTCTTGGCGCCGATAGGAAAATTCGGTTTTGATGAGAAACAGATCTGCACTTGTATCCATTTGATCTGATATGTCCTCCCATGTTATCCATCTTCCTTCGTCCAGTGGCAAAAAGATCATACAGATTTTGTTGAATATCCAAAATTCGGCAGGATAATCCGTAATAGTTTTTCCATTTTGAAAAAAATGAAAGGGAGCATCAATGTGGGTACCAAGGTGATTGGAAAATGACCAATGACTGGCATTGCAGCTTTCGCCTTTTTCCATTGAACGTGTTGATTGAATTGTAATAGCGTTCGACTCGCCTCCGTAAGCCGGAGTGTCAGGAGCTAATGGATAAGAAAGGTAGGCAAACAGCTTTGTAGTCATAGGTGAAACAAGGATCATGTCAAAAGAAAGTGATGATAAGATTTATTGTTCAAAATAACCTTCTTTCGGAGCAATCTCAAGAGAAAACAGGGGGTTAACAAAAACAAAGAAAACTGGTATATTTTCTAGAGTTACTCTAAAATCAGTGCTTCTACTCAGAATGGCTGATTGAATTTTTTATCCATAATTCTGAACTTATATCCTTTGAGTGAAACATGTTAGCAAAAGAAGATATTGAGTATATCAAAGAACATATTGGAGAGTGGCTGACCGAAGCAAGTTTAGGGAAACCTACCGTAGTTTACGAAATCGAACTTCGAGAACGCATGATTCGTGTGGAAGAGGATCTGAAGCATCAGCGCGAATTGATGCAACAAGACTTTGCTTTGATGGAGAAAAGGATTGAGCGGATAGACAAGCGAATTGAGCAGGTAGACAAACTTTTTGATTAATGAGTAAGTGGATGGAACGTTTCATGATCTGGTCGTTCAGTACCACATTAACGATAGGTGGTTTGGTCGTGGCCATTCTCAAATTCTGGCATTGAAAAAATTTTTGTCAATTGCCCTATTTTTCTCGATCATCACAACCAGGATCATGTGATTCAGACATTAGAAAAAATTCTAGAATAGTCTCCTGATGTTTTACAATGAATTCTATATTAGTTGATATTCAGTGGGAAGTTCTTATGTCATGTCGGAACCAAGACGATGGCCCGAATTGTATTATAGCGGACAATTTCTAACGTCTCTTTTATGATGATCGATATGCGTATTTCAAATGTGCAAAAAGAATTTTTGAAACAGTGCATGCAGAAAATTGACACAGATGCTCGGATGTTTTTATTTGGTTCTCGTATTGATGAACATCAACGTGGAGGAGATATTGATTTGTTGCTATTTTCGAAAAAAATGAAGCGCACGGATTTATGGAAAATCCGACAGCCGTTTTGTGAAAAATTCGGAGAGCAAAAAATCGACATTGTTCTTTCTTCTCCCGATGCAGAACGGTCTGCTTTTGTTCAGCATATTCTTTTCCAAGCGATTGAGTTATGAAGGGTTTATTACAAGAACTACGAAATGCGTTGGAAAAACAATTGGAGTGGTTGGAGTATTCCAATCGCCAGGCACGAAGCTTACCAAATGAAACTTCGGACTGGAAAGAGGCTCACTACGATGTTATGGAAAGTCTCTGCGCTCGCTTTGGCCGGGGTATTGACTTTTTAGTAAGAAAAATTTTTCGGGCATTGGATGATGCTGAATTTCAACCACAGGGAACCTTGTTGGATACGGTCCATCGGGCGCACCAACGTAAGTTGTTTGATCAAATGGATGATATTCGGCAAATCAAGGATTTGCGAAATCAGATCGCACACGAATACAGTGAGGACGTCTTGACAGAACTATTTCCAGAGGTTATTCGTGTCACCCCTGTTTTACTACAAATGATGCGTAATTCTTTGGATTATCTGGACGAGCATCTTGCAAAAATCGAAACATGAACTTCCGCATAAAAAAATCATATTCCAAAAATTAATACATCTTGACACTTTCTGACACTTTATAATACAATTCGGCATCATTATTGATGTCTCTAAAAAAATCCTCTCATGTCAGAAATTAAAGAAAATCAGGTTTATACCCGAGAAGAAGCAGAAAATCTTCTAAAGATTTCTCGTTCTACCATGATGCGACTGATCAAAAAGGGTGTGATCCGTGCAGCAAAAATTGGGGGGCAATATCGTATTCTTGGAGCGGAACTTTTACGAGTCATGCTGCCTGATCCTGGTTATGAGACGGCTCGCAAAATCTATCACAAAAGTAAAGATTCTATCATTCAAATGGAAAAATCTCTGACAGAAGAATGATAGTCCTTTCTTGCCCTATCGGTTGATTCGTTGCGAACAATGTAACGCAAATGGCGAAGCTTGGTCAAATTAAAGTTCATTCTTCTTCAATGCTCTCATGTCCAAAGTACTTATTACCGGAGCTGATGGTTTCATTGGCTCTCATCTGACCGAATCCCTCGTACGCAAAGGTTATGACGTGCGTGCATTTGTAATGTATAATTCCTTCAATTCCTGGGGCTGGCTGGATCAAGTGGATCAGGAAGTACGTGATCAACTTGAGGTTGTCTCTGGAGACATACGAGATCCACACGGGGTAAAAACAGCAATGAAGGGATGCGAGGTAGTCTTTCACCTTGCTGCTCTCATTGCAATTCCTTATTCTTATCATTCTCCTGCAAGCTATGTGGATACAAATGTTACAGGTTCTTTGAACATTGTCCAGGCAGCACGCGAATTGAATGTTTCCAAAGTTGTACATACGTCCACCAGCGAAGTATATGGGACTGCCCAATTTGTCCCTATTACAGAGGAACATCCACTTCAAGGGCAATCTCCTTATTCTGCAACCAAGATTGGTGCAGATCAGCTCGTTATGTCATTTCACACTTCCTTTGATACGCCTGTTGCCATTGCTCGCCCTTTTAATACCTATGGCCCTAGGCAATCAGCAAGAGCAGTTATTCCGACGATTATTACCCAGATTGCAAGTGGGCAAAAAAGAATTAAGCTCGGAGCACTCCATCCAACACGTGATTTTAATTATGTGGAAGACACGGTAAATGGAATGATTGCGGTTGCGGAGTCCGAAAAAACAATAGGAGAAGTGGTCAATTTGGGTAGCAATTATGAAATCTCCATTGGAGAGACGGTGGAATTAATTGCCGAAGTTATGAAAGTGGATATTGAGATTGAGTCCGATGATATCCGTATGCGCCCACAAAAGAGTGAGGTCTTCCGACTATGGGCTAACAATTCCAAAGTAAAAAATTTAACCGACTGGAAACCCTTTTATGGCGAAAAAGAAGGATTAAAAAAAGGATTAGAAAAAACCATTGAATGGTTCATGGATTCAAAAAATTTGAAAGGTTATAAAACCGCGATCTATAACATTTGATGTCTCCATTCTCACAAAAGATTCTGCAAACTCTCCAGCAGGTTTTAGATACCACTCAAAATCAAATCGTTCCTCTTCATGAACCATCATTTAATGGAAACGAATGGAAATATATCAAAGAATGCCTGGGTACAGGCTGGGTTTCTTCTGTTGGAAAATTTGTAGATCAATTTGAATTACG
>JADGAT010000181.1 GCA_015231885.1 SAR324 cluster bacterium
ATTTTGTTACACTAGGCTCCCGGAAACCATAAAGAGCCTTTGATTTTTTTTTGATAAGATGTATTATCTGAATAATAGAATATAATTTTTGTGAAAATTAGTTGCTGATGAAAGCATTTCAATGCAAGTAAGGGGGGATGTTGAAAAAGATACTAATTGATGAATCGAAATGGAAGCACGATGCGGAGTACCGGCAGGAAAAAATCAGAGAAATCACCCTGATTATAAAGCAGGGTGATACAGAAACGGTACAAGTCCAGGAATCGGAAACAGGTATTCTGGTTGAATTCACGTTGAAAGAGCTGCTGGAATTCGAAAAGGATAGAATTGTTGTTGAATGTATTGATTTAGGATTGATGAGAAGCCGGATCATATTGGAGTGTGAGAAAATCACGGCAAAGGTCGGGACTATTTTAAATTTATTTCAACTTGGACAGCCTGCAAAGTATGCCAATGATGCCAGATCTTTTATCGAGTTATCCCGTGACAAACTCAGCAAAAACTCTAAGGAACTGGATGCACTGGATCATTCGATTTACAGGGATATCAAGCACCTTTCTGTGTATCAAGAGAAGCTGACATCAGTAGAGGATAGTCAAGAAAAAGATAGATCAGAAGTAGCAAGAAAAACAAATGAGATGATCAGCAAGAAAAAAAAGATTCTTGAAGAAGGAAGAGTGTCTCTTGTGCAAGCAAAGAGCAACATTCACATGTTGGCAAAAAAGCTCTGTTGACAAACGGCTATGATCCCGTACTGCCAAATCCCCCAGCCCCCCTCTTTATGTTCATAAACTCTTGATTTTGAGACAAATCATAAGTTTCATAAAGAGAAACGTCTCCTTGAGATAAATACTCTAAATCGTGATCAAAAACTTGGAAGGAAGCTTTTTGGCCTCAATTGCTGCATAAATGCGCCTATCTTTTCCTGAAAAACTGTTGTAAACTTGTCGCATTGTTGATTCGATTTCTGAATCGTAAAACGGTTTCATATTCCTCCTTATTGGTATGGGGAAGGAGGATAACAGTCTTCAATTAAAAATAAAAATAAAACACATTTTTTGGTATCGGCAAAGGCTGGATAGGCTTTGCGTTTCAGGATGCGGGGATGCTGTTCATCGGCGGAAACATACAGTTTTCGTCTTCCTAAACAAATTACTCGATTTTGATATGTGGCCGATTGCATAAGGCTATGATCTCGGTGAGTTGAAAATATTGGTTGTGTTGAAACTTCAATATTCTTATGCTTCGCCTGGATCGTCATGTCAAATCTACCCTCACCAAAATCAGAAACAATCAGAGAGGTTTATGTTTAAACTCATCATCTGGATTGGTCTTGGCATTGCGCTCTACATTTACGCAAAAAAAGAAATGGGCAAAAAAGCCTGTCTGAATCCACGGAAAATTAAACCAGGGTCTCTGGATGTTTCTCCTCAATCATCAGAAATTCGTATTTTGTTGTTTGGAGATGCGGGATCAGGGGATGCAAATCAAAAAAAAGTAGCCGAATCCAGTGCCCAGACTTGTGCTGAGAAAGGATGTGATCTGGTGCTGCTATTAGGAGACAATTTCATCATGGATGGCGTTTCCAGTGTAAATGACCCTCAGTTTCAGTATAAATTCGAAGAGATCTACCCCCATGATCTTCCTTTTTATGCAGTCTTCGGCAATCATGATTTACGAGGCAGCTGGCAAGCCCAGATTGATTACACCGACATCAGCAAACGCTGGAACATGCCCAATGTGAATTATACGTTTGAGGCAGGTCCGGTCTTCATACAAGCCATCAACACCAGCTGCACCTTTTGTTCGCTATGGACTCTTTTCAAACCCTCTGAAAAACCATGGCGCCTGATTTTTGGACACCGGCCCTTAGTCACCAGCGGCCGTCATCGAGGCATGACCGCCTTCGAACGCTCTGTCATTAAAGCATCAAAACCTGATTTTGTGTTATCCGGACACAACCACATCCTGGAACACATTGAACAGGATAGGATTGATCACATTGTATCCGGAGGAGGGGGCGCTCCCATCCATGAAATTCCTGAAAAAACCCATCCTGAACGTCATTTTTTCATCCAGGACTTTGGTTACGTCTGGATGCACCTCACACCCTCTCAAGCCAATGTTCACTTCTACAATGATGACGGAAACGAGATCTATCACTTCACCCGGACCAAATAAATTTTATTTTTCGGCAACGTTCAGGAGAGACTCGGGGTAGGGAGTCAAATAAATTTGTTGAGATAGATAATCTGAGCCAAAACGGATGGTCCAGCTCTGAATCAAACTGAGAAGGGTGATGAGAGAGATCTGCTCATTTCGATATTTTTCCAGATGATCCAGGAAAAAAGCTTTTTCTGCAGCACTGAGCTGTTTGGAAAAATAACCCACTGCGTGCATCAGCGCATTGATGTGGGAACCAATCCGAGCCGGTCGAGATAAAGCATGATGAAGTCCTTGCTCATACGCCAAAAGAAGATCGGAAACCTGAGTGTTTTTTGAAGCACTGCCCACCAGTTTTCCCATCTGACGCATCTGCGTCTGGTGGTATGCCATGAGCAACAGTTTATGGGAAGTCTGAAATTGCATCAGGGCCTTCATGGTTGCTTTTTGTCGGACCTCACGAAAACGGGTCATAGTGAATAATTTAATTAGAAAATGCTCCCGAATTTTTCTGTTATTCAAACGCCCTTCATCTTCAATGGCCAACCCTCCAAATTTCTTAAGCACCAGCTCTCCAAACAATCCCGGACCTTTACCAGCCACAGGGCCTTTTTCAATTTTAGAATAAATTTTTGTATCTTTGATCCCACAGGAAGGTGATCGGTTTTTCAAAATAAACCCATCCACTTCAGCAATGGATAATAAAAATTCGTTACTGAATTGCTGCATAGGCTGAGTGAAATCGGTTCCTGTATCCGGCTGTACCAGGCGGGATTTACCATCCTGCATGATTATTTTTATGGGAGAGCGAGGCGTTCCCATTCCTATTTCGACCTCAGGACAAACGGTTTGAAATTCCACATAGGGAGCAAGCTGCTGTAAAAAAGAGTTTGACAGCATTTGACCATCATACCGACAAGCATCAAATCCCAAGCATCGACTGACAATAACAATTGGTTTCATTTCCATCAAGTTCCTGTAAATTTAGGAATGCTCAAACAATAACTTAGCAAATCTACTTGTCTTTTCAACGATCTTCTGCGTTGATTTACCAGTGACATAGCAAGCTATGCGCCCGATAAAGCACTTTGAACCTCGATGAAAATCCTGCGTAACTTTCACATGTTATTATTTTCGCCTTCCTTAAAATTGACTCATTCTCCGACACTCAAAGTTGTTATGTTATCGACTGCAATAACCTGTGTCACACTGATCGACCTTCCGTTTGGGTAACAATGGCCGAATTTTTGCGAATCCGTGGTAGGCTATTGACAACAGCCACTTCACTCCGGACTGTTTTGCGATATCTGCCATCCAAACATACCCCGGCAGTGTCTGCCAAATGGCAATGAACGCATCAACTCCGGTTCTCAACTCACCATTGACCAAACGGACATGCAACATTTTTTTGACCTCAGCAGAATTGAGCCCTTCACTTGTTGCTTCAAAGGAAGCTGCTGAAATATCCATAAACTCTATCAGCTGTAATTTATCTTTTTTTTGATAATGTGCAATCTCTCTTGAACATAAGTGACATGCTCCGTCATAATATACCGTCAGTTCACTCATAGTATTCCTTTTAAAAAATATATTTGGTAATTTTTAACTACTCCTATAATTTTTATCAACATTTATCTTTTCGCTCTTTCAAAATAATTATCTCCTGGAGTTTCATTTAGCATTTGTATGGGACACTTCCGCTTGAGCAGGATTGAGCGAAAATTTCAAAACCAGGTATCCTAAGATCCCTGATAAAAGAGAGCCTAAAATAATGCCCAAGCGTTCATCGAACAATAAATTGGCGCCGGTTTCCTCAAATGCCAGTGAACCAATAAAAAGGCTCATTGTAAAACCGATACCACACAAGGCCGATGTCCCATACAGCCCTATCCAGTTCACTCCTTTTGGAAGGCTGGTTAGCTTAAATTTGACTGCGAGAAAACACATTCCCATGATTCCAATTTGTTTACCAAAGAACAGGCCCAATGCAATTCCCATGGGAACCCCATGAAACACCTGCTCCATTCCTACGCCCTGCAAATTAATGCCTGCATTTGCAAAAGCAAAAACCGGTAACACAAAAAATGCAACAATTGAATGTAAATCATGTTCTAATGTCATTAAGGGTGAAATGTCAGGGTTTTGTCTTGAACGCATCGGGATGAATATGGCTAAAATCACTCCTGCCA
>JADGAT010000182.1 GCA_015231885.1 SAR324 cluster bacterium
ATTAAGCATCAGCATAAAAGATAGCCTTAGGAAGCCTATTCCCTGTGATGGTGGATTTTCTGATTTGTTATCAATAAACACAGACGGAGTAGGAGTGACTTGCTTAATGATTGATAGAAGTAATGAATCACATGGCACCAAGGTGGAGGATTTGCCGTTGAAATCGCAGTGGGATGAGATTCAACAAAAGAAGAATATAATGCGAACGTTTTCGCCTAACCTTCAAAAATGCAATACGTGCAGTAGCTATAGTATTTGCAGCTCTGGTTGCTTGGTGACCGCCTACCATAACGGATGCCTAAAATGAATAAATCAAATTTTTTGACAAACCCTCGATACATATTTAGAGAAGATGTTTCAATATTATTTGATTCTCATAGTGGGGTGCAACATCAACTAAACGAAATGGCGTGTGTGATTGTCTCAAGATTAAAAGGTGGTGATTCAGTTGATGAAGTAGTGAAATATATTTCGGAAGCATGTGATGTTGACTCTAAAATGGTTGAGGAAGATGTTGATGGCTTGTTGTGTGGTATAGAAAACCCCAATGCTAAAACTGAGTCATTCGAGTTTGAAAAGAATACTACAATTCATCCTTCATTTCCTTATGCGATAGAGTTTGAACTAACGAGACTATGCGACTGGCGTTGCATATTTTGCTATAATGTATGGAAAATAGATGGAGATAAAGAAGTTATTAAGGAGAAATATAAGTACTTAGACAAGGAATCAATATTCCGTGTTCTTCAAGAGGGCAAAGATCATGGACTATTGAGGGTAAGATATAGCGGGGGAGAGCCGACACTTCACCCTAATTTTGATGAGATTGTGCAATATGCGGGTAAGCTTAATTACTATCAAGTGGTATTCACAAACGGAAGAAGTGTAACCAATGATACAGTATCGCATTGGGTTGAACACAACGTTAAAGAAGTTATGATCTCTTTGCATGGGGATCGGAAGTCGCATAACTATCTTACGGGAAAGGGTGATGCTTACGAAAAAACAATCAATAAAATAAAGATATTGATTGAAAACAAAATGGATGTGGTCGTTGAAATGATACTAACGAAGCAAAATTATGAAGGAATAGTAGATGTTATTGAGCAGCTATACACGACCCTTGGATTAGAGCAATTCAGGTTGATGCGATATGTTCCATCAGGAAAAAAAGAAGACGTGGAGCTAGAAATATCACAAAGCGTAATTTTACAAATAATCAATGATTTGGAAAGTCGTTATATAAGCAATAAAATATCAGTACGATTTCCATGTTCACCAAGGTTTTGCTTGAGTGATTTAAAGTATCCAATTGGTAGTGATCAGGCGGCGTTACGAAAAAAATACTTAGTTCAACACTGCAATGCAGGAAAAAACTGGCTCTCCATCTCTTATGACAACAAGTTAAGAATTTGCCCACACTCAAATGTATATCAAGGGCATTTGTCAGAAAAAACTGATCTAAAAACATTGTGGCAAAAAAATATGCTGCCAAAAGTATTGTCTATTACTGAAATCAAAGATAAAGAATGCCAAACATGTTCCACATGGAGTGATTGCAAAGGTGGTTGTCATCTATCACATTTTATGATTTAAAAGGTCCTAACAATCACAGACACGTCGTCGGGGCACTCGTTATGGAACGATTCTGGTTGATTTAGAAAAACAACAAGCGATTGACATACTCCCAGACCGTGAGAAAGAAAGTAAACGCAACGTCAACCGCATCTTCCTAAAATATCCTTGGTGTGCGATCCTCTCATTAACTTGAACTTTAATAAGAGGAGAAGTTTCATGAATGAATCAATAGGCGAAACGCGGCGAGAATACTGGGAACGTCACATAGTTGAATGGCGGAATAGCGGTTTGAGTCAAGCTCAATATTGCCGAGAGAATCATCTCAACTATCAGTTGTTTTGTAAATGGAAGAAACGCAGTAAAAAACGGAATCTGGATTCAAGGATAACCCATTCACTGATACCCGTCCAGATCAAACCAGGCATTGGATCTTCTGTCAATTTATGGATCAGAGACAGGTATCGCCTGGAGCTCCGTTCTGACTGCGACCTTCAAATCGTAGCAAATCTGCTTCAGCTTCTGGAGTCCAGATGATTCCTGAATTGATTCCCTCCGTTTATCTTGTCCAGGGACCCACCGATTTCAGAAAATCTTGGAATGGATTATCGGCCATTGTGATGGATGAACTGGAAGTTGACCTGTTTTCGGGCGGCTTGTTTGTTTTTTGTAATCGAAAACGAAGTCAAATTCGAATTCTCTATTGGGAGAGGAATGGATTTTGTTTGTGGGCCAAACGTCTTGAAAAAGATAAATTTCCCTGGCCTGAAAGCCAGGTGGATACTCTCCAGATAGAACACCATCAACTGAACTGGCTTTTGAATGGAATTTCAATCATTCAAAAAGAAGCTCATTCCCGACTGAATTACAGAGCCTTATAATCTTCTTAAATCCCTTTGTTTATCTGGGTTTTAGAGGATTTTTGTCTTGGTTATCACAAGCGGATGTGAGATGGTATTTCTATCATTTTTCATTGAAATCATTCATTTTTTTAGAAAGATCCGACGATGACATCCGGAGTTCATCTCAATTTAAATCAGGAGTACACAGGACCTGAAGTCTTCGAGATGATTCAGAAAATTGAGGCTGCTAAGGATGAAGAGTTTAGTAACCGTCAGGAAGAATACGAAAAAGAAATCAACATTCTTCGAGAGCAGCTGCGTTTGATGCAGAATCATCGGTTTGGAAGAAGTTCTGAGAAAGGAAGTCAGTTTGACCATCCAGATCAACTCCAGCTTTTTCCTTTAGGGGATGAGGAACAGGAAACGATTCCGTCGGAAGAAAAAGAACAAAAAACTATCACGGTAAAATCCCACCGGCGCAAAAAAGGAGGACGTCAGCCCTTTCCTGATTTTTTTCCGGAAGAGACCCTTGAATTAGATATTCCAGAAGAAGACAAAACCTGTGGTTGTGGCTGCCTCAAAGAACGAATTGGATCGGAAGAAAGCAGACGGCTCGATTATATCCCGGCCCAGATCAAAATACTTCGAACAGTGCGTCACAAATATATCTGTAAAAACTGCGAAGGGCTTGAAGATCATGGAAAACCCGTGGTTTCTGTGGTTCCGGCTCCAAAACACATCATTCCTCGATGTCTTGTTAGCTCAAGATTTTTAGCGATGGTGATGATTGGTAAATACCAGGACGCCATCCCTTTTTATCGACAGGAAAATCAATTAAAACGGCTTCAGCTGGATCTTCCTAGAGCCACCATGGCTGGATGGGCCATTAAAATTGCCAATGCTCTTTCTGACTTTATTCAGCTGCTGCATCAAAACCTGCTTCAATCCAGAGTGATTCAGATGGATGAGACAACCCTGCAGGTTCTTAAGGAAAAAGGTCGGGAGCCAACGACACTTTCTTATCTTTGGGTCATGAAAGGAGGCCCGCCAGGCAAGGAGATTCGGTATTTTCATTATGCTCCTTCAAGGAGTGGCGAAATCGCCAAAACTCTGCTGGAACATTTCCAGGGAGTGGTCCAATGTGATGGCTATAAAGGATATGATTGGATGGTCCGCATCGACACCATAATCCGTGCAGGCTGCATGGCACACGCCCGTAGAAAATTTGTTGAAGCCCTGAAAGCAAGAAGTGGAGGCAAAAAGAAGAAGGGGAACAAAAAGGATCGAGCGCAGCTTGTGCTGGATCAGATCGGAGAACTGTATAAACTGGAAAAAAGAGCCAAACAAGAAGGCTTGAGTGATGAAGAACGAAAAGTATTCCGGCAAAAAGAAGCCAGACCAATTCTCGAGAACCTCAAGCAATGGTTACAGGATCATAAAAAGATTGTTGTTCCAAGTTCTCTTCTTGGCAAAGCTGTTGATTACATGCTTAAATCCTGGGATCGACTGACGGTTTACTTGGATTATGGATATGTCGAAATCGACAACAATGGAGTTGAGAACTCAATTCGACCTGTGGCGGTTGGAAGAAAAAACTACTTGTTCAGCGATTCGGAAGGAGGCGCTCATGCCTTAGCTGTTATGTACACCTTGATCGAAACCGCCAAAGCAAACAGGATCGAACCTTTTGAATACCTCTCGATGCTTTTCGAAAAAATTCCCTATGCCGATTCAAAGGAAGATCTACAAAGGCTTTTTCCATGGAACCTTGATCCAATAACTCATGGGCTTGATACCTGTGCTTGACAGACCGCTTACGTATATAGGGCTTCATTTCCCGAAACAAACGCCCAAAATCGCT
>JADGAT010000183.1 GCA_015231885.1 SAR324 cluster bacterium
GATTGTATTGACTTTGAAGAATCCAAGCAATGGAGCGAGAGACGGGTTTCGAACCCGCGACCTCAACCTTGGCAAGGAAGTTCTTTTCCAGTATATAAACAAGTGGCAACCCTAGAAAATATGCGGTTTGAAAGATTTTTTTAACTCACACAGGGGCACAGTTTTCTGCAATGGGTTGTCTCTTGAAAATTCCCTGAAATCCTTTTAATTTGAGGGCTTGAAAGGAGTTTTGCTGAAATATTGATTTGCAATAGCGTGTATATAGTTTGTCAGTAATCTGTCAGTAAAAAGGCTAATTGTTCTCTTGGAGTAATGATCTCAATTCTTCCAAAAATGGAATGGGTTGGCAAATAGTAAACGGGTAGTACTTATTGAGCTTCAGGAGGTGTGAATCATAACCTACAAGATGAGATGCCGATCCATTGTCGGCGCATAATACAAAAGCAATATCATCAGGATCTTCAGGATAGTGATGATGAGGAAAATGGACAAAACGGATGGTCACTTCTTCTGCAAGAAGAAAAATTAAAGAGAAGAATTCTTCGATTATTTCCTGGGGAATTTGGTTCTCTATCAATTTTCTGTAATATTCTTCGAGGATGTCATTACTATAGAGGACCTGAAATTGACCATCAATCCAGCGGCACAGAATTTCTCGATTTGGGCTATTAGAAGACGCATTTTGAGAAGCAATGATAACATTGGTATCCAGAACTACTCGAAATTCTGTTTCCATATTAATCTTTGATCTCGGAACTTATTTTATCCTGTAGCTGCAGGAATCTCCTTCCTGCCTGTTCACGAGTATATCCCTTTTGTAATTTTTGTTCTGCAAGTTGTTTGGCCCTTTCTACGGTAGAAGCAAAATCAGGATCGTACACTTTGCGGTTAATGACGATCTCACTACCATGCTTTGAGACAGAAAGAGATATATCCTGTTCCTCACCTGTGATGAGATCCACAAGAATTTCGGGATGGTCTTTTAATTCCTTGACAGAGAGTTTGGTGGAATGTGTAGAAATGTGTTCCATTGGTTTGACACGGGAAAGAAGGTTATCAGTATTGCTTGTATCGTATATTTTTCTTTTCTTGATGTCAAACAGACTGATTTATATTATCCCTTAAATCTCTTTTTTAGAAATTTTTCAAAAAAAAATTCAGTGAGCCTTTTTTAAATTTTTCGGACACCCCCGAGGCGACTTGGGCAATTGCTCTGAAATCCCGTTTTTTTTATTGCCTTTGCTATTGATGACCCTCTATGAGTCAAAAGTCATCCGGCCTTATACTCACGGATTGCAAAAAACTGCTGATACCCATTCTTCTTTTGCATGAATATGATAAGCAGACGATTCTGCAGCAAAATCATTAGATCTCTTTTTATTCAACTCCACACAACAAGCATACCCTAATCCTCCCAACTCTTTTAATTTAAAGGCCATGCCTAATGTTTTTTGTGTCGCACAATCCTAATGCAAAATACATAGACCTCTTATTGCCACAAGTAATCCTGATTACCATCCAGCTCTAAAAACGTCTGCAGCTCAGCGTAAATCTCTTCGATCATCTCCTTTGGAAAATGTTTGATGATCTGTTTTGATGTTCTCATGGCATCCATATCGTCATTTCCACACGGAACCTGAACCCTTTTCAATTCCCACCCTGCTGCTTTAGCAGCAGCACCAATCGTCATCCTCCCTCGCCTAACCAGCCTTAGTAAATCAGGGCGGTACTTTTCCAATTTATCGACCTTGGCTTGGTTTCTAACGCTTATCCCATTCAATGCTGCTCTTTCCTGCTGAGTCTGGCCACCCTCACTGTCACTTTTAAGAATCTTTAACATATCACTGGTGTTGAATTTATTCGGTCAACTCAAGAATCGTTTTACCTTCCATCGATCATTTTTCAATTATTTCAATATTATACCAGATTTTCCTCACCCAATCTAGTTGATAGTAAAGCATCGGTTTTACCGATGACAAATTTAAAACAACAAGTCCCAAATGGTTTGTTTATATAAAAATTTTTGTTTTTGTTTATGAAAACAAAATTTTTATAAATTAATTAATGGGAGCCGAACAGCCATCAATCCTGACTTGGCTTACTTTAAAAAAATACAGAAAGGAAAAATGAAACAAAATAATAAACGGTGTGACGGATTATTCATCTCCATGAATGGCGATGAAGCGATGGCAGCAGCGTTAGTTGACATCTTTAAAATTCTTTTAAACTTAAATCTGAGAATCCATGAAAAACTGTAAAAACTGCGATCAACCATTTGAATCTGCTAATGGACAAAAGTTCTGTTCGGATAAATGTAGAAGCATTCATTGGCAAAACTACAACAGAGATTATCAAAAAAAATATGATCTTGTTCAAAGAAATCCCAAGAAAAAGATACGGAAAAAAACAGAGCATTGGAAAATGACATGCCATCAATGTGGAAAAGAATTTATAGGAAAATCACCTGCACAAAAATTTTGCACTAAATGGTGTAAAACCAAGGCAAACCCAAAACCGAAACCCGTAATGGCAAATTGCAAAGAATGTGGTAAAAGGTTTAAAAAAGGGAATAACGCCAAATTCTGCTCAAAAGATTGCAGCTCCAAATACAAAGAAAAAAATAGACCCCACGGACATATAGGTTCCATTGATAATTGCAAGAAATGTGGCAAACCATTCACAGTTCTTTCACCAATCCATGCCTACTGCTCTCACGAATGTTGCATGGTTAAATACAAATCAACAGGAACGAAAGACTGCAAGAGTTGTGGCAAACCATTCACTCCCAAAAAGAGTTATGCTGCAAAGTATTGCTCCGAAGAGTGCCGTAAAATTGGTTTAAAGAGGGCATACGATCCCCTAGTTGATGGTGTAAAAGCCAGGATTAAATATCAGACTAATAAAAAACATCGATTAGCCCAAGTCCTTAGAGGAAGGGTCAAAACTGCTTTAAAATCACAAAACGCCACCAAGAACGAAAAGACGACGGTTCTCTTGGGCTGCTCTGTCGAGTTCCTTCGTCAACATCTTGAATCTCAGTTCAGCCGTAAGATGACCTGGGAAAATTATGGGAACTATTGGCATATTGATCATATTGTTCCTTGCCACTCCTTCGATCTTACTGATCCTGAACAGCAGAAAATCTGCTTTAACTGGCAGAATCTCCAACCTCTTGAGGCAAAAGAAAACATTAGCAAAAACAATAAGCTCACCCAGCCGCAAATGCATCTACCGATTACTGTTTAACTTCAAAAAATACAGAAAGGAAATATGGAACAAAAACATAAACGCATGGATAAATTTTTCAAACATCTAAAACAGCTTGGTACCACTGCTACAGAAGTTTCCAGAATTACAGGAATTGCGATACCCACGATGACTAATTACCGCAGTGGTAGAGCTTCTCCATCCAAATGTATGATGCGTTGCTTCGAGATTTATTTTGGGCTCAATCCTGATTGGGTGATGACAGGAGAAGGAGAGATGATTATTCAATACAGAAAAGAAGATGTGACACGGAAGGAAAAGCAACTGAGGATCGTAGTGCGTTGTCAACAAGATGATATTAAAAAATTAAAGCAAGAGATCCGCTGGTTGACAGACAAATTGCCAGACATTCCATACAAAGATATGCAAAATCTCACCGTAGAGAATTGTTATCTCTGTGAAGCCATTTTAAAGAGGCCAATTACAGGGTTCTCATTTGGCGAACTGGTTTTGATCATCCCTTGGATTATTGAGCCATTGAGGTTGAGTGCTGATGATGTTTCTAAATTTTTAGCATTGAGAGATGGCCTTCTTCCAGAAAAAATAAATCAGGAGATCAAACACTTTGTGACGATCATTATACACAATTACAGAAATAAGTTTTATGCGTTAAGGACATTCGGCTAATTGCTAATTCGTAAGTTACTGCTGGCGAATCTTCTGTAGGTAGGCAGAGGCAAATTTTCATGTACTCCCTTTTGGCAATCAGACCTCCCATATTCAGTTTATCGTCTCTGCCTCTTGGGAGATCCCCTATTCCTAGGCTATGTGGGTATTCTTTGCTAAATATGAAAGATGTGATTTCAGAACTTACAAATGAATGGGTTTTGTTGGCCGAAACAAAGAAATACGCAACCAACCCATAGGACTGGGAAGTTACCAATGAATACTGTAATGATTAAATGTTCAAACGGCTAGAATTGATCTTATGTTTCCTATCAACTAGGGGATCGTATGCCCTCTTTAAACCAATTTTACGG
>JADGAT010000184.1 GCA_015231885.1 SAR324 cluster bacterium
TTGAGGTTCCAGCCCCATTGTCCTTAGGGTTTTCTCTACTATATGAGAAACACGACCAATACCATCTAGTCTTCCATCAAAAAATGTAGGGCAAATGATCATATATGTGGATATTTGATACAGAGGATGTAAAGAAGGTCATCTGAAATACCCCGGAATGTTTTTAACTATCTTTAGAACGGATTTCTTTCCAGCTTTCATAAAACCTTATAAATTAGAACCGCTTGATCTTGAAAAACCAATTGAAAAAATTGTGAGTACTTTTTAACCCAGCCATGCAATTTTACAGAGTATGCCTTTTTGCTGCCAAGATAATTAGGAGCCCAGTGCCCTGAAATTAGTCCAATTCGGCTGGATGGAATCTGATTTTCAGCAGATACAATAATATAGCAAACATTCCTTTTTTTAAGTATTTCGGGAAAATTGGGGGCATCTTTTTCTTCCAGGTTTTCAAACCACTTTAAAATTGAGTGGTAAAAAAAACCATGAGATGCTTCCCCTTGAGGGTAGATCGTTTCCCAACGATCTGAAATTGTATGAAAATATCCCGTCGCCAGTAAATAACTATTGACATACGCATCGCCCACAACATAGTGACGGACACGCCAAAACCCTTTGGCACGGTATGGATCAATACAATTGCTCGGGGCATTTTGACGAAGATATTGAATAGCAGCTTCCAGATCTTTGCCGGTGAGTCGATCTTGAGCCTGATGCACTAGCTGGTAAATCTTTCCTTGAATTGGCGATTGGGGAAACCACATCACACCAACAAATACGACTGTGGTAATAAAAAATTTTAAGCTGACAGACCGATTCTGAAATTTAGAGAATTTCCAATCAGGAACCCACCTAAGCAGATTTAGTCTTCTTTTGTACAAATAATCAACAAAAACAACTAAGAAAATCCAGAACATTGAACCAAAAACAAGACGATACAGGACTGAGGAGGGAATAGTAAAAAGCATTATATGGGTAGCAATAGGATTCCATAAAACAATCAGAGGCCAAATGCAGAGGCACGCCAAAATTGCCAGTTGCTTGTTATGCCGCAAAAAAAGCAAGGTCAAAACAGCAAAATTCATAGCCATCCATCCCGCTGCCCCCAACGCCGCATTCAAGCGGGAGAAACTGATTACATAGAGCGGTTTATCCGCCAAGCGATCAGCCAGTTTTTGAAGGTAAAAGAGTTGAGCCTCAGTCAATTTAGGAATGTTAGTAGCGATCCACAACAAAACTACCAAAACCACTCCCAAACCTGTCACAAAAAGGAGTAACTTTCTGAATCTTGAAATGAATGCTCGATACTTGAAAATGAGCAACAAGGTCCCAATTCCAATGACGGCATTCAACAGCAGCAACACTTCCTGACGATGATTGTTCCAGCAAAAAACCAATAAAGGCGGCAACAAAAGAAGATAACGAAAACGCTCTTTGTAAAAGCAACAAATGACCAGGACCAGCGCTTCAAGAAAGACCAAATAGGAGACAAAGGTATCTGCTAAAACGTAATATCGATAAAAACTAAATATACTCGTACCGAACAACCCGACAGAAGCCATTCCTCCGAGCAACCCAAGCTTAACACTTCTAGTAAAAACTCTTGTAAACCGAATAAAACTCCATAAGAGCAAGCCTTGCAAACTTGCACAAAATATCGTCAATCCTGCACGATGCCCCCAACTGATATTCGACGGTTTCAATAGCCAATGAGAGAGAAAATACATAAAATGAGACGAACGACCTTGGACTGAATCTACCCATCTCGCTGTTTCCCAATGTTGAATAGATGAAAGGTGGTAAAGGGGATCTGAAGGAAATTCTAAATAGGGCCCCACAAAAGCCATCGCTCCAACAAATAGACTCACAAAAATCAAAGTTTCCTTTTCGTGAGGAAGACCAAGTGGAAGAACTTTTTTTATCCTAGAAGAGAAACTTAGCCAATACCAAAATCCTGCCAATAAGGGGATGAACAATGCCATTCCCGTGAAGATCAGATGAACGATCTCAACTGAAGCAGAAAAGTAGCGTCCCAGCAAATAAATTAAAAAATAAACGCACCAACCCCACGCAAAACAGGGAAGGAATTTTTTGTCAAAATACCCTCGTCTTAACAAAAAATAGTTAATAGAAAAGTTAATGACGACTACTGAAATAAAGAAACCAACTAGTTGAAATAAAAAAAAATAGAATTCCATATCGTGGGGAACAATAACAATCAGGAAAGGAGGATCATTTGGCTTTTTTGTAAAGTAATTTTTTAACTTTCTTCTTATTTGCTTCGATCTGATTTTCATCCACCACCAAATTAGAATGATGCTCAACTAAAAAGGGGATTTGAATATTTTTCATGTTCAAACGGCGGATTTTTATTTGGGCAGGGCCAAATTCATTCTTCTTTTCAAAAACCGCAATTCCAAATTTTGAATCTTCAATAGAGACATTTTCCACCTCAACCTCGGATTGATCTTTACTGGTTAGTGCCACTTGGACGTCCCGAATTTGAATATCTTTCATCGATACTTGGCTCTTTTCTCCAACACTGACAGCTTTGTCTCCACAATTTTGAATTTGTATTTTCTCGATCTGGATTTTACTCCCTGAAAAGTCAACACCATCGTTGCCACAATCAAAAATTGATAAATGAGTGATTACACCTTCCCCATAGTCAATATCAATGGCATCTGAAAGGATTGATTTAAAAATCGCATGATCGATCGAGAAGTTCGAACGTACAATGTTCAAAGCATCCTCTGAGCGAGTATTCAAAAACTTAATGCTTTCAAAATCCACAGGAGATTCATAAAAATTTATTGCACCAGTCAATTTCCACCCCTGATGAACCGGATTCTTTAAATTTCTAAATATGACGTGCCTGACAAGAGATTTCGATTCCGCTTGAATCACCACAATCCCCTGTCCTGTTGAATCAGGAGAATCAATAAGGATTGGTTTTTCGGATTCTCCTAAAAGCTGTATTGAAGAATAAGAAATAATTTTTGATGAATTGAATACTTTTAGGTGAGTTCCTTTTTCAATCATGAATTTATAACCGTTAGGTAAAACTAAACTATTTCTCAACGACCAAGTTCCTGGTTTCATTGCGATTAATCGATCTTGATGATCGATTTTCAGAAACTCAAAATGCTCTGGATTTGGCGGTTGGCGTAAAATATCATTTTCAAAAAATTTACTGCCAACAGAATAATTAATTGGTAATTTAGCTTCGATGGAATTTGCCAGAATACGTGGGATTGCCTGTTTTACTGTATTTTGATTTTTGTACAAAAACCCTTCTGTAAATTGAAAATACGGGTAACTACTATAAATCAATTTCAAATTGTGATCTAATTCTTCCGCAATTTCCAAAAATAAGTTGTCCAAATATGAAACTGAAGAAAGTCTTTTTAATTGTCGGATATATTCAAGGACAAAAGTTTTATCGTAAAAATATTTATGGTGCTTATCAATTTCCGCGGCAAGAAGCGAAATTCCATTCCTTTCAAGCAACATACTGGCGTCACTCCCAATTGGTTCTAATTTGGAAGTGATGGGATTATAGTAAAACCTAATGTTGACTAGTTCAACTGCATGATGAGCACTAAAGACGTCGGAAATTGCAAGGAATCTCGCTAGTTTCCTTGAATCAAAAACTTGATTCGTTTTTAACTGGTTCTGATAAAATGATTTTATCAGATTTTTTGCAATTGAAAGCTGAGCAGAAAGGTCTTTGTCTTTTGCAATTTTTTTGGATTGGTAAGCATTTCCTTGCCAATCTTTAATCACGGGCGCCTCTCTCATCTGAGAATTTTCTATGAGTCGTTTATCAAAATCCTCTTCCAATGCATAAAGACCCATGTATTGCTCATTGATGGTCACCCTTATAAATTTATACCTCCGGTAAAGAATCCCTTCTCTTTGAAGTACTTTGTGAAAAAGCCATTCATAGAGATAGGAACGAGTGCGAGGGTGCTGGAGGGAAAAGCGCTTCATGCCGAACAAGTGTTTCTCTCCTTTCATTTGAATTCGGAGAGACCATTGATCGGTTTCCCAATGGTCTCTTTGAAGCCCCTTCAATCGAAGTTTTATTTTGTACTCTTTCTTTTGAAAGCTGATCTTTGCAGGAAGATATTGGATTTTTGTCGAATCCAACAAACCATTCTCCAAAGCGATATTTCTTTGTCTTTCCAGTTTTCGATAATGTTTATCTTTGATACGAATGTACAAATGCTCCGGTTCTACCGG
>JADGAT010000185.1 GCA_015231885.1 SAR324 cluster bacterium
GAAGTGACTTACACTTTTGTCAAAGACGCGATTTTGATGGGAGGCATTGTTTTTTTTATCAGTTTTATATCATTACATGGAACCAAAACAGGAAAACCATGATTATCTGCCCCTCTTTTTTTAATGGTCGGTTCGACGGTATTGGTCGGGTTTCCAAAGAAGTATCGCTGGCCTTTGAGGGTTTGGGACACCAACCGCAAATATTGTCTGCAAATGACCCTGAAGAACTTTGCCTATCAAAAACAAGTTTCGGTTACGGCCGGAATTATTCGAAAATGCTCTTGTCCTCTCTAATACAGTCGTTTCATCCTCCGAAATTGATTGTGTGTATGCACTTGGGATTGGCACCGGTTGCTCGTATCGTTAGTAGGCGTTACGGTGTCCCCTATCTAATATTTCTCCACGGAATTGAAGCGTGGGAAACACTAAATTTTCGCAGGCGATGGGGGCTGACAAAAGCCAGACAATTTATATCCAATTCAAACTTCACGTTGCGTCATTTTAAAAGCTGCACTCCGTCGTTTTCTCATATTCCGGCAGATGTTGTCCCTCTTGGAATTGGAATAGACTTAGAAGAAGTATTGGATCTTGATCGCAAACCACAAATTTTGATTGTGGGGCGATTAGATCAAGGCGAGCAATACAAGGGGCATCGGCTTCTCATCAGCTGCCTTGATTTGATTGCAAAGGAATATCCCGAAGTATTTTTGACGATTGTTGGTGACGGAGATGATCGTAAAAATTTAGAACACTATGCGAATCAATTTTCCCACAGAGAGAAGATAAAGTTTCTGGGAAAAGTCTCTGATTCAGAACTTTCTAAATTATATTTGGAAAGTATGGTTTTCGCTATGCCTTCGATGGGAGAAGGATTTGGATTGGTCTATTTGGAAGCTATGGCTCATGGATTGCCCTGTATTTGTTCGGACGTAGATGCAGCCAGGGAGGTGGTCGTGCATGAAGAAACGGGCTTTGTGGTCGATCCTTCAAATCCATTTGATTTAGCGGAACGAATATTACAGCTTTTGCGGCATCCCGAATTAAGATTCCGGATGGGAAATGCAGGCAAAGCACGATACTTGACCTACTTCAGTCAAATGGTTTTTCAAACGAGGTTGCAGGAAGTCTTAAATTCTCATTGGTGCCAATGATACCTTTAGTTTTTCTATCGCTTATTGGATATGTGATGCTCCTGCACATAGTGCTAAAACAGCATATAGAGCTAAATTTATTTGCTGTAATTGCGGCTATTGTTGTGATTTTGCATTATTTTGCACTTGCAGGTGAGCTTCAATTGGCCGCACATGCAGTTTTTTATCTTGGTTTGGGAAGTGCAGTTGTCAGCATCTTTTTATATGTTGTGAGTTACCCTTTTTTGGCTAAAGATCTCCTGTCTCCGGGGATTATTGTTTTTGTCGTGTTGGGGGCACTATACTGGTTTAGCTTTAAAGATTTAGGCTATGGTGGGTATGACGAAATTATCAATTGGGGACTGGCCGTCAAAGAAATGAACATTACTCATCAATTTCCCGGAATCGAGAGTCCGGTTTCCCCTAAAGCGCATCCGCGCGGTCCCAATTTGTTTCAATACTTTTTTGTAATCAATACTTTTTATCGAGAAGGTACTGTTTATTTAGCTCATTTTCTATTTCAATTGGCTCCTTTGATGGTTTTATTCAATAAAGTTTCTTGGAAGAATTTTCATTGGATATTACTCATGATTGCGAGCGTATTTTATTTTATCCAAGGAATGGGAGTAGGGATTATTTCACTCTATGTAGACCATATCCTAAGTATCTATTTTGCAATGATTCTTTATGTTTTTTTGGTAAGCAACATTGCAAAAAGGTACACTCTATTAATGGTTCCTGCTTTGGCTGTCTTGCCGTTAATTAAAATAACTGGCTTCTTTCTCAGCCTGTTAGCTATTGCCACGGTTTCAGTGGATTTTTTCAGGCAGTTTCTTCAGAAAACTTGGACAACTACAGGCACATTGACAGATCTGGTGTCAATTGAAAAAAAAACAGAAGTTTTGAGCATCTTTTTGACTTTTTCGCTGCTGATGGGTGCCCCTCTACTTTCTTATTACAGCTGGCAAAACCGATTGAAATCAGTTGGAGTGCAGGAACAGTTTTCTGTCGGAGGAGTTTCTCATGAGAATATTATTAACGATTTCTCACAGAATGCATCGGAGAATAAAAAGATGATTATTAAAAATTTTCTTGAATTTATTTGGGAGAAACCATTCATCTCCACTTCGGAAAAAAGTAAAATTTATTCAAAATTCGAAGAACTTTCAGGAATTCGATTGCCCCAATTAGGAAAATTAAGTTCGAATCTTCAATTGAGTCTTCTAAACTGGATGATTTTAATGTCATTGGTCTATTTAACGGCATTTTTTCTTCAATCAAATAGAGAGGCAAAATGTAAATTGATATTAACATATGTAATTTTGACGTTAAATTTTGTTATCTTCTTGTTCTTTTTACTCTTGCATTACATGTATTCTTTTGGAGCTTATGAGGCACAAAGGTTGGCTTCGTCGAATCGGTATGCAAGTATTTTCTTCATTGCTTTTTGTCTCCTAGGATTTGGGTTCCTTTTACAACTTCAAACCAGTGATTTTAAGCCTATTGGTCGCAGTAGACTAAAACCACTAATCGGAAATTTTTTAGGTCTCTTCATTATTTTTGGCGTTTACGTTACTGAAACTCCAGCTTCCAGAGGAATTTTTTCACGCCATGGAATGCCTCCTATTCGCCAAATACTCGGGCCCCAAATCCAATTTATCAGATCAAAAGTTTCCCCCGATTCTAAGATTTTTGTTGTTTATCAAAACTCTCCGACAGGTCATATCAGCATGATTCATGATCTTTTTCCAATTGAAACCAGTAAAATTTGTAGTTCGCTGGGAAAACCCTATACTGCGGAAGATCCCTGGACTTGCGATATATCGCCTGCAGAATGGGAAAAATTGATCATACAGGAAAAATCTGACTACGTATTTCTGGGCAAAGCTGATGATCAATTTTGGGAGAGGTACATTAGACTCTTTACCGAAGAAACACATTTGAGTGACTTTCTGTTTAAGGTTAATCAAGTTTCAAAAAATCATATTCGTCTATCTCCCATCAGATAAGTTTTTCTGCCTATCCTACTTTTATAATTTTATGAAAAATGTCCTCAGTGATAAGATTGATCCTCGAATATTAATTATGATTCCTTGTTACAATGAGGAGGCTTCTATCGGTGCAGTTTTAAAAGAAATTCAGAGTATGAAATTGGGCTATGATACAATAGTCATCGATGATGGCTCTGTAGATAAAACGAGTCAAAATGCCGCGGTTTTGTCTCCATGTATTAAATTAGTTGCTAATCTCGGTATTGGAGGAGCGGTCCAAACCGCCATCAAGTATTCATTGGAAAATAATTACGATCTTTGCATTCAACTAGATGGAGATGGGCAGCATCCTCCTGATCAAATCCTTGTATTACTGGAAAACTATAGTGAGGCTTCGGCAAATTTGTTGGTAGGTTCCAGGTTTATGGCAGAGAGTTCGTTTCGATCGACATCGATGCGGCGTTTTGGGATTCAGATTTTATGTAAAATGATTCAATGGATTTATCGAAAAACTATTACGGATCCCACCAGTGGCTTTCGATTGATGGATAAAACGGCTATGCGTCTTTTCTGCACTCATTATCCTATGGATTTTCCTGAACCGATTTCACTGGCAATCGCTTTTGAAGAGGGTTTGGTGGTTCGTGAGGTACCGGTATCGATGAAACCCAGGAAAAAAGGCACTAGCTCAATCACCGGATTCAAAACAGTCGCATATATGATGCGGGTGATCGGTTATCTTTTCCTGATTCGCATCGGGAGGTATGTCTGAGGTTTTATGGATTTTCAACCCACCCTTCAAACCGTCATTTTTTTATCCCTGTTTATTTTTTTCTATCTCATTTTCTTGTTGAGGAACGCAATTAAATATACCATCGATCTTTATGATTTCTTGCTTCTTTCCACAGTTGCAATCATTCCTCTCTTTTATATTCTTACTCCAGAATTAGTAGTTTATTTTGCTCGATTGATAGGGGTCAGTTTTTCGTTTCTACTCCTGTTCGGCTCCCTTTTTGTAGTCACATTTGTTTATCTCTACCGATTGAATCTCAAACTCAATGCACAGCAGAAAAAAATTGTCCTTTTAACTCAGGAAGCGGGTTTGCTCCGAGAAATGCTGGCTC
>JADGAT010000186.1 GCA_015231885.1 SAR324 cluster bacterium
TTCCAGTTTTGTAGTTTGTTCTTCCACAGTTTCCTCCATAGTTTCATATTGGTTACTAATTTCAGGGTGCGACACCTCTTCCTCGGCGGCTTCGGTTGCGGCGGTCTCTTCTACTTTCACCTCTTCCTCGGCGGCTTCGGTTGCGGCGGTCTCCCCTACTTTCACCTCTTCCTGAACCGGCGGTGCTGGTTCAATGGAGTTCTCCTGCGCCTCTTCGGTTTCAATGGCAACAGATATTTCCTGAAGTTCGGCAGCTTCTTCCTGTTGTCCTTGCCATGGTTGATATTTAGACTTAGTCTCTTTTTTTCGACTGATTGGTGAAGTATTCCTGGTCAGACCTGACAATTTTCGGGCCCCGGAGGTTGATTTTTTGATGATCTGGGCATCATTATCTGAACCACTCTGCCTTTTCAGACCCGGTGACCTTCTGGCACTTGCGCCTGCTTTTCTGATAATGGGTGCCGAGTCCGTCTTTTCAGCATCTTTTTCTTTGGACAACCCTTCTTCCTCTTCACGGGCATCTCGAATGAATCCGAGAGGATTGCTGCCTGCACGCTTTTTAATTTCTGCCATTATCCTTAATCCTTCTGCTAATTTTCTGGGCAAATTCCAGAATGTTTTGATATATTATCTAAGCACCACAAAAATCCGGCGGCTATTTCGCCGAATGGCAATCAGATTGTTCAAATTGGTAATGTCAATCAACCTCCAGGGTCTCTAGGCTATCAACGGGAGTGTTGTCCACCGCCACAATCAAATCGTTCATCTGTATTCCGATCGCTTCGGCTTTTGAATTAGGACTGATCTCTGTGACCAAAACCCCACCCGTGTCAGGAATTATTTCCATCCCAAGCAGCTCAAGCTCTTTCAATGGGGCGGGGGGCGGCAACTGTGCTGCTCCCATATTCTGTTGCTGCATGGTTCCCATACCACCAGGAGCGGGGGGCGGCTGATTGTTCTCCAGGCTCACATACAAATTATCCCGTTGACCCGCGCGAATAATGGACACTCTGGCCGTACCCGTTTTTCCAGTAAAATCAAAAATTTCCTGAGGGGTAAAAACCCTTCTGCCATCCACCCTGAAGATGATATCTCCGGCTTTCAGACCTCCTTGATCGGCATTACTGCCAATGCCCACATTACTGACAAAAACCCCTCCCCGCGCATCGGTCTGAAAGTTCTGTCGAATCAGTGAGTTCAACTCGCCCAAATCGGCCCCCATCCAATTGCTATTAGCAATTGGTGCTGTACCAGGAACAACCATGGCAGCAGGGGTTCCCTGAGGAAGATAAGGAGATGCGGCAAATTGGTTGACCCGTGTGTCTTTCGGAATAATTTTATGGCAATTTTCGCAAGCTCCCCGGTTTCCATGAGGATTGGGAGCGCCTTGCACAATGGCAGGAGGCTTCACCAAAGCGATGGGTGTGCCTTTCGGAAGAATTTTATGACAATTTTCACAAAGACCCCGATCTCCATGAGGGCTGGGAGTGCCCTGTATAATATCAGGAGGCGGACGCAGCGCAGCGGCAATGGCCCTTGCTTTTGGTTTTAAATTAGGACGAAGATTGGGCAATATGATCAATTCTTCTAAAAATTCGATAGCCTGTGTTGAGGGAACAGCAAATCCGACTCCGGCAAATGCGCCATTGGGTGAATAGATTGCCGTGTTGATCCCAACGACATAGCCATTCATATCGACCAGCGGTCCGCCTGAATTTCCCCGGTTGATGGCCGCATCCGTCTGAATCAGTTTTTGATGTGTAATATTTTCAATCGTGATCGTTTTATTCAAACCAGAGATGATTCCTTTACTCACCGTCTGGTCCAGTCCAAAAGGACTGCCAATGGCCAAAACGTCCTGTCCTACACGGAGGATGCGTTTGTCATTGCTCAGCGCAGCAGGGAATAACGGAATGTTGGGTTCAATTTTAACCAGGGCCAGATCCAGTCTTTCTGACAGGGTGATGATTTCAGCAAGATAACGAACCGTGCTGTTCTCCGTAAAAACAGTAACATAGATCTGATCGGCATTCTCAACGACATGGTAATTGGTGAGAACATAGCCTTCCTTAGTGACAATAATTCCCGAGCCGATACTTTCAACAGCAATACCGCTGTTCGGCGGTGCGAATCTCAAACCGTTAGGAGTATCTGCCTTGCCTTGATTTGTGGTAAACCGAGATGCGCTGATATTGACGGCACTGGGTTTGAGAGCCTCCGCAACCCTGGTAAAAGGGCTCACTGCCGCAATTTGTGTCATGGGTGCGTTTTGTTCTGAAAAAAAACCGGGATTCTGTCCAAAAACCGGAGTCATCCCAGGGGCACGGGTGGTCTGGGGCGTATTGAAGGCAACATTAACTGGCCTGGTGGGAAGCCTGGCGGGAGGAAAGTTGCCTGGGCCAGGATTTTGAGGAGGAGTAAAAGCGGCTGTTTTTTGATGAGGATGAGATTTGTACCACCGTGCAACTATATCATCCCAGAAAAAATACTGGATGACGACAAACAGGATGGCGACCCCGCCCACAACAAAAAAATACTTCCGATACCTGCGAGCACAGGTTCCATCATACTCAGCACGGACTTCATTATCAAAAGACGAGTTTTTCATAGCATTTACTTCGTTTTTTTGGCTTTGTCATTGGGAATATCCTCTATTTTTTTTGATGACAGACCCGCCCCGATAGCCACAAGTCCAAACAAAACCAGACCAACAGGAAGAAAGCCGCGCAAAAACTCTGCAACTGACCACCACCAGGTAAAAATCCCCCATGCCCCCAGGGCACATGCAATTAAACCGAATACAATACTTGACATATATAACTCCAAATTTACTTAAAATTTACTTACAGTTGCCATATTAGACTTAGCCCTGATCATAAGTACCCGACCAAATGTTTTTTGACATTTTTCCGCTATAAGCCCAAGGATCGTAAGGAATATCCTTTTAAAAATTTATGACCGGGTACTTATCTGCGGCAGCTTTGTCTTTGAAAAACACTGGATCCTTTTTCTGTGTCATTCCGGGCAGCAACCCGGAATCCATAGTTCGGAAACATGCTTCCTGGATGCCGAATCACGTCCCGCATGACATACGGGTGAATCAAAATGTGACCATACCCCCCAACTCACGGGTCGGGATGACATGAACCGTCAAGTCACAGAATGCTGCTCTAGTAATATAATCACACTCTTAACAAACGCAAAAAGATTAAGAGTCTGGTCAAATTACTAAATTCATGGGGACCGGATTGCCGCTACAGCAGCAACCCGTCTGTTATGATAAACCAATCCCCCCCTTCATTCAATCCTACAGGATGCGTGCCATATCGCCAATGAATGGAAGCTTCCACGCTTTTGTGAAAAGCACAGACAAGATTCCGATCAGCGAGAACACCAGGATAATGAAGGCAGAAAAGCCAAAGAAAAATTTGCCCAGCACTGGAACGTACAGTCCAAAAATAGCCAGAACACTCCAAATCCAGAGTACCAGTCCCTGGCGTGCGTGAAAATGAACATACTCATCTTCTTTGTTAACAATGATCGGCACCAGGCTCAAAATGCCCAAATAGCTGATCAAAGCTAAAAAATAAGATCGAAAACTAAAATTACTTTCCAAGGTCTTTTTTTCCGCCATATTGTTCCTTTATTCAAAAAAGGTTATAAAATTCAAATTTTTTCTGTTTTTTTTAAGTACCAGTACACTCCGCCAACCGCTACTGAACCCAGTACGATCGGGCCAGCCATGCTAAAAAGGGTTCCGATTCCTGTCAAGACACCTGCACCGGTTATAGCAGTCGCGCCTTTCGACATCACAGTGCCTACTGTTCCTGCTGCTGTTCCCTGAGCAGCCACAACAGCACCATTGGTCCCTTTGGCAGCAGCCGCACCTTTGGCAGCTATACCCGTAGCACCTTTACCTGCGGCACCCTTAGCAGCCATACCGGCTCCAGCTTTACCTGCGGCACCCTTGGCAGCAGCGGCTTTCGCAGCAGCGGCTTTCGCAGCAGCGGCTTTCGCACCTTCAAATTCAATTTCTTTCATTACAGCACCCTTAGCAGCTACACCTTTACCTGCGGCTCCTTTTGCGGCAGCACCCTTAGCAGCTACACCTTTACCTGCGGCTCCTTTTGCGGCAGCTTTGGCGCCTTCAAATTCAATTTCTTTCAAAGCAGCTCCTTTTGCGGCACCTGCACCTGCAGCTCCTTTT
>JADGAT010000187.1 GCA_015231885.1 SAR324 cluster bacterium
ACAAACATCACCATGAACATGGCAAAGGGAAAGCTGCTGAATCCATACCAATACCATGGAAGCTCTTTCCAGTTGAGAAACACCATGAAGTCCGGCAGCTCACTGCGGTACACGCCTTCTCCTGCCATGGCACGCATCAAGTGCATTCCCATGGCATAGCCGCCCAACGCAAAGAAAACCCCGTGACCGAGGCTTAAAATCCCTGTATAGCCCCAGACCATGTCCATCGCCAGGGCGACAATGGCAAAGCATAAAAATTTTCCCAGCAGAGGAATGAGATAATCAGGGACATGGAACCCTGATTCTACTGGAACCATGAGATTGAGAACAGGAATCACCACCACTCCTATCAGCATCAGCAAAACCATGACTGACCATCCCTTTTTGGAATGCAAAACAAGCATACCTGAGGTAGCGCCGTTGTTCTTGAATTTGTTTTCCGCTGCAGTAGACGGTGTTGATGGTGAGTTCGAAAGCTGTATTTTATTTTCCATTTTTATTTTTTATTCCTCGACTGCTCTTCCTTTGATTGCAAACAAGCCTTGCGGCCGTTTCTGGATAAATCCGATGATAAAAACCAATATCATGATCTTGGCAAATACAGCTCCTGACACAGGTTCCAAAAATTTAGCAGCCACTCCCAAGCCTAAAGCGCTCACCACCGTTCCAATAATTTTACCAACTCCGCCCAGCACAACCACCATGAATGAATCAACAATGTATCCCTGTCCTAATTCTGGTCCCACATTTCCTAGTTGTGAGAGAGCGACGCCACCCAGTCCCGCAATTCCAGAGCCTAAACCAAAAGTCCACATGTCTGTTCTTGATGACGATATTCCCAGACAGGAAGCCATGGATCGGTTTTGAGTCACTGCCCGTACTTTGAGTCCCAGGCTGGTTTTTTGGAACAAGTACCACACCATGAACACCACAAACGCAACAAAGAAAATGATAGCAATCCGGTTGAAAGGCAGCACCAATCCGGAGGAAACATGAATCCCCCCGGAAAGCCAATGTGGATTGGCCACTTCAACATTTTGTGCTCCAAACAGAAGCCTTGTCGTTTGAATCAAAAACAAACTGATTCCCCATGTCGCCAGCAAGGTTTCCAGTGGACGTCCGTACAGATAACGAAGGACCCCTCTTTCCAGAATCATCCCGATAATGGCAGAGACAAGGAACCCGAATGGAATGGCAAACACGAGGTAAGAAGAAAAATAGTCTGGAAAAAACTGGTGAAAGAGATTCTGAACAACATAGGTGCTATAAGCCCCAATCATCAACATTTCTCCATGAGCCATATTGATGACTTTCATCAGTCCGAATGTGATCGCCAAGCCCAGGGAAACAAGCAGCAACACACTTCCAAGACTCAAGCCCCGAAATAAATGACCCACCATTTCCATGATCAGCACCTTTCGCTCTATTGATTTGAACGCTGCATAAGCTGCTTCACGGATCTCAGGATCTTCTTCTTTATAATTTCCGTCTTCATCCTTTTCGATGAAGGGGGCAAGAATGTTTTTAGCCTTCCGGCTGCCAGAGTTTCCCAGGGTGGACATCGCCTTCAGTTTTTTTTGTTTATCAGGACTTTTTAGTTCTGTTAATGCCAGCGCAAACAACAGGGCGTCCTTCACTTCTGGGTCTGTCTCTTTTTCTAAAGCCTTTTCGATTGTAGCGATTGTGGAAGGGGTAGGCCGTTTCTCCAATTCTTCAGCAGCGCTCAGCCGCACAGCCGGTACGTCCGATTCCAGTTGCAATTGCGCAATGACCTGAGACAGCACACGACGCACCGAGTTATTGATCCTGGGGCCTTTCAACTTGGAGGATGAAGGCACGACAACCGTTTCACCATTCAGCGGATCAACATAAGTATTCTTTTGATTGGTTTTGATTAATACTTGTTTTTGGGAAGTTACTTTTAGCTTTTTACTCTTTAAGGCTTCTAAAACATTGAGATAGGAAGGATCACTTTGTTTTCCAATGACTTTGATGGTTTTGATGATGATTGCTCTTTTTTTTGAGACAAGACCTTGGAGTAACTGTTCTTTTTCTGATGCCTGAACAGGAGAACTGCCCATGCTCCAGCTTAGAAAACAGATCAAAGCAAAGACAAGTGATAATTTAGAAATAGCCATTTTGCAGATAGTATGATAGAGAGCGTTTAAAGGCGCTTTGTGCTGCCACAACATGCTTCTGACGTCCAATCAAAGCTGCGCAGCACAGAGCGTCTCTAATTCACAGAGTAGGGATTAGTATTTAGGCTTCTCGCAATTTCCACAGACCCATGGGTAGGTCCAATCAGCCACTTTTTTGGCACTATCCGCAATAAAAGGACTCCACGCCTGCGCACGAATGGGTCCATCGGTTTGCCAGACAATATCAAACTGTCCGTTGGCTTGAATTTCTCCAATAAATACAGGTTTGTGCAAGTGATGATTCCCGGCATCCATTTTCATGGTAAACCCAGATGGGGACTTGACAGTTTGATAGCCAATGGCTTGGCGAACTGCATCAATGTTGGTCGTTCCAGCTTGCTGAACTGCTTGAGCCCACATGCGGATTCCCACATAAGTCGCTTCCATTGGGTCGTTGGTAACACGCTTGCTGCCGCCTGATAAGTTGTGTTTTTTCACATAAGCTTTCCACTTGTTAATGAAGGCCGTATTTTCAGGACTTTCAATGGACATGAAATAATTCCAGGCTGCTAGGTGTCCAACCAGTGCGCTGGTATCCATTCCCCGCAATTCTTCTTCACCAACAGAAAAAGCTACGACAGGCACATCTTCTGCTTTAATTCCCTGGTTTGCCAATTCTTTATAAAAAGGAACATTGGCATCTCCGTTGATCGTAGAAACAACAGCCGTTCTTCCTTTAGCCGACCATTTCTGGATATCGGAAACGATTGTTTGCCAGTCGCTGTGACCAAATGGAGTGTAGGTTTCATAAATGTCTGAATCTTTCACGCCTTTTGACTTCAAAAAGGCCCTCAAAATTTTATTGGTCGTTCGAGGATAAACATAATCTGTTCCGAGCAGCATCCAGCGTTTTGCCGCACCACCATCTTCGCTCATCAAATATTCAACAGCAGGAATGGCTTGTTGATTCGGAGCAGCACCAGTGTAAAACACATTATATGAAGACTCTTCTCCTTCATATTGTACTGGATAAAATAATAAACCGTTGAGTTCCTCAAAAACCGGTAAAACGGACTTTCTGGAAACAGAAGTCCAGCAGCCGAATACAGCAGAAACTTCATGCTTTTGAATCAGTTCCCTGGCTTTCTCTGCAAATAAGGGCCAATTGGAGGCTGGGTCCACTACGATAGGAGTGACCTTCTTACCCAGCAGTCCGCCATTTTCATTGATTTCCTCAATTGCCATCAATGCCACATCTTTGAGAGATGTTTCACTGATTGCCATGGTTCCACTCAATGAGTGCAGTATTCCTACTTTGATTTCCTCTTTGGCATAAGCCCCTGATAACGGTAAGGCAAATAATGAGATGAGTAATACCATCTTTACTAAACTTTTGATGAATTGACGTTGCTTCAACATAGGCGCTCCATAAAATTTAAAGATATATAATGAGATGAGATGCCACATGCATGACATCGATGAAAAATAAGATGTGAAAACAATTCAAATTCTTTGCATATGAAAGGCGAGGGAGAACCCCCTCAAATGGTTCCTTCTGAATTTTTTATGAAAAGAATCCCAACACTCTTAAAAGGCAATTAGTTGGCCTAAATTTAAAAAAAAGTTGAAAATTATTAAATTAGCTGACCAAGTATTTGATATTATTCTTTTTAAAAATTAACTTTTAAAGAAAAATAATATTCAATTTGAGTAAAAAATATGCAGAAAATAGAGAGATTTTTAGGCAGGATGAAAAATTAGTGATTAATTATTAATCAGGTATTGATTAAAAACAATATTTTCAGTCAATATCTTTGTCGGGAGTGTCTTTTCTTCGTTCGTACATACGTCTTTCGGTACGTCTTTTCTTCTGCAGAGCCGTCTGTTCTTCAATTTTATCCCAAATATTTTCTTGTATCGGTTCCTGTTCGATTGGCGTATCTTGAAGTTGCCCAATCCTGTCAAGGAGTTCATTCAAA
>JADGAT010000188.1 GCA_015231885.1 SAR324 cluster bacterium
CGTCATATCAAAGAATTGGAACTCCGACCCAATCTACTGACTTCTGCCTTTCCTTGTCATTGCTCCGCGTTTACCAGTTTCCGCGATGCCAATGTGGGCATCGTGATGGTATCCGTTTTAGATGAATTGGGAGATGCCTCAAAAACATTGGAGTTTGTGATGCGGAGTTCATCCAGATGACCGTTCATCAAATCTTCAACCCCACCAGCATGTCTACCTATAATTAAAGGAGCCGTAGCATTACCAGTAACCGATGTAGATCCGCCCATACCGCCGCCTTCGGTAATACATTCTTCTTCAGCACAAGCGATGGTATCTTCATTGCTGCTGCAGCCGGTGAGGATGATGGTGATAACTAATCCTATCATCCAGAAAGGTTTCAGCGATTTCATCTACTCCTCCGATTTTCAGTTTCTGACTAAAAGTTCATGTGGTTCACATTTTCTCCAAGGCTTTTCTGGTATATTTGATCCGAGCCCTTTTCCAAATTTTACATAATTTCAAAAACGTGTTAGGATTTTGACATTTCTGAGTTATCCAATCATTTAGCGTTTGATACTTCAACATTAAAAAATATGAATGCCCAGGATCTGACTTCCTCAAGACGCAATCATAGCTCATGAAAAAATCACACAATATTTGTTATGTTGGCGTCCTGAAAGCGATAAATCAAAATTCCTATCATATGCAGGTTATCAACTCGACAACTGGAAACAATTGCTCAATGATTTAAAAAAACATATTCTGCCATTGGATGCTCAATTGATTGAAAAGACTGCCTATGGAGATATGTACCAAATTCAGGGAGATCTAACCGGAACTAATGGGAAAACACTCCAGGTTGTTACTGTCTGGATGACAGAATATGCATCTGGAAAAACAAAATTTATCACCCTTTATCCGAACAAATAAAAATGAAATTCGCATTATTCACCCGTGTTGCTCTTCGTGTTAATATTCCGCAATACAACCTCTGCCAAGGAGATGTTGCGACGATTGTTGAATATCACCAAGGTCATGAAAATCAAGAACCCGGGTACAGTTTAGAAGTGTTCAATGCTCTCGGAAAAACAATTGCGATCTTCACTGCGCCAGAATCTCATATAGAACCGTTGGGGGCTCATGAAGTTTTACATGTTAGACCGCTCAAAGATTCTTCCCTTCTGACGCAGCTCACATCCTGACTATTGTCATCTTTAACAGTATAGGATGTGTAAAAAAGCCTGCCTCTATCCTCTATTCCTCTCCATCACTGCCCTGAGTGGGTGTGTAAAAGTTTCCGCGATGCCGATGTTGGTACCGTGATGGTATCCGTGCTCGAGGAATTGGGAGATGCCCCAAAAACATTGAAATTCGTGATGCGGATTTCGTCCATGTGTCCATCATGAAAATTTGCCCCAGAAGTAGGATACCTGCCAATTATTAACGGAGCTGCAAATGTAGCGGTTGCAGTTTGCTGCAAATAGCTACCTTGAACACCGTCAATGTATGTTACCCATTCATTATTCTTTTGAAATCAAGTCCATTCCTACAACAAAAGCCATTCCACTCGGTGATTTCTTCCAGCTTCGGTTTGACATGGGTGTTGTATTTGGGTTTGCGCCCTCGCTTTTTAGGACTTTCTTTTCTTGGTGTCGCCATCTTCTTTCATACTCCAGTTATGAGGCTGTTTCCCCTCATGCTATCGTATAATTGAGGATGAATCCTATGCCGACAGGAAGTCTATTGGCGAATTTTTGATTATTTCAGATGTTTCGTTGTGACAAACGATCATGGTCCGAGAGGTTTGGTATTGGATTGTTATATCAGCCTGCCAAAATGCTCTTTTTTCACTATTTCCGAATAAAAATAGGGCTTGATCATATTTTCGCCCAGGAATACTGGTCATTGCAAGGATTGAGGAACGAAAAACGCGGCAATCTCAGGAAGAAAGAGGCCGCTTCGTCGTGCCTCCCCACGATGACAATCTCGAGGTGGACCAAAATGTGATCAAGCCCAATAGGGGATGGGATCATGTATCCGTCCGTGAAAAATGTTATTCCGAAAGACAATTATTTGCTTATTATCGATTTTGATAAAGGTTTCAATAACGAAATAGCGAAGCCTGATAATCATATAAAAGGTAGACAATAGCATAGAATTGAACCTCCTCAAAATTCATTGCTCATAGCTAATAGTTCATATTAATAGCAAAACGACTGCGCTTTACCTTTTAATGGATGACCCGATTGCTGAATTGCATATATCATGAATTGATGCTATAGTGCTGTTTAAATAAGCATCAAAGCATCAATATTTATCAGGAAATATTATGAGAACGACACTAACCATTGAAGACTCCATCATGCAAAGACTAAAAGAAGAAGCCTATCGCAATGGTTCTTCTCTGAAACAGGTAATCAATACTGCCCTTGATCTCGGACTGAGGCATTTTGAAGAACAACCTCCATCCTTAGCATACAAGCTAAAAACATTTTCAATGGGGTTTCCTCCTAGGGTTAATTTCGATAAGGCCCTGCAGATAGCATCGAATTTGGAAGATGAAGAAATTGGAAGGAAATTGGAAATGAGAAAATGAAAATTATTGACCTGAATATATTGATCTACGCTGTCAATCGAGATGCTCCCTATCATAAAAAAGCCTGTGCATGGTGGGAGAATTGTCTATTTGAGACAGAAACCATCGGTCTGGCATGGATTGTGTTGCTTGGCTTTTTAAGAATCACAACAAATTCTCGAATCATGCCCAACCCCCTGACTCATGAACAAGCAATCAAATTGATTGATGAATGGATGCTGCAATCGGTCGTTCAAATTATCACGCCAACAAAGAGACATTGGACGATTCTACAACAACTCCTCCTTGATATGGGAGCAGCCGCTAACCTAACAACCGATGCACATCTTGCAGCATTAGCTATTGAAAAGGGGGCTGCCTTATACTCCGCAGATAATGATTTTTCCAGATTTCCCAACTTGAAATGGGTGAATCCACTCCTGTCCAACAAATAAACAAAGAGCTCCAAATCGCTTCCCAACGTTACATGAAAGAGATGGCAAAACCCTACAGCGTCATATCAAAGAATTGGAACTCCGACCCAATCTACTGACTTCTGCCTTTCCTTGTCATTGCTCCGCGTTTACCAGCTTCCGCGATGCCAATGTGGGCATCGTGATGGTATCCGTTTTAGATGAATTGGGAGACGCCTCAAAAACATTGGCGTTCGTGACGCGGATTTCGTCCAAGTGGCCGTCCATCAAAGTTTTACTAAAATTCAAAAACGTTTTAGAATTTTTCTTTCAGGCTCAAATCAACGTTTGCACTAGGCTTAAATAGAAAATTTGCTATGACAACTTTTGAAACAACAACAACCATTGGAAAAGATCGTGTTTTAAATTTAAAGTTACCTAACACAATCATTCCAGGAGACGCTCACATCGTGGTTATCATTGAAGAAAACATCCCTGAAAGGAAAATCACTGCTTCTATGGATCGGTTTTTATCAAATTGCCAGGACAATCATTTAGGGTTGAATGATCAAATCACATGGAATCGCGATGAACTATACCGATGACCAATGTTTTGTTGATACCAACATATTTCTCTACTCTTTGGATCATGATTCACCAAATAAACAAACACTCCTACAAGGCAATTGTTTTTAAAAGCCGTTGAATATCACCAGCAACACCCACTCTCTTGGTGGGATAGCTTAATCGTTGTCAGTGCAATCGAAAGCTATTCAGCCTGTCTACTGACAGAAGACTTACAGCATGGCCCATTCTCTCCTTACTTCGTGAACATCCTCATAGCCTTTCAGTCTTTCCAAATCCCCCATGCGGTGACACCGTCCCCTGTAGAAAAGTGGAATTTAGCGATACTTTTCAACCAGCCTTCACGATCAGCAACCCTGTGTGGAAAGCTGATTAAACCTGGACATACGTGTTAAAAATGCTACTCTTAATAAAACTCATACTTTCTACCGTTCCCCCGTTATAAAGGTGATCATGAACTTCAAAGTCATTTTAGAGCCAAGCGAAGAAGGAGGATTCACTGTACTGGTGCCGGCTTTACCTGGATGTCTCAGTGAAGGTGAAACAAAAGAAGAAGCTCT
>JADGAT010000189.1 GCA_015231885.1 SAR324 cluster bacterium
TTTATTAGAAAATATTATATTTTATTAAGTATTTGATATTAAATATGAATTTTAAAATTATATAAATTTAATAAAAAGTAGTTTCTATTATGACATGAAAAAGTGCATTATTGTCAATATTTCCATTGAATTAGATCACTATTTTAGTATAGATTAGTCTCTTATACTTATTCAGCATGGAATAGTATTTTTTGGCCGTATATATCTTCAAGGCAGTAAAATGTCATGTTACTACAGTAATGAGTGAACTATTCCGTTGAAAAAGCTATTGTTCCCGCTGAGATAAGATCGTCAAGTTTCATGCATTTGAAAGAATCAAATTTTATTAGAACTCAAACTGACCTTGGAGGTCATTAGAAGAAAAAAAGGAGAAGAATATGAGCAATTCGAATCGAGAAGTTGTGTTAGTCAGCGGCGTGAGAACTCCAATAGGTGATTACGGCGGCTCTTTGGCCGGTGTATCTTCTGCTGAGCTGGCAACTCTTGCTGTGAAAGGCGCAATGGAGCAGGGTAAAGTGGATCCCAATGATGTGGATCAAGTAATTATTGGAAATGTTGTTCATTCAGCACAGCACGACATGTACATTTCTCGCGTTGCCGCAATCAATGCTGGCATCCCACAGGAAACACCAGCCTATACTCTGAACCGCCTGTGTGGTAGTGGGATGCAGTCTATTGTGAATGCTGCTCAGTGTATCATGTTGGGGGATGCTGATGTTGCCGTGGCAGGTGGTGTCGAGAGCATGAGTAACAGTCAGTACTGGCTTCCTGGCATGCGTTGGGGGCAAAGGATGATGGACGGTAAAGTGATCGATGCGATGGTTGCCGCATTGAATGACCCATTTGACAGAGTCCACATGGGATTGACTGCAGAAGCTGTTGCTAAAAAATATGATATTTCTCGAGAAGATCAGGATGCACTGGCTGTTGAAAGTCATCAACGTGCTGCAAAAGCTGCCGAAGCAGGTCTTTTCAAAAGCCAGATGGTTCCTGTTGTTGTTAAGCAGCGGAAAAAGGAAACAACCGTGGATTACGATGAGCATGTTCGTGGTGACGCCACTGTCGAAGGTATGGGAAAATTACGTCCTGCATTTGATAAAGAGGGAAGCGTTACTGCTGGTAATGCGTCTGGTATCAACGATGCTGCCGCAGCGGTAGTATTGATGGCTGCTGAAGTCGCAGAAGCCAAAGGTCTGAAGCCGATGGCACGCTTGAAAGCGTATTCTCACTCTGGAGTGGATCCCAAAATTATGGGAATTGGCCCTATTCCCGCATGTGAAAAGATTTTTGCTCAAACGGGTTTGAACAAAGACGATATGGATGTGATTGAGCTCAACGAAGCCTTTGCTGCTCAAGCACTGGCATGTGTTCGAGGGTTGAAAATGGAGAGCAACAATGTGAATCCAAATGGCAGCGGTATTTCTCTGGGACATCCCATTGGAGCAACAGGAGCGATCCTTGTCGTGAAAGCCATGCATGAATTGCAGCGCATCGATGGGAAATATGCATTGAACTCCATGTGTATTGGTGGTGGCCAGGGGATTGCTACTATGTTGGAAAGATAGTAATTTTTCCATAATTGAATAAGGAGCAAGCCTGATTTTTTTCAGGCGCTCCTTTCCCTCCATTTCTGTTTTCTTCTTTATTTACCTCTGCGAATTTTTTTCTCTTCTACTACAATAACATCTGCTGGAACTGTTAACAGAGGAATTGTCATGAAATTACAATTAGCCTTGGATACGGTAAGTCTGATCCAGGCAAAAGAAATCATTCATAATTTGGCCGATGTGATCGATATTGTTGAAATCGGAACCCCATTGGTGGTGAGAGAAGGGTTGAAGGCAGTCGCTGAAATTAAAATTGCCTACCCTCATCTGGCGGTTCTTGCTGATTTAAAATTAATGGATGCCGGAAAATATACGGCCAATATGGGATTTGCCGCAGGTGCGGATATTGTGACGGTATTGGGAGTTTCTGAAAATTCGACCATCCAGGCCGTTGCTGAAGCTGCTCAGCAGCAGGAAAAGGCCGTGATGGTGGATATGATTGCCGTGTTAGATATTGCCAGCCGTGTCGAGCAAGTTGAGCAATTTGGGGTGGGCTATATTTGTGTTCATACGGGAGTCGATACACAGCATTTGGAAAGCAGCCCTCTGGACAAGCTCAAAACTTTGAAGAAGGCTTGCCGTACAGCAAAAACAGCTGTTGCTGGAGGAATTAAAGCCAAAACCCTTCCTGATATTTTATCACACCAGCCCGATATTATCATCGTGGGCGGTGGGATCACTCGCCAGGAGAACTGTCGGGAAGCTGCTGTTGAGATCAAAAATCTTATCACAGGAAGCTGTTGATGAAGCCTGTTCAAGAATACGTCGAATCCATTGTTTCAGAAATGACTCAAACATTGGATAAACTCTCCCATGACGAGTTTGAGATAATGATCAAAAGCATATTAGACGCACAAAAAGTATTTATTTCAGGCGTCGGTCGGTCCGGTTTTGCGGTCAAGGCTTTTGCCATGCGTTTGATGCATTTGGGTATTGATGCATTCATTATTGGAGAAACAACAACTCCGCGGTGTACGGTTCATGATTTTCTTCTGATTGCTTCTGCTTCTGGAAATACGGAAAGTTTGGTGGCATTGGCAAATAAGGCAGAAAAAATAGGCACCCCTGTTGGGCTGATCAGCACTCGTTCGGTATCAGAAATTGCCCATGTTGCTCAGAAAATTATCATTCTTCCCGCCCCCAGCCCTAAGGTCAAGAACAACAAAGACCTGAACTCTTGCCAGCCTATGGGGTCATTGTTTGTCCAGGCTCTCTGGATTACGTTAGATGCTTTGGTATTGTGCTTGATGGAAGAATTAGATAAAGATGCTGATATGATGTTTGCACGTCATGCTAATTTGGAATGAACACCCAAAAGTGCTCAAATAATAAAACGATTGATTCTTTTCTTGAAAGATGTCCAAAATATTCTAGAAATAGAATAAGTGTTTCCATTTGTAGCAGGGATAACCTCTGATTTTATCAACTTTAAAAGACCCAATTGTCAGTGACCACCCATGAAGATTCTCATTGCAGAAGATCAGCAGGAAATATTAGATAATTTAACCCATTTACTTGAAGAAGAAAACCATGAGGTTGTCCAGGCGAGAAATGGCAAAGAAGCCTGGAAGAAGCTGTCAGAGGATCCCTATAGTTTTAATGTGATTTTGACAGATATCATGATGCCAGTCATGAATGGCCTGCAGCTATTACAAAGAATTCGGAATGATGAAAATGGAATTCCAATGATCATCATGACAGGGGATGCGGGATTGGATCTTTCTATTGAGGCATTGAAATCCGGTGTATTTGATTTTTTAATAAAACCATTTGATTTTGATCGCCTGCTTCATTCTTTGTCACACCTGGAAACCATTAATTCAAAGGAAGTGGCCATCAATGAAGTGTTGCCATTTGTCAGTGGGAAAATCGAAGTCAGCTTGTGGAGCCAAACTCGCTTTATCACCAGTGTTGCTTCCTATCTGGATGTTCTGGCCAAACCTTTTTGCCAGAGATACCGCATCAATGGAAAGCAGTTCCGACTCTGTCTAGATGAAGCCATCACCAATGCCATCATTCATGGAAATTTGGAAGTCCCTTCCATTATCAAAGAAGAATCGTTTGATGTGTTCGATGAAGTGGTTAAAGAGCGTGAGGGGAATCCTGAATATAAAAGAAAAGAAATATTTGTCCGTTTTGCAGTCACTTCCAGAAATCCTCACTTGGGAAATAGCGGCGATGCTGTGACGGCTCTGGAAATTGAGGTGGAAGACCAGGGCGTTGGGTTTGACACCACGGATCTCCCCAATCCCAATGATCCCAACAGTTTATTATGCAGCGGTCGGGGAATCTTATTGATTCGCTCAATCATGGATGAAGTATACTGGAATGACAAGGGCAATTGCATTACCATGATCAAGTACCTGGCTTAGTCTCTGAACAGAGACCCCTAGTTGCGCAATTAATAATGGCTCAATATGGTATCTATGACTTTGTCAATACCCAAATTGTGAATTATTGCCTATAAAGAAGTCGGATTAATTGAA
>JADGAT010000018.1 GCA_015231885.1 SAR324 cluster bacterium
CTGGAATGACATCGTTTTTCAACTCTAGATTCATATAGGTTATGTAATTTTTTGTTCATAATATGGTCCCACAGCATCGCAAATGCGAACAAGACAAAACACTTTGTGTCCGATCGGTTTGCTGATGCAGCGGCACGCTTAAATAATAAATTTTATATACTTGCATATCACGTCCAATGTTAAGCATCACAGATTACGTATGCCTGCTGATGCGGTCTTCCAACGACAAGCCTGGGGCGAGACGCTCGAAGGCTGATCAAAACAGAATCATGCACCTCAAGAGACCTTACAGAAGTTCTATTGAGACTCTGATCATTTGACCCATTACGTACCAATCCACAATCAGAAATGCCTACTGAGTGCGCTGGTGTAACGAAATCAAGTCCATTGATTTCTGTGGAGCCGCACCAGTGATAGGGACTTTCGGATGTAAGCCGGGAATACGATTTATTATCTAAGATCTTTCACAAAATAATTGTATTTAGAGAAGCTAGACCCTACAGGGTGCATCATAAGCTCCATGGAGGAAAGAATCCGTGGTATATCTTCTCAATTTTAGTTTAGCATGGTTTTACAATCGCAACAAAGGCCAACGCAGCTGCTTGTACTCTTTGTTGCCATGTCATCATCCTACACATCTGGTGAAATAAAGCACAATGGTCTGGTAGACTCAATGCGGGTATCCTGGGACTTGAGATCCATTTTCAGGGTCATCCACAACGGGAACGCCTGCTGGGCGATCCTCTGTTTTCGCAGGAATAATAAGTTTATAAAACCAATCCGCTGTTAAGAACAGCACTTCATAATATTTTTCCAGCATGTGTGTTTTTACTTCTTCGACATGTTTGGATTCTATAATCTCTAATTTGGGACATTTATTGCTTAATACTATGCGAACATACAGCAATACAGACAACTTCAGCATCATTCCAGTCGGTGTGACATTGAGACGGTGTCCAGTTGGCCTTGCATGTGAGCATATGCAAATATATCTAATTTATGAGAGTACCTGCAGTGGCGTCATGGCGACAGATCACTCTCCTTATGATAACATTGAGTTTGTGTGTTATTGTTACATGATGAATCAACACTTGTTTGCTAATGGAATTTTTCTTTTGTTCTATTATCGGTATGTGGTGGGAAAACTTGAGAAGATTTATTCATTTTTTTTAATTAGCTCTGTACGGGATATTTTATGAAAAGTGCTGGCACCATAATAATGGCTCTTTATTTTTCTTGTGTGTCTATTTTTGCCAATGATTTTAAGCAACCCGATGATGGGTTGACATTTGGCGCAATAACAAAGATCAATCAGGAAGTGCAACTAATTTATGAGAATACCCTGAAAGACAACATGAGACAATACATTCAGGGGAAATTGAAATTTACTGATAGAATTTGCCAAATTCGAGATCCACAAACGGGTTGCTTGACCTTCTCAAAACGACCCGGATTTTGGAGTTTGCGGGCTGATTTGATAACTTCTGAAGCAGTGAAATTGCGAGGCTTTCATAAATTGATTTTCAATCGATACACCAACAAGAAAAGAACCCTTCATCTCTATGATTCACGGGGTCGGGTGATCCAGTTTCCATTCCGGCAGGGACGTGTTCAAAATCCTATTGTCCCCCTGGGAAAATCAAAAATTTCATATGAGAAAATTGAAAATATTGTTTTTGAGATGAAGTACATCTATAATACATTGAAACCAGCAATGGATCATTATTCAGGAGAGCAGTGGGATTATCCTCTAAACCGATGTGATCGAAATCTTTTGTCTTTAGGATGTGTCTCTTATCAGAAAAGTTCGGATCTCCGCATAATCTTTGTGAAGCTGAATCAGCAAACAGCATCACAATTATTTGGTTTTTCTCAAATATATTATCGCAACCGTCTTGACGGATTGGGAGAATTGGAGTTGAGTGCTCACCGCCGGCGAACGATCTTTTTTCCTATTACCAATGGCCGCCTGGAAGATGTTTTTATTCCAATGCATGTCGCTGACACGCTGCAGCAATAAGCAGCCTCTTTAGAAAACCATTCAACAAATTGGCGAAAGTCCCGATGTTTCATAAAGTTTATCAGTTGTTTCAAGAAAAGACGGTGTCGGGTGCTGTTAATCTGTTGAAACATAAAACGAATGAGCAGCTGGCCCAGCAAAATTTTGCTGCAGCTGAAGCCTCATTGAAAAAAATATTAGAAATGAATCCGGATGAGGAAGACTCTCTGGTAGCTTTGAGCAAGGTCCTGCTTCAGCAAAATAAATTACAGGAAGGGTATTTGATTCTGCAGAAAACCATTGCTGTCAATCCTCAACACAGCGCACTCATTTTACGTTTTGTTGATGCTTCCCAGGGGAGTCAGCAGTTCGAGAAAATAGAAGAGTTGCTCCATGCTGCTATTCAAAATGAACCCGATGTGCTAGAATTACGATTGTGCCTGGGACAAATTTTGTTTGAAAAAGGAAAAGTGGCAGAGGCAGAAACAGCACTGGAAGAAATTATAAAACGAGATTCGCTTCACTTGGAAGCACATATCGGATTGACTCATTGCTACATCAGTAAAGGAAACAAATCCGAGGCTCTGACGCAGGTTAATACAATTCGTCAGTGGGATCAAAAAAGGGCTGATGAGCTGATGTCGGCTATCTATGAAAATGTACAAAATTTTTAACTCTTACCTGAAAGCATATGCCCCTTTCTTTAACAGGAAAACAAAGACGGTATCTTCGGCAGCTTGCTCACCCGATGAAACCTCTCATTAATATTGGCAAGAATGGCTTGACCGAAGCATTGTATCAGCAAATCGATTCCTGCTTACTGCAGCATGAGCTGATTAAAGTCAAACTCCTGGAGTCTTGCCCTGTTGACAAAAAAGAATGTTCCCAAGAAATTTCAGACCACACACAATCCTATATTGCTCAGTTGATTGGCAGAACTATTGTACTGTATCGTGCAAAGCCTGAAAAGCCTGTTATTCAATTACCCTAACCACGCCTAATTCATTATTGTAAAATCCCTATGCCAGACCCATTTTATATCACAACTCCCATTTATTATGTCAATAGCCATCCCCACATTGGGCATGCCTACACCACCATTGTCGCCGACATTTTTATCCGTTTTCGCACACTGTTTGGGGAGGAAACCTATTTTTTAACAGGAACGGATGAGCATGGACAAAAAATTGCGGAATCTGCTGCTCATTCCAATATATCGCCTCAGGAGTTTGTGGATAAGATGTCGCAGGAATTTCGGGATTTATGGCCTCACCTCCATATTGAAAACGATCAGTTCATCCGCACAACCGATCCGGAGCATAAGGCGTTAGTACAAAGGGCATTGCAGTATATCTATGATAAAGATGAAATTTACCTCAAGCAGTACGAAGGGCTTTATTGCGTAGGATGTGAACGGTTCATGGATGAAGATGAATTGATCGAAGGGCTGTGCCCCGATCATCAAAAAGCCCCTCAACAGTACCAGGAAGAAAATTATTTTTTCAAAATGAGTGCTTATCAGAATTGGTTGGTGCAAACGATTGAAAAAAATGAGGATTGGATTTATCCACAGCGCTATCGTAATGAGGTGCTGCAGATGTTGAAAAAACCATTGGATGACTTGTGTATTTCCCGTCCAAAGACCCGTCTGACGTGGGGGATTGAACTACCGTTTGACACGAATTTTGTAACCTATGTCTGGTTTGATGCGCTTTTGAATTATCCCAATGCACTGGATTGGCCCAATGGAGAACTGTATAAGAAATACTGGCCTAACGCGCATCACATGATTGGCAAAGATATCCTGAAAACTCATGCCATTTATTGGCCCTGCATGCTCAAGGCTGCTGAGCTGCCGGTTTTTAAAAAACTGGTGGTTCACGGCCATTGGAAAAGTGAAGATTCCAAGATGAGTAAATCATTAGGAAATGTAGTCGACCCGTTAGTCATGAAAGACAGAGTGGGAGTGGATGCCTTGCGTTATTTTTTGGCAAGAAACATGAGTTTTGGTGATGATGCCAATTTCACGGAAGAATTGATGGTCACCCGTTATAATGGGGATTTGGCAAATAATATTGGCAACTTGATCAACCGCAGTATCAGCATGAGTTGCAAAAATTTTGAGAACCAGATTCCTCCCAAAGGCGAATTTGGAGACTTGGAACAGGAACTTCATCGTTCTTTCATGGAAGGTATTGAGGAAGTCAAAGACTACCTGTTGAGTTTTTATTTGCACCGGGCACTGGAAAAAATTGCTTTCATGAGCAGCCTGGTGAATAAGTATCTGGATACAGCCGCACCATGGAAATTAGCCAAGCAGGAAAGTGATCGCAAACGGTTGGGCACAGTCCTGTACACCGCACTGGATGCCGTACGCATCATTGTTCAGCTGTTGGCTCCTGTCATGCCGAAAAAAATGGAAGAAGCCTGGCAGTCGCTGGGACTGCCTCTGGCACAGATCACGGAGGCACAATTTGACATTGGGGTGCTGCCGGAAGGATTGACCTTACCGAAACCTGCTCCTTTATTTCCAAAAGTTAAAGCGATTGTACCTGCTGAACCTGATAAAAAACAGCTTGAGGAAAAAACGAATACAAACGAACCGGAGTCCTCAGAAATAACAATTGATCAGTTTTGTAAAATGGAGTTAAAAGTGGGTAAAGTCCTTTCTTCTGAAAGAGTCAAAAAATCAGATAAGCTGCTGCATTCTCAAATTGATCTGGGAGAAGAAAAACCGCGCTCAATTGTCTCTGGAATTGCAGAATTTTATTCTCCAGAATCCCTGGTCGGAAAAACGGTGATGGTGGCCAGCAACCTAAAACCCGTTAAGTTGCGAGGGGTGCTTTCAGAAGGAATGATTTTGTGCACCGATGATGGGACACAGTTAACCCTGGTGGAACCTTCTGCAGAAGCTGCTCCAGGAACAATGATCCGATAGGTTGATTGTCATGAAAGATTATGCAGAAGTGACTCTGGAAATGATCAATCGATACAATCGGCCAGGTCCTCGCTATACCAGCTATCCTACAGTACCAGCCTGGAAAAATGGATCCTTTGCTGAAGATTACACACATTATCTTCAACGTGAAGGGCAGCAGGACACGCCGCTTTCTTTGTATGTTCACATTCCTTTTTGCAGTCGTCTTTGTACCTATTGCGGCTGCAATCATTTCATCACACGCAGTGTCTGTCTGGTGGATGAATATTTGGATACACTGGAACTGGAACTGAAGCAGACGGCTTTGCATTTAGAAAATCGCAAGACCATTCAGCAGTTTCATTTAGGAGGGGGCACCCCCACTCATTTGGATATCCCGCAGCTTCAGAGGCTGCATCAGATGGTTTCTGAATATTTTGACTTTGCGCCAGATGGTGAAATGGCACTGGAAGCCCATCCTCGTGTGACCACAAATGACCAGTTGGAACTGCTGTATGAATTGGGTTTTCGACGCATCAGCTTTGGGGTGCAGGATCTGGACTCTCAGGTTCAGCACGCCATCAATCGTGACCAAACTATTGAACAAACTCAGCGTACTTTCTACAAATCCAGGGAATTGGGATATTCCAGTATCAATATTGATCTGGTCTATGGGTTGCCTCGCCAGACGGTGGAAACATTTGAACATACAATGGCGATTGTCAATGAAATGAGACCAGACCGATTGGCAATTTATAATTTTGCCTACATTCCCAATATGTTCAGTGCTCATGAACGTGCCATTCAGGATAACGATCTGCCTGATCCTGAATCCAAGGTGGCAATTTATCTGGCGTCTATTCGTTTTTTTACACAAGTGGGTTACCGTATGATTGGCATGGACCATTATGCGTTAGAAACGGATGAACTCACCGTTGCTCAGAACAATTACACATTGCATCGTAATTTCATGGGGTACACCACCTTACGGGGATTATCTCAAATTGGGATTGGTGTTTCTTCCATCTCCGATTTCGGAAATGGGTATTTTCAAAATGAGAAAGATCTCCAATCCTACATGCAGAAAATAAAGGAAGGTGAAATTCCAACGATTCGGAAAAAGACTCTGGATGCTGATGATATGTTACGCCGTGAAGTGATCGAAACCCTCATGTGCCAATGCCAGCTGTCCGTCTCTGAAATTGAAGAAAACTATCAAGTGTCCTTTCCTCAATACTTTGCCAATGAATGGGAAACTATGAAAGCCTTTGAAGCAGAAGGGCTTCTCGAATTCCGGGGAAACACGCTGCAGCTCACGAAATTAGGCATCCTTTTCATGAGAAATGTAGCCATGCCATTTGACCGATATCTTCAGTCCATGGGGACGAATCGTCATTTCTCGAAAACCGTTTAATTTGAGAAATCTTTCCATTTTTTATTGAATTCTTCTTCTCATCATAATGCAAGCAACTTTAGCATGGACAATGTAGTCCCAATTCGGTATTTTCTAATACATTCTCAGCATCCTCATCAGATCCATGGTTCTGATCGACTATTGGAATTCTGACTTAAGGGTGCATTCTTGGCCATCCTCCATAATGGTGAGAGGGGGCTACTAGTTTTTTATGAGTGCCGTCAGTGCACTACTGTTAATCAGATTGTATGATATACAATAAATACAGCAAGCAATGTTTTAAGTGTTTAAATAGGAGAAAAAATGGCTAAACGTGTATATTTATTTAACGAAGGCAGCAAAGATGACCGTCAGCTCTTAGGAGGCAAGGGGGCCAATTTATGCGAAATGACCAATCTTGGGTTGCCGGTTCCCTTTGGGTTCATTGTGACAACCCCAACCTGCAATGACTTTTTTGATCAGGGTAAAAACCTGCCTGATGGGTTGATGGATGAATGTCGAAATGCCCTCAAAATCGTTGAGGACAAAATGGGAGCCCAATTTGGAAATCCTGATAATCCTTTATTGTTTTCAGTCCGTTCCGGAGCACCGATCTCGATGCCAGGGATGATGAATACCATTCTGAACCTTGGGTTGAATGATGAAATAGCGGAAGGGATGGCAAAAAAAACCAATAACCCCAGGTTTGCTTATGATTCGTATCGCCGCTTCATCCAGATGTTTGCTGATGTGGTACTGGAAGTGGACAACGACAAGTTTGAAGAGGCACTGGATAGCTATAAAGAGTCCAAGGGATATAAGTTTGATGTCGATATGCAGGCAGATGACTGGAAAGCGTTGGTAAAGACTTATAAAACACTCGTTGACTTTCCGACTGACCCCTTTGTACAGCTCGAACTGGCCATTAAGGCGGTATTTGAATCATGGTTCACTCCACGAGCCGGTGTGTATCGAGAAATGAATCGTATTCCTGATACTCTGGGCACGGCAGTAAACATTCAGTCGATGGTGTTTGGTAACTTTGGAGACGACTCAGGTTCTGGTGTGTGTTTTACCAGAAATCCCTCCAACGGAGATAATATCTTTTATGGAGAATTCCTGACAAATGCTGCTGGAGAAGATGTGGTGGCTGGAACCAGGACACCAGAACCCATTGAGAATATGAAAACCACGATGCCTCAGATGTATGAAGAACTGTATGCCATCCAAGACAAGTTGGAAAAGCATTATCGTGATATGCAGGATATGGAATTCACCATCCAGGAGAGCCGACTTTACATTTTGCAAACCCGAAGTGGGAAGAGAACAGGTCGTGCCGCCGTTAAGACGGCCGTAGATATGGTTGCAGAAGGTTTGATCGATGAAAAAGAAGCTCTGATGAGAGTCGAGCCCGGCCATATTGATGCATTCCTCCACCCAATGATAGATCCAAACGCGACCAGGGATGTAATTGCTAAAGGTCTTCCGGCAAGTCCAGGCGGGGCCACAGGTCATATCGTCTATTCTGCAGATGAGGCCGTGGAAGTAGCAGAAACTGGTAAATCCGTAATTTTGGTTCGTCGAGAGACCACGCCAGAAGATATTCATGGAATGAAAGTTGCCGCAGGAATTTTAACAGAATTGGGTGGGATGACTTCTCATGCTGCTGTTGTTGCTCGCGGCATGGGCGTTTGTGCAATTACCGGATGTGATGAAATTAAGTTGGATTATGCTGCTGGTACCATGAAAGCTGGTGGAAAAACATACAAACGAGGAGATGTTATCACCCTGGACGGATCAACAGGTGAAGTGATGGAGGGAGACATTCCCAAAGTAGAAGCCAGCGGAAGTGAGGATTTTCAAACTTTGCTCGGTTGGGCCGATAAGTACCGCCGCCTCAAAATCCGGGCCAATGCTGAAACTCCGGAAGATGCAGGAAAAGCTAGAGAATTGGGAGCAGAAGGTATTGGATTGTGTCGCACCGAGCATATGTTCTTTGATTCCAGCCGGATTGATGTCATTCGATCTATGATCCTGTCGGAGACCAAAGAAGAAAGACAAACGCACCTGGACAAGCTGTTTGAGTTCCAAAAAGAAGACATGAAGGCTCTTTTCAAAACAATGGAAGGCTTTGAAGTAACCATCCGACTGCTCGATCCTCCTTTGCATGAGTTCTTGCCTCATAATGATGACGAGATCAGTGCCTTATCAGGAAGAATCGGAATGAGCGCTGATAAAATTAAGGAACAGGTGACCAGTCTCCACGAATTCAATCCGATGCTGGGTTTCAGAGGATGCCGTTTAGCTGTTGTTTATCCTGAAATCACTCGAATGCAGGCTCAAGCGATCATCACCGCAGCAATTGAACTCCAGGAAGAAGGTTTGAATGTTATTCCTGAGATCATGATCCCACTGGTCGTCACTGTACGGGAAATTCGAATGATTGCCAAAAATATCGATGAGTCCATCAAGGAAGTTCTCCAGAAGAAGGGGGTATCAATCACTTATCGAATCGGAACAATGATCGAGACTCCAAGAGCGTCGCTGACGGCTCATCGAATTGCTCCCGAAGTTGAATTCATGAGTTTTGGAACCAACGATTTGACTCAGATGACTTTTGGGTTTTCTCGTGATGATATCGGTAAGTTCTTACCAGACTATCTTGGGCACAAAATCCTGGATGTGGACCCCTTTGTCTCAGTCGATCCTTATGGTGTCGGGCGATTGGTAAAAATGACGATAGAAGACAGTTCCCAGAAAAAAGCAGGCCTGAAGTTTGGAATCTGCGGGGAGCATGGAGGTGATCCGCATTCCATCCAATTTTTTCATGATGCTGGCTTGAATTATGTATCCTGTAGCCCTTTCCGAGTTCCTGTTGCTCGAGTTGCGGCGGCACAAGCTAATCTCAGATCAACTAACTAATCATTCTGCATATCAACTATCCCGCTCCGGCGGGGTAGTTCCTTTCTACAAAATTTTGAACCCCCCACTCCTATTTTTAGAGACTATACATGTCCAGAAAGGTTTTTTCTTAAAGTTTTTCCTACTTTAGGGGGGTGAGGGGGATTTAGATAAACTATTCTAGAGAACTCTATCAAATTTATTTTGAGGTAATTTTCCATGACCCCTATCCTTTTTTATGATCTGCCATTTGGCATAACAACGATTGATGTACAGTGTTTCCGACAAAATTTTGCAGGAAGTCATCTCATTATTGAAGGAGACTCTGCAGCCTTTGTTGATGTGGGCACTTCTTTTTCGGCATCGTTGCTGCTGGAAGGGTTGGCGATCAAACGCATTCCACGAGAAAATGTAGAGTATGTTATTGTGACACACATCCACCTGGATCATGCCGGAGGAGCAGGGGAGCTGATGAGCCATTTGCCGAATGCAAAATTTGTTGTCCACCCCCGTGGTGCCCGACACATGATTGATCCGCAAAAGCTGATAAATGCTGCCATTGATGTCTATGGGGTCGATAGAGTAAAAGAAGACTATGGCAACATCATACCCATACCCAAAGAGCGCGTGATTGAAGCTGAAGACGGATTGTCTGTTGATATGAATGGGAGAACATTTTTATTTCTGGACACTCCCGGCCATGCAAAACACCATGTATGTGTTTTTGATGAGCGCAGTCAGGGGATTTTTACGGGAGATGCCTTTGGTTTGTCATATCGAGAATTGGATACAGACCGTGGTGCTTTTATTTTGCCAACAACCAGTCCTGCTCATTTTGCCCCAGAGGCAATGCGTCAATCGGTGAAAAAAATCATGAGCTATCGGCCTCAAAATATTTTTTTCACACACTTCAGCCACGTTACCAATGTTCCTCATCTGGTAGACGATTTTTTACGCCGGTTGGATCAATTTTTAGAACTGGGGCAGCAGTTGAAAAATCATGGGAAAGAACGCCATGCTCTATTTGTTCAGGGAATGGGAGATTTCTTGTTATCTGAACTGAAGCAACATGGAAGTACTCTTTCTGAAAAAGAAGCCCTGGAGGTCCTTGCTGTTGATTTGGAATTGAGCACACAAGGGATCGAAATTTGGCTGGATCAGCACTAAGGAATGCTCAAACAATAACTTAGCAAACCTACTTGTCTTTTCAACGATCTTCTGCGTTGCTTTAGGGTTCGTGCAGAAATAACGTTGACAAAGATGAGGAAGTATTTTTTCTTGGCTACAAGGCGTCTTCAATTGTGCATACTGGAGTATGTTCCTTTGAAGACATAGCAAGCCAAGCTATGCGCCCGATAAAACGCCTTGAACCTCGATGAACATCCTGCGTAACTTTCACATGTTATTATTTTCGCCTTCCTAAAATTCTAATTTTCTCAGATTGGTTCAGATTCATCATGTGGTGGAGTCTGAATTAACGAAGTAGAGAAACGTCACCTCCTACACTAGAAAGTCCTTCACTTTCAGCAAAATCTCTTTTTGCTTTCCATAAGGAAACCATTGGATGTCTGGATCCTTTCGAAACCAGGTCAACTGCCGTTTTGCATAGTTCCTGGTTTTTTGCTGAATAGCAGCAACCATTTCTGATTCAGTGGATCTGTTTTGTAAAAAATCAATCACTTGTCGATACCCAATGGCTTGTAATGACTTGAGGTCTGCAGGATATTTATCGAGCAGCGCCTGGACTTCCCCAATTAAGCCTGCCTGCAGCATGGCATGTGTGCGCTGATTGATCAATTGGTATAGATCTACCCTTTTATGCCAATATCCCACTGAAAAAACAGAGTATTGTTTATATTTAAATCCATGATTCTGTTGATAGTGCTGTATGGATTTCCCTGTGTGCAGGTACACTTCCAATGCACGTAAAATTCGGGCCGTGTCATTGGAAGAAAGTTTTGATGCGCTTTCTGGGTCATATTGCTGTAATTTCTGGTAGCAGATGGAAAGACCTTCTTGATGCCACTCTGTTATTTGTGATTTGATTTCTGCTGGAATGTCAGGAACTTCGCAAATGCCAAAAATCAAGCAGCGAAAATAAAGACCGGTTCCTCCTACGAGAATGATGGGTTTGTTTTCCTGGTGAAGTCGTTCAATAATGCCCCTTGTTTCTTTTTCATAACGTCCTGCCGAATAGTACCCGTCCGGTTTCACCAGATTCAGCTGGTGATGTGGAACCAAAGCCTGCTCAGAGGCAGTCGGTTTAGCGGTCCCAATATCCAGATGCTGATACACCTGCATGGAATCTGCGCAGATGATTTCTCCACCCAACTGTTCTGCCAAATAGAGGGCAAGTTCGCTTTTTCCACTGGCTGTGGGACCGACGACTGCAATAATTTTAGGAGTCATGTTTCCTCTTGGTAACGTCAAAATACTATATTTTTAGGAGGGCGAAAATAATAACATACGAAAGTCATCCAGGATTTTTGTAAATTTGCTGAGTTATTGTTTGAGCATTTCTTTATGGCGAATCATCACTAGCAGTTTATGAATAGAAAGGCAAATCGGCAATATTTACCTTTTTAAAAATAAATTTTCCGGCATCCAACCAATCCCAGGCTTATATTTTTAGGGAAGAATGCTATCGGCACAAATGGACTGCGTTGTGCATTTCTTGTATAATGAGTCGAAAACACAAGTTTTGGAAAACAAAAAAGAGTGTTCTCTGATGAAAAATTTACGACATTTTTTTCTATTTTGGATAATTCTCTGGAGCATCTGGCCCCTTGCACAAGCTCGGGCAGGAACGATTGCGGTGCCTTCTATTTTTGTATTGCATCGCCCGCTCAATCCTGCTTTGATTACCCGTACGACTGGATCTGGTTTTGCCTATGGGGGGGGGCTTGGTAATCGAGATTTGCTGAATAGTGCTCCCAGTAACTGCGAATTGAAAGGCTACAGCAAGTGCAATCCTGATAAATCCAGCAGTCGTTTTGCTTATTCCAACTGGGGAGATTTGTTTTATTTTCAATTGGAAAATATGACTCTGGAAAAACGTGAAGGGGATAATCAGCAAGCTTACTCCATCAACTTCAACCAATCAGAATATGATGCGATGTTGTCTATGGGGCTCAAGTTTGGATTCCTCTCAGTTGGTACCTATTATCGCGAAACCGAATTGCAGTTACGGGAATTTTTTGTAGATTTCAATGGCTCCTTCAGCAGTACATTTAAAACAGAAACCACCAGCCCTGGCTATGGGATTCATTTGAACATTGGGGATGTCTTTCACATGGCGTACTATCAGGATGGTCCGACGGCCCCAAAAAATAAAAATCAGCAAGGGCGTGATTTTGAATTGCATAGTGCTGAAGGATTTCGTGGAGGAGGCCTTGGATTTCGTATTGACCTGGGAGGGCCGGAAGAACGTCCTGATGAAATCAATATTGAGTTTTTTCAACTGTCTACTGAGTCGCCCATCATCGAACAGCCAGCCGCTTTGGTGGGGTTGAACTTTGAAATAATTCTCTATTCCTTTGTCTTTTACTCTTTGATTTTGCAGGATGTCCACAACAACTACTTCAGCGGAGAATTGCTTCGGGATGGAGATGTGAGTTTTGCCACCGGCATTGGTTGGAATGGAGAATGGCTGCAAATTTTAGCAGGACGCGATCCACGCTATTTTGCGGGGATAGATGGTGGCGTTCAGCTGGTAACAGGATTTCAATTTTAGGATGAGACGCATGACCTCTCGACTTCATGGGTGGAAAATAATCGGCATTGGCTGCTTAATATTTGGATTGACCGGAAGCCTTTATCCCTTGCATGCCTTGCAGTTTGGCCGGCCGTTAAAAACAGACATCTTGGATAATGCCGACAAACCCATTGCCAAAGCATTGATCTATATTGATTATTTTGAAATCCTGGATATGAATTCAAAGCTGCTTGGCAAAGTGGGAATCGTCAATGCAAATGGTATTTTCCAACTATTTCTGGCAAAGGGTGACAGTCCAAGGACATTAGCCGGTTGGGCAGCCAACCGTGAATTGTATGACCGCAGAGACCAGCTGGTGGGTTATTATGATTGGAGTTCGTATTGGGTGTACGCCTACTCGGTCAGTGGTAAAAGATTGGGAAAGGCCAAATGCATCGCCTTTCGGGGTTATTGCGCTGCAGGCATTGCTGCTTATTTGACCGGGCTTTTTGACTCAACCCAAAAAATCAATTGATGTAGTAGCGTAACACTTTGTTGACGCCTTCTCGTTCTATCATTAATTCAATTTCTCGTTCTGACTGTAGTTTTTGTAACAACCCCATCGCTTTGGTGACATTGTCGATCAATGTGCCATTGATCGACACAATGATGTCATTCTTCACCAGACCCAATGCTTGATACATGCTTTCTTTGCGGATGTACTTGAACTGAAAGTAGGTTTTCCCCTCTTTGACCTTAGGGACAACACGGGCATCTTGCAGGATTTGAGCAAAATTTTTCAATTGCTCATCCACCCATTCCCGTTGCAGATGAAACGTTTCTTGATCTGAAGAAACAGGTTCCGCCGCGGATTTTTCAGTTTTTGGTGTGGACTCTTTTTTTGCCAGGGAACGGGGTTCGGGCGCTCTGGAAGAGGCTTCTGTTCTTTTAGGTTGAGCTTTTTTTTGAGATCTTGTTTTTGCTGCAGAGTTCTCCTGAGTTTTGTTAGGAAGCTGGAAAACGACTTCTGCTGGAGTTTGCATGGTCATCCATTCTTCTGCACCTTGATACATCACGGCCACCTTGCGGTCTTCAATTTGACTGACTTTCACACTATCATCAGGGCACTCTATATTAATCTTGATGTCAGGCACTACAAAACAATCTCCAATGCCAACAATTCTTTCTTGATTATTTCCCTGTTTAACAATGAAGGCATAAGACGATTGCTTATTGGGATCAACGACAGTGCCGCGCAACTCTATTTTTAATTTGGAAAGGAAAGGCTCCGAGGATTTTTTATTTTCTTCTGCTTTTGCCGCCAGTTCTTCTGGAGAAATATCATCTTTTGGTTGTTCTTTTCGCTCTACTTTAAATATATTCTGATCAAGGAAAGCTATAAATTTTTGTTTGTCAGCACCTGGATCGGGAGGAAGTGACGTTTTGGGGAGGCGCACTGGTTTGGAGGATTGAACCGGCAGAGCCAGTACCTTTAAATGCACAAAATGTCCTGCCATTGCTCCCAATCCATACAATAGTAGAGCGCATAACAGAATATTTCCAATAACCACCATATTATGGATCGATAAAAAGCCTTTGTTCAGGAGGCTATGAATAGACGCTTTCATTTCGTTCTGTCGTTATTAAAGAAATCGTTCATAAGACCTCTCTTTGGGAGGCGACCGTCGGTCTAAATTATCAATTTCTTTTTGATTGTCTGGGTATGGTACCTGTTCCTGTTCCCAGGGCAGTTCATGAGTGGATACATAAGTAATGGCTAAGAGGAGCAGGGCAAAAAAGATAATGATTGCTTTTTTTTCCTTGGGATCAAAGTTATCCAGCATTCTTCGAATTTGTGATTTTTATTTTGGTGTTCAATGTAACGGCTGGGTTGTCGATATCCGGAATGAAAACAAGCCGTACATCATGTCAAAGTAGAGTTAATCTACCAGAGGAATGAAAACATGTCAGTATTTAATCGTAATAAACAAAAATGATAGGCTTCTTGACCACTGGTGTACTACTAGGACTTTCTGCCGGATGGGCTCCAGGGCCCTTACTAGCACTTGTGATTGCAGAAACACTTCAACATGGTCTGAAAGCAGGTGTCAAGGTAGCACTGTCCCCTGTTCTCACTGATTTGCCAATTATAATCTTCACCCTGTTCATGCTGGCTGCGCTGTCTCAGTTTCAGACGATACTGGGCTGCATTTCCTTGATGGGAGGAGTTTTTGTATTATACCTGTGCTATGGCAGTATTCAGGCCACGGGAATCGACATGCATGCGAATGATTTCCAGGCTCAATCCTTAAAAAAAGGAGTCCTTGTCAATGTTCTGAGCCCTCACCCTTATTTATTCTGGTTCAGTGTCGGAGCACCCACGACGGCAAAAGCCATGGAGCAGAGTGTGATGTCCGTGCTTGCTTTCATTGGCAGTTTTTATGTATTCCTGGTGGGTTCGAAAATAGTGCTGGCCATACTGGTCAGCCAATCCCAGCCTTTTTTGACAGGGCGTTTTTATGTCTATACCATGCGTTGCCTGAGTGTGCTGCTGTGTATTTTCTCCCTTTTCCTGTTTTATGACGGCTTCAAGCGGATGGGGTGGATCTTTCATGGACTGGAATAATAGTCAATGTGCCGTCATGGGTAAAGTTATCACAAATTCAGTATATTCCCCTTCTTCACTTTTTACCTGGATACTGCCGCGATGTCCCTGGACAATGATCTCATGGCTGATCGAAAGTCCCAATCCAGTGCCTTTGCCTGGAGGTTTGGTGGTATAAAACGGAAGAAACACCTGGGGCGCAACATCTTCTGGCATTCCAATTCCATTGTCTTTGATACGAATTTCAACTCGATCGTTAGTGCGCTGTGTTACTAACCCCAGTTTGGGGGCAAACGGGGGGCCACAAGTTTCCAATTTTTTGAGCAGGGCATCAAAGGCATTGTTGAAAAGATTCAAAAACACTTGCCCTAAATCCTGAGGAACTGCATCCACAAGCCCAACCGAATCATCGAAATCATCCTCGATCACTGCACTAAACGAAAAATGCTGTGCTCTGATTCCATGGTAGGAGAGGTTCGCGTATTCATACAACAGGTTGTTCAGATCCGTAGGCTCCCATTCTCCTTGTTGTCCTCCTGAATGCAGGAGCATGCTTTTTATAATACGCTCAATGCGTTTGCCATGTTCGCTGATGACCTTGGTAGAATGTTTTAAATTCTTAAAACTTCCAGCAATGTCCTTCCTGCTGGCAGAATCAATGTCCTTTGTGTGCTGGTCTATTTTCCGTTCACATTCCAAAAGAAAGTCTTCACACAATTCAGCATAATTGTTGATGAAATTCAGTGGATTTTTGATTTCATGAGCAATGCCTGCTGTGATGGTTCCCAAAGATGCCAGTTTTTCCTGAACAATCAATTGATCTTGTGTCCTGCGCAACTGCTCCAGTGAGTCCTGGAGTTCCCGGGTTCTTCTTTTCACTTGCCTTTCCAGTTTTTCTGCAGCCTGTTTACTTTCTGTAATGTCTTCAAAGATGACAACAAAATATTTTTTTTCAGGACTATAGACCGAAACGGTATACCATTTTTCCCAGGGTTCAAAATAAAGATCAAATCGTTTCTGTCCTCCATGTAAGGCCACTTCTCCATACGTGTGAATCAAATCCGTGTAAGTTTTCTCAATTCCGGGAATAATTGTGGTAATTCGCTTCCCAATCACCTCTTCTTTTTTTAATCCTGTGAATTTTTCAAAATTTTCATTGATTTCCAAGAAGACATAATCAATCGGCTGGTTGTTTTCATCAATAATAATTTGGTGAAAGGCATAAGCATCCAAATTTTTTTCAAATAAGAGACGATATTTTTTTTCATTGAGGAGCAACTGTTGTTTCACCTCATCGAGCTCTTGAAGCAACTGTTTCTTGGTTTTGTTGTTGTCCCGCATTTATGGCCTTCTCCATCAATTTGATTTTGCTCACAAATTCATTTGATATTAGCTTGTATTATCCATTGATTCCCAATGGTTTGTAAAGCCAAATCAAATGGCTCTGAAATCATTGTCAGAGTATGCTCATAGTAATCTCTCCAATAGATTTCCTCACGAATTCAATCTCGTTTGTCGGTTGGAGAGGATGCTGGATGGGAATGATTTTTTATCGATTCTACAGTTTCCATAAACCTTCATCACAAAGAAAGGTTATTATTTTCATTCGCCTTATCAAAACGGTCAAAAAGCATTCCTTAGTGGATGTCCGACATTTATAGACAGCGGTGGGACAATAATTTCTCAGAAACTTCCATATCAGAAGCTTGAGTAAAGATTCGGGCATAATTTCCCTGAATTTTCGATGTGAAATCGATCTGCTGTTGTCCTGAACAACCCAGTACTTGAGCTACGGTGGAGAGATGTGCCCCTTCACCCTGTGCTGCTTCTTCGACCAACTGGGAGCGGTTCGCTTTCACAAAAGCATGGATCATCTCTTCCGAAGAATGGTAACCAACGACATCAGGTGTGGTTGAAGATGTGAATTGTAAAGATGTGGTTGCCTGACAGGCTCCTAAAGTTAATATGCTGATACCTGTCAACACAAGTGCTTTGATAAATTTCATAATTCTCCTTTCTGAAAAATGTGGAACGGGTTGCGGTCTGTTGATGAAGTTGTCGCAAAAATGGAATGATAGAAAAAGGCATGCAAGATTGATGCAGGGTACTTCTCTTTTTACAGACCAAGATATCTGTGCAAAATGTCAGGTTGGTGTTTCAATGCTTGAGAATTGCCTTCGTACACAACTTTTCCTTTTTCGATGATGACATTTTGATCGGTCAGGTGCAACAAGGCATTGATATCTTTATCCACAATCAAAGCGGCAATTCCAGTCTCTTTGATGGACTGGATCACCGACCAGATGTTTTGGCAAACCAAGGGCGCCAAACCTTCCGTGACTTCATCCAGTAGAAGGACTCTGGGGTTGGTCATCAAGGCACGTGCAATGCTCGCCATTTGTTGCTCTCCCCCGGAAAGCTGGTTTCCCATGTGATTTAAACGTGCCTGAAGTTGTGGAAACGTGTCCAGGATTCGATTGAGATTCCATTCTTCTTTACCATTCACCCCAGGAGCCGCAGCCATTATTAAATTCTCAAGCACTGACAAATTGGGAAAAATACCGCGATGTTCCGGCACAAAAGCAATACCTTGCTGTGCAATTTTTTGAACAGGTGAGTTGGTCATATTTTGACCAAAAAAAGTGACAGAACCTTTTTTTGGGGGATTCAATCCCATGATGGATTTCAGCAGCGTTGTTTTTCCCATCCCATTTCTGCCAAGGAGGGAGATGATTTCTCCGGCATTAAGGGTCAGACTGACTCCATGCAAAATGTGGCTGCTTCCATAAAAAGTATGGATGTTGGAGACTTCAACAATAGGGACCATTAAGAATTAACACATTAAAAGGAAAAACGCTGAATAGCCGATAAACAAAGGTCCATCAAAAAGCCTGATTCGTATGAAAAAGTCAGGTAAGGTGTCTCCACACCCATAACAACGGGAGTTTGAATGAACATCCAACTTCCGAAAAAGAAGACACCCATGGAGATTATAGCCTCTTTTCCGCTAGTTTTGTACAGTTATCATATACTCGAGAGCCATTGCTCTCGCTTTGAGAGATATTTTAACCCGATATTTGATGCTTTAGGCATTTTCAATCCGCTTCGTTTTTTGATGTCGGCTTTGATTCAACCGTTGTTGGGCATTGAATATTTAGCCCACTACAACGGGGCCTATCAAACCATTCAACAACGCTATGGTTCACACATTCAACTATACGGTAGCGATACACTGACTTCAGGATTAAAACGAATCGTTACCTCAATGGCCAGTTGGAAACTCTTATTGTTCCAAGCCCATTGTCTCAAAGAAGAAGGTTAGAGGAGGGGGGCAAATAAGGACACAACACACGACCATCCAACCGAAGGCGGCGTGTTATCTCTCCTATCTTGTGGTGCCCTGCTAGAGAGGCTGCTGCTTGCAAAAGTTGGGAGGGAATTCGTTCGCGACAATTCTTTTTCGATTGACGCCACTCGATAAATTGTTGTTCTACTTGTTCTATTGTAAGCTTCATAATGCCTCCGATTCAATAAGGTTATTGAGAAAAGTTCGGAGAACAGAATATCAGCTTATATCATACCCCGCATGCAGGCTTGTCGGAAAGGGGGGATGTTCTGGTGTCAAGGAAGGCCTATCGGAAGGACACGAAACAAAAGAAAACGTCTTCCGCCAAAAAAACGCATTACGAAGTATTGGAGTTTATCGCTCTTTTAGCGGGACATATCCCCTCACCCTACGAAACGATCACTTATTACTATGGAATCTACAGTAGTTCGTACCGAGGAAAAGAGAAGAAAGAAAAGAAAGAAGATCAACCCTATGGAACACAAAAGCAGAAAGGAAAGGCTAAGGCTAGCGCAAGTTGGGCACGGCTGATTCATAAGATCTTCGAAGTCGACCCTCTGTTATGTCCAAATTGCGGGAAGGAGATGAAGATCATCGCCTTCATTACCAATTACCAGGAAATCAAAAAAATCTTAAATCATATTGGTGAGGAGACACAAAGAGCACCACCACTACCATCCATTAGCTCATCCAACGATCCCAATGACTACTACGAGGATTACATGCCCCCAGATGAAGCTTATTTTTGTGATGAAGAATGGGTATCTTGAACTCAGGGATTGCTTTGTCTAAAATCCAGCATCTCCAAACCAGGAACAAAAGAAGAGTAGAAAAAAATCAATAGCTCACATAACCACCCAGGAAACCTAACCAAAAAATCAAAAAAAGAATCCCTAAATTTCCATTTACATGCCTATTTCTAGTTGCTATATTCTCGTGTAATTTTTGATTTTCCTATGTGGTAATATGAGCAGCAAACAATCGGATTCGCCTAGTGAAAATATTCTTGTCGTTGATGATACTCCTGAAAATTTACATTTGCTGGTACGTATCCTGGAAGGCCAGGGTTACATGGTTCGTCCTGCTCCCAATGGAAGGTTGGCTTTGTCGGGTGCCATGGCCATTCCTCCCGATTTGATTTTACTGGACATCAAAATGCCGGAAATGGATGGTTATGAAGTCTGTTCACAATTGAAGTCTGATGAAAAAACAGCAAATGTGCCCATCATCTTTATCAGTGCATTGCATGAGTCCATGGATAAAGTGAAGGGATTTTCGGCAGGAGGTGTGGATTTCATTACCAAGCCGTTTCAGAAGGACGAAGTGCTGGCCAGGGTCAAAACTCACCTGGCGTTGCGCAATGTGCAAAAAGAACTGGAGTATAAAAACACGTTACTCACACAGGAGATTGCAGATCGTAAAGAAATTGAGGAGGAGTTGAGGAAATACCAGAATCAGCTGGAAGAATTGGTATCCACTCGCACGGCCGAACTGACGGCATCCAATCAGCGTCTTCAAAAGCTGGGAGCCCATCAAGAAGCTGTCCGGGAAGAAGAAAGGACTCGAATTGCCCGTGAAATTCATGATGAACTCGGACAAGTCCTCACGGCCCTAAAAATGGACACGGTTTGGCTGCAGAAACACCTTCTGGAAGAAAAACCAGCACTGCAGCAAAAAACCAGCACTATGCTGGAACTGATTGTCTCTACCATCAAAACGGTGCAGAAAATTTCCAGGGATTTAAGGCCAGGGCTGCTGGATGACCTTGGGTTGGCTGCAGCAATTGAATGGCAAACTCAGGAATTTGGGGCAAGAACAGAAATCGAGTGTCAATTGGACTTGGCTTCTGATGAAATACTTGATCTGCCTCCAGATCTGACCACGGCCCTCTTTCGCATTTTTCAGGAAATTCTGACCAACATTGCACGCCATGCCCAGGCAACCTGGATCAGTGTTAACCTTTTGAAGCAGAGTCAACAGCTGAGATTGACTATCATTGATGATGGGGTAGGCATCCAACCCGCACAGGCTGTCTCTTCTGACTCATTTGGGCTGATGGGAATTCGGGAAAGGCTTTATCCCTGGCAGGGAACCTTTGAGGTTACTGGTATCTCAAATCAGGGAACCACAGCAATTGTGAAAGTTCCTCTCGAATCAATTGAAAGGAAAAAGCAATGACTAGAGTTCTTCTGGTTGACGATCACAAGATGGTTCGTGATGGCCTGAAACAAATCCTCTCCGAAACAAAAGATATCAACTCTGTTGATGAGGCTGGGGATGGGCAGGAGGCCATGCGCCAAGTCAGAAAAAATGATTACGATGTTGTGATTCTGGATATTGCTCTGCCGGATACGGATGGTTTGAGTATCCTCAAAGTGCTCAAACAGGAATATCCCAAACTGCCGGTTTTAATGTTGAGCATGTATCCCGAAGAACAGTATGCCATCCGTACTTTGAAGGGGGGGGCTTCCGGGTACTTGACCAAAGACAGTGCTTCAGAAGAACTGATTGTGGCCATTCGCAAAGTCGCTCAAGGCGGGAAATATGTTACCTTTTCGCTAGCAGAAAGGCTGGCCCTTTATCTCGATGAAGACTTGAGTGCTCCAGTCCATGAAACTCTTTCTGATCGTGAATACCAGGTGATGCGGATGATTGCCCTGGGAAAGAGTGTGGGAGAAATTGCCGAGGGGTTGTCTTTGAGTGTGAAAACCGTCAGTACTTATCGCTCTCGAATTTTAGAGAAGATGAACTTGAGCAATAATGCAGAGATCGTCCGTTATGCGGTCAAACAGAAAATTGTTGACTGAATGTTTTTTCTGCCCCCTTCCTTTTTCTGCTTACCGCAAGCTTTTCCTGTAGGACAAACCCTGGCACGCAGGTAACTCCTTCCTGCAAAACAATCAGTGTTTGTCCGATTTACCTCCCTCAGTATATCGTTTATTGTTCGAGTGGATGATGCTCAAGACAATAATATTTCTTCAGAAGGAACCCCTTATATTTCTCGGATCATTCTCTACAATGAACTGTCCGACCTGATGGAAGCGATTTTTGGCATCAGTCAATACCTGGTGCCTTATAGTTTTATTGTCCAGGATATCATGGTCTCGGAGGTGGATGTGAAGCAAACAATCACCGCCTCAACTCCTGAAGGAACGACCATCGATTATCCTGCAGGAAGCAAACTCTATTTAAAATTGGCATTTGAACAGGAGGAGTATGGACTGACTTTGAGAGTGGGAGGTTTTTTTGATGCTGAAGACTGGCTGTTTGATCTGCAGGCAGGACAGTTCGACGCCGTTTATTCCAAACCTTCTTTTATTCCTGAGTCGGTGATCTTCAAAGAGGTGGAATCCAATAGGCAACTCATCGGAATGCCAGAATTGGACATTTCAGGAAACGCGGCTGCTGCTCGATTCGAAATCGATACAGAATATATTGTCGCCTTTCTTTATTACAAGACAGAAAACGGGGATGGAAGCATGGATGTGTCTGACAGCACCCTGAAAGGTCTTGATTTTAGAAGCACTCATTCCCACATCACCCTCTCTTACAAAATCACAGAATATTTCCATCTTGCCTTGAACAGCACCACGACCCAAAGGAATGTTTCAGGAGGTGACTACAGTTTCATCGATGATTATTCTGATGAAATCAGCATCACCAACATCATGGTTCGCCTGGTGTGGTGATTATTCAACAAGGAAATAACACGGAAGCCCTCATTCGAAACTCTGCAAAGACACCGTATTCTCTGGAAATTGACTCAGAAGCTTTCGATCCAGGGTCAGAAGAGCAATGCCTAAATATTGGGACAAGGCTACAAATTCGCAATCATAAGCAGAGCATTGTGAGTTTTTTGCAAGTCTTAAAACGAGTCCGGAATCTAAGTGATACTCAATTACGGTTATTCCGGCTTGCGGAGGGAAAGAGAAGTGAGGATTTTTTTGATATCTTTTAACAACAGATAGAGGTGGAACTTATCAATGGGGGAGGGAACAAATCCGAATTTTTCGTAGAAATTCTTAGCATCGTCATCTTTTGCATGAACTAAAACAGCTCTGAGTCCTGCAATATCAGAGGCTGGTATCGTCCGAAGTAAGGCGTCTTTTAAGAGCCCTTTTCCCATTCCTTTTCCTGTTTCTGCTAGGTTTACCGCCAGTCGAGCTAATAGAATAATTGGAATAGAGTATTGCCCTAATCCTTTTTTCACACGTTCTGGAGTTTCTGCGTGGGTGACGGAGCCAAATGCGAGGGTGTAATATCCAACTACTTGGCTCCCTCGGGTGGCAACATAAGTTTTGGCAGAGCCGCTATGATGATTTTGTATGGCGTATTTTTTAAGGTAATTATTCAGAGCTGGAACACCACAATCAAATGCACTGGTATCATGAGTATTGTCTATTGGGGCAGGGACGGATAATGGAAGATTATTGACCATCAAAGATGCCTCGTTCTGCCAAAAGTTTTCTTAAGGCATGGATATCTTGAGGAGGGGCATCAAGGGCTTTACAAAATGCATTCCATTGTTCCTCAGGCAACGTAAAATGGCTTTCTAAAGCGAGGACTTCATGGGCAGCTTCACAAGCTTTTTCTAACACGAAATCACTAGCGGTAGAATTTTGAGTATCAGCCGCTTTGAAAATCAAATCTTTTTGTTGAGGGCTGAGCCGGATATTCAAACGTTCTGATTTTTGAGTAATTTGTTGTTGCATATGATCCTCCATATATTGAGAATACAATTGTATTTACAATGTGAGTACAATGTCAAGGGCTTTTGATACAGTTTGACCTCCTCGCTATTAAAAAGGACCTTCTTCCTACCCCGTTTCCTGTAGGACAAACTCTGACACACGGGTAACTCCTTCCTACAAAACAATCAGTGTTTGTCCGATTTACCTTTCCTGACTTTTTGGCTATTTTAGTATCATCTCTCTATTTAATCGTCTTTATTCAACCTATTGACAAGGAAATCACATGAAACGTAACAAAAGAAAATCTATTTTTTGGAATAGTGCTTTGACTGTTTTAATTCTGGTTTTAATGGTCTTCATCCCTGCCTGCGGCGGTGGAGGAGGGGGAGGTTCATCTTCCACAGAAACTGAAGAGTCAGATTCGACAGGCACGGGCACCGGAACCGCAACGGCTTCTGATGCGGCAGATACCTCAACCACCTCTAATTGTGTGAGCCCTGATTTCACCTCTGCCTCAGAAACCTTAGGAATTTCAGCAAGTACCATCGAATCGTCCCTTGGCGATCCGACACAAGGGCCTCCTGATTTTGCGGCAGCAGCGACAACACTCGGGATCACTGAAACAGAACTGAGGGATGCCCTGGGAGCACCTGAAGGAACAGAATTGTGTGAGCCTGATAGTTCCAGCAGCACAAGCTCTGATTCCAGCTCGGGGACAAGCTCCGGTTCTTCAACAGGTATCACAATCAATGGAATCACTTTCGATATCGATCACGATGTGTTCACCTGGTCCGAACTGCCTGCTGATGTCACCTATGAGCGTCAGACCGTCCAGTCTTACACCAGTTCGGAAGGAGACACTCATTATTATGAAGCGGTTTATGTGTCCAGCGGGAATCTCAACTGGTACCAGGCTGCCTATTTGGCACAGGATGCCGGAGGTTACCTGGCCTCCATCACAAGCGAGGGGGAAAATACGTTTGTTTTCAATTTAGTCTCCGATGAAAAATACTTTTGGTCTTTTCCAGAAGAAGGTGATCATTATGGCATCAGTATCGGGCCGTTCCTGGGGGGATATCAGCCTGATGGATCTGTAGAGCCTGACGGTGGCTGGAGCTGGCTGAGCGGAGAGTCATGGTCTTACACGAACTGGGCAGTGGATCTCTATTGTGATAGTTCTCAATATGGTCCTGACTGCAACACGACTGCCAGTGAAATTGATCAAGATCCACGTCCCAATAATCAGCCTAATGATTCTGCAGGAGGACAGCCTGTCATGGGGTTTGGCGAAATGAATGTCCCGGTGGCAACCTGGGGAGATTATCTGGATACAGTAGGGCAATACGGACTTGATACCCAGAGTACGGGAGGTTCTTCCTATGGTTTTGTGATTGAGTACGAAAGCAACCCAAATTAGAGAATTACTCTCCTTTCTGTGGATCCGGATATGGAAAAATCTTCATTGATGGATCCATTTTTTCTTTGATTTTCTTTGTAGGAGAAACCCTGACACACGGGTAACTCCTTCCTACAAAACAATCAGTGTTTGTCCGATTTACCCCCCCAGACGTATCGGTTATTCTATATTTAAACGTAATTAGCCAACCTTGCTTTCCTCTCTAAGGTCAGGAGGGTGGGGAGGAAAGCAAAACTTGAGAGCCAATTATGAAAATTCTGATTGCTGATGATTCACACCTGATGCGGGAGCGTCTTTGCGGGCTTCTCATGAACATGAAAGCCTCCCCTATCATCGAACAGGCACAAGATGGTAGGGAAGCATTGGAAAAGCTCGAATCATTTCAACCGGACGCCATCATCCTCGACATTCGCATGCCTGGAAAAAACGGAATTCAGGTGCTCGAGAAAATTCGCAACAGCCAAAGGGCCTCTGTTACTCTGGTATTTACCAATTACACCTATCCGCAATACCGCAACAAATGTTTGAATCTTGGCGCTGATTACTTTTTTGATAAATCCACAGAATTTGAAAACATGCTGGAAAAGCTCGAACAATTGTCTTCCCAGGCAATGTGTTCTGAAAAATGCAAAGCTGACATCCCATAATTTCGGGAAATCCGAGAAGGAGATTCTATGAACCGTGATTCGCAAAATGCTAAAGGAAACATCATCGTGGTAGATGACACTCCAGCCAACTTGCATCTGCTCACTGGTCTACTCAACAAAGAAGGGTACGAAGCCCGTCCAGTTCCCAATGGAAGATTGGCCCTGATGGGAGCTCAAGCTGTGCCTCCTGACTTGATTTTGCTCGATATCAAAATGCCGCAAATGGATGGCTACGAAGTCTGCGCCCAGTTGAAGGAAAATGAAACAACTCGTGAGATTCCTGTGATTTTTCTAAGCGCATTGGATGCTGTGGGAGATAAGGTTAAAGCTTTTTCCTGCGGGGGGGTTGACTACATCACCAAACCCTTTCACCCGGAAGAAGTGATTGCCAGGGTGCGGACCCACTTGGAATTGAAATTCAGTAAAGAACAACTGCAGGAATCCTATCAGGTTATCAAAGAGCAACAAGACCAAATGGAAGAAGAACTGGAACAGGCCCGTCAAATGCAAAAAGCGATTCTGCCGGATTCCCTTCCGCAGATCCCCGGGGCTGAGCTTACGACCAAGTTTGTTCCCGTCGAGCATGTTGGTGGAGACATTTACCATGTCTTCGAAATCGGTCAGGGAAAGTATGGATTGATGATTGCGGATGTTACAGGACATGGTATTCCCGCAGCTCTCATTTCATTCATGGTTTCCGGCCTCTTCAAGGACATTCCCAAAAATGGCCAATCGACGTCAGAAACCATCACACTTCTGAATCAGGCGCTGGTCGAGCAAATCCCCGAGTCGAAATTTGTCACGATGTTTTATGGGATTTATGATTCCGTGGAACAAACGTTGTTGTTCAGCAATGCAGGACACCCTCCCGGTTTAGTCATACGACAACACTCTGGTGATGTTTTTGAACACCATAATGGAGGAAGCATCCTGGGTATCTTTTCCAACAAGCAGAGGTACTTTGAGGAAACAAAATTTCAGTTGCAGCCAGGAGACAAATTATTCCTCTATACAGATGCTCTGATTGATGTACTGAGCCTGCAATCCAGAATTAAGGGAATTCCCCGCTCTGAGCAATTAGCGGCTTATGTGAAATCACAATCTCATTTGCCCATCGGCGAGCTCATGGAGCAGGTATTTCACTACGGTCTTTCTCATACCGAAGGCAATCGGTTTGATGACGATTGTACCATGATTGGACTGGAAATCATGACATAACTGATGCTGTGAAATACAAAAATTTTATCTGTGCTAAGGAGGACACAATGAAAAAAAACTTTTTGATCATAGGCGTCTCGTTACTCTTTCTATTTTTTGCAAACAGTGCATGGGGGGCAAAACCAAAAATTGCCTGGTTTTGGTCTTCTCCCAGTTCAGGGTTTTGGCCGATGGTGGAACGTTTTATTTCAGCAGCATCAGAAGACTTAGGAGTTGATCTTGATGCTTACAGTTATGGAGAAAACCACACGGCAATTGTCCCTCTTGTCAAACAAGTCTTATCCAACCCCAGTACAAAACCCGATGCCGTCTTGATTCATAATTTCAAAACAAGGGGCAAGGATGTCTTGGAGCTGTGCGAACAATACAAAGTTCCTATATTGGTGTTTAACGCAGGATTTAGTGAGGCTGAAGGTGTAGGAAAACCCAGAGAAAAATATAAGTACTGGATTGGTTTGATGCTGCCGGATGATGAATATGCTGGCTACATTCTGGCCAAAAGGCTGATAGAAGAAGCAAAAAAATTAAATAAACGGGGAAACGGTGGGGAAATTCAAATAGTGGCTCTTGAAGGGAACCGAGCGTCGGAAGCTTCTAATTCGAGGGTGAGAGGATTGAAAAAAGCAATGGCTCATTCTGAATTTAAGATTCAACAGTTCTTTCATTCTAAGTGGAAAGAACATTTAGCGCAGGAAGCATTTGAGTTGAGCTCACTTCGATACCTAGAAGTTTCACTGTATTGGGCGGCAAGCGACAGCATGGCGATTGGAGTCGTCAAAGCAGCAGAAAAGAGGGGGCTGATCCCAGGCAAAGATTTTGTTGTGGGGGGAATTGACCTTTTGCCTGAAAATCAGGAGTACCTCAAATCAGGAAAACTGGCCGTCAGCGTAGGGGGGCATTATGCAGAAGGAGCATGGGCGATCATCCTTCTGTATGATTATCTCAAGGGGTATGATTTTGCCCCATTTGAATCGAGCTTTTTTTCCACAAAAATGGGCGATCATCAAAGTTCAACATTTGCTGAACTGGGGGATCTCCGCCAAAAATTAAGTGCAGAAAATATTAGAAAAATCAATTTTAAACAGTTCTCCAAGGCATACAATCCTGATTTAAAAAAGTACAATTTTTAATTTAGGGCGTTATTTAAATAAAAAAGGTGCCATGCTGAAACACTCTCAAGTTCGCCTCAAAGATTCGATTGCCACCAAATTGTTGAGCTACGTCTTTTCGATCTACCTGGTGGTGTCTATCATTGTAACGTTGTTTCACATGGTATCGGAATATAGAAGAGTTGAGAGCAATGTCATCGAAGACATTAAAATTTTTTATCTGAACTCTAATCCCACAATGGCGACAGCCTTGTGGGAAGCTGATAAAGATCAAATGCAGTCTGTTCTTGATGGTATTATCAGGAGCCCAACAATTCTTGGTGTCAGAATTAGTGATATTTCAGGCAGGTATGTTCACACACTCGGAAAAACTTTCAAACCGGAGAGTCAATTGCAGTCTTTGGAACAGGGGAAGCGAGGTATGCTTGTCAGGAAGTCAGGTGGTGATTTGTTTGGATATCAATTCCCCCTCATTTATTCTACAAATACAGGAGATCATCACCTTGGCAAGATGATACTTTACTCCAGTCCTGCTGTTATATTTGCCCGAGTGCAATCCAGTTATTTGTTCATTATCATTAATGCCATCATTAAAACGATTGTATTGTGGGTCGTTTTTCTCTGGTTCAGCCGATTTTTGCTGCAACGTCCCTTATCCGTTTTGACGTCTGTTTCCCAGGAAATTGCCCTGGATAATCTTGAAAAAGTACGTATTGATGCAAAAACCTTCGGCAAAACAAATCGCCGTCCGAATGAGTTGCAAATTCTTGGAGAATCATTCAATGCCATGGTGCAGAAACTGCTGGAATCACGAAATGAGCTTGCCCAATCCGAGGAAACGCAAAAACGTAATTTGGAACAGCAGGTGGTCAAACGCACAAAAGAGTTATCTGATAGCGAAGAGCGTTATCGACGCCTGGTGGAGCTGGCACCGTTTGGTATTGCCATTCACCAGAATGGAAAGCTGGTTTTTATCAATAAAGCAGGTGTTGCAATCGTGGGTGCTGCGTCGACTGAGCAGCTTGAAGGAAAATCCGTATTCGACATCGTACATCCCGATTATCGTCAAAGGGTGAGCCAAAGGATTCAGGGACTCATTCAAAATAATTTTCAGGCAGCTCCTTTGTTTGAAGAAAAATTTATTCAGTTGGATGGAAATGTCATTGATGTGGAAGTGGCGGGCATTCCTTTTATTTATGATAATAAACCTGCCATCCAGGTGGTTTTTCAAGAAATTACCGAACGAAAAAAGTGGGAAGCGAAACTCCAAAGAGAAAGAGAAAGCGCCCAAAAAGCCAATCAGGCCAAGAGTCTATTTCTCTCCAATATGAGTCATGAACTGCGTACTCCACTCAATGCCATTCTCGGTTTTTCTCAAATGATGGCACACGGCCAGAACCTCACTCCCGACCAGACACAAAACCTGAACATCATCAACCGCAGTGGAGAACACCTGCTCACGCTCATCAATGACATTCTGGATATGTCGAAAATTGAAGCGGGGCAAATAAACCTCAAAGAAAATGATGTGGATTTGTTTGTCTTGTTGGAAGATATAAAGAACCTTTTCAAAATTCGTATGGAGGACAAAGGATTGAGCCTGCAGATGGAGCATTCTGATAATATTCCTCAATTCATTCGAACCGATGAGGCGAAACTGCGTCAGATTTTGATGAACCTGATCAGTAATGCGGTCAAGTTCACTGAAGAGGGATCCATCACAATCCGCGTTGCTGTTGAAAAGAACCTTCCTCTTGAGCTGCGCTTTGAGGTGCAGGACACGGGATCCGGCATTGCTCCTGAGGATATTGAGTGCCTGTTTGAACCATTCACACAAACCAAAAGCAGTCAAAAATCACAGGAAGGAACAGGGTTGGGTCTTTCGATCAGCCGTAAATTTGTTCAGCTGCTCGGAGGAGATATTACCGTAAAAAGTCAACTGGGTGAGGGTTCCACGTTCCAGTTTACTATTTTAGCCCGGCAAGGAAATCAGGGAGCACTGAAAAAAGCTCCTTCTCCTCAAGTTGTGGGTGTGGAAGCAAAAGAAAAACATCGGATCCTGATTGTTGATGATGTGGAAACCAATCGGCAAGTACTGGTCAAATGGCTGACCCCCTTGGAGTTTGAACTGAAGGAAGCGGCCAATGGACAAGAAGCCGTTGCGATATGGAAAGAATGGAACCCTCACCTGGTTTGGATGGACATTCGCATGCCCGTGATGGATGGTTATGAAGCCACTCGGCAAATCAAAGCAACTGTAGCAGGCAAGGATATTGTGATCATTGCTGTCTCGGCTTCTGCCTTTGAGGATAAAAGAGAAGAGACTCTGGCCGCAGGATGTGACGATTTCATTGCCAAACCATTTAAGGAAAATGAAATCTTTGAAATGATGCAAAAACACCTTGGACTGCAATATATTTATGAGGAAAACCATCAGCAGAAATTGGCAGAAACGAAAAAAAATGGAGAAAATATCAATATACAGGAGGAAATGAGGAAGCTTCCCAGGCAATGGAAAACGGAGATGAAACAAGCCATTGAACATTTGAATCCGAAGCAAATACATGTACTCATGGGGCAGCTTCGTGAGCAAAATGAAATATTAGTTGATGCAATATGGCAACGTATGGATCGGTTTGAATATGAAACAATTTTGGTGTCGCTCGACTAGGGGTTCGATACGCATTAAAACGAATGATTGAATTTGAGGAAATGCTATGAAATCAGCGATTGTCTTATTTATTAGTTTTTGGATCGGCAGCTTTGTGTTTGCGGACAATTGCCACATTCGAGTCAGGGTTACCGATTTTCCTCCTCAATATTTTCAAGATGAGCAAGGGGAATGGCAAGGATTGTCCGTTGAATTGTCAAAAATTCTCTTAAAGGAGGCTGACTGTACAGTAAGCTTTTACGACATGCCCTGGGCAAGGGGGCTTCTGTCTATGAAAAAAGGTGATTTGGATATGATGACCAACCTTTCCATTACGGAAGAGCGAAAAAAATATATGCACTATGTTGGCCCTCAACGAGATGAATCCATGGTGCTGGCAGTTCATAATGATTCGAATTATCATATCCAGTCTCTGGATGATCTTAAAAAAATAGATGGGATCATCGCAATTCAAAATGATGGTTTTTATGGAGAAGCATTTGATGTCAAAATGAAAACGGATCCAGAGTTTAGAGAGATTTTTCAAAAGACGACTTATACTACAAAATACGGAATTCAAATCTCAAAGGACCGATTGGACGGATTTATCATGGATCGATATGATTTGACGTATAAGATTCAGACGGATCCTACTTTTCAGGATGTCAAAATTTATCGGAATTTTTTTATTCACCAAAACTGGGTGTATTTTGGATTCAGTAAAAAATCTGTTTCACCAAAATGGCTGAAGCAGATTGAAAACGCCTATGATCGAGTAAAACGCAGAGGAGGATTTGAGCGTATTCTTAAACGATTTCAATAAAGCCAAATTTTGTCTTTAAAATAATAACAAGAGGAGAGTTATGAGGTTTCGTTGCGGTACACCGAATTTTAAAAAATTATTGTCTCTTTGTAGCCTTTTTATTTTACTGTGGAGTGTGACTTCCTATGCAAACACAAATGAGCAAAAACGAGGAGGAGAACTCGTCGCCAATCTTTATTTTTTCCCTCACCACTTGAACCCTGCGATTCAGTCCGGATTCGCCACCGCATTTCCTGGAACACAAGTCTTTGCTGGTCTTGTACGTTTTGATAATGAATGGAATCCCCATCCGTATTTGGCAAAACAATGGAATATTTCTAAAGACGGTCTTACCGTCACGGTTCATTTGGTTGAAAATGCCTTATTTCATGATGGCCACCCTATTACTTCTGAAGATGTTGCTTTTTCGGTTATGACAGTAAAAACGTTGCATCCGTTTAAATCCATGATGGCACCAGTTCAACGAGTCGACACTCCTGATCGCTATACTGCTGTTTTTCGTCTGAATAAACCTCATCCTGCTATCATATTGGCCATGTCTCCGGCTTTGCTACCGATTTTACCCAAACACATATACGGGAGCCCGGAGAAAGTTAAAGCTCACCCGGCCAATAAACAAACCGTTGGCTCCGGGCCTTTTATCTTAAAGAAATTTGTTCCCGGTGAGAAAATCATTCTTGAGCGCAATCCCCGATTTTTCATTCCGGGGCGTCCGTATTTGGACCAATTGAGACTTACAATTCCTAAAAATACCTTGCAAGAAGCAATGGACATGGAAACCGGCAAGGCTCATATGATCAGTCTATATGATAATATTGAAGAATTAAAACAGATGCAAAGCCTGGAACATATTACGGTGATAAAAGACGCGTTTAAAGGAATCGGTTCGATCTATTGGTTGGCCTTTAACCTTCGATCTAAACCCTTTGATGACGTTCGAGTTAGAAAAGCCATTGCCTATGCCATCGATCGCAAATTTTTAATCGAAACCATATATCAAGGAGAAGCTGCTACGGCAACTGGTCCAATCTCTACTGCCAGTCCTTTTTATTCATCGGATGTAAACAAATATTATCAGGATTTCAAAAAAGCAAACCGTTTGTTGGATGAGGCTGGGTATCGTCGTGACAGTTCAGGGAAACGGTTCTCGTTTCGTCTAACGTACATACCTGCTAAAACACAGACTCATCGCCAATTGATGGAATATTTACAGCAGATTTTTCTTCGGGAGTTGGGGGTAGAAGCCAAAATCGAACATCCGAAAGATTTTATAAATTGGTCAAAAACCGTTGGAAACTGGGATTTCGATGTTAGTCTTGATATCGTATATAATTGGGGAGACCCCGTAATCGGAGTACATCGAACTTATTTAAGCTCAAATATTCGTAAGGGTGTCATTTGGAGTAATACGCAAGGATATAGCAATCCAGTTGCAGATGCTTTAATGGAAAAGGCTTCGAAAGAATTGAATTTTGTCAAACGCAAAAAATTATATGCTGAATTTCAAACACTAATCGCTGATGAACTTCCTATTTATCCATTGTATCAGTTTGATTTCGCAATTGCTCATGATAAACGCCTTAAGGGGGTTGGAAACAGCATTTGGGGAATGATGAGTCCAATGGATGACGTGTATTGGGATAAGAAACCGTGAGGATATCAATGCGCCCTGGATATCTTATTAAACTTGGTATATCCGCCAAATTAATGGCTGGTCTGGTTTTTATAGCTTTGACCGCAGTCACTTCCATTGGTGTGGCGCGGTATTATTTTGATAAGTTTGAAACGGTATTTGGGACAATACCGGATAAATATCTTCCCCTCCTTATAACCGCATCCGAGTTGGTGAAGGGGATCGATAGTTTGATTAAAAATGAGTACAATATTATCCTCACCGACAATTCAATTGTCCTGGAGTCACTTAAGAAAAAAATTAGTCAGAATATACACAAAAACCGTGAATTAATCACTCGGTTACAAGATTCAGACGTACGGGAGCTGGAAGACCTGTCCACAAAGTTACTGCATCTTTCTGAGAATATTCATGCGTTGATAGAACTTGTTACGACAAACATTAAACATCATCTCCGGATGCGCCAAATTGCAACGTATATCAGGCAAGCATCGGATGCGTTTCGAATTGAAACAGAAAGATTGCGAGGCCAGGATACGCTGAGCCCTCTTCGGGAAAAATATATGCAGATCTTCAGTCTGCTGCGCGATATTCCTAATACTTCTGACGAACAGCAATTGATTGAGTATCGAAACCAAATAGAAAATTTACGAAACCTGATCGCAAATGCTCATCAGAATGAACGCAAGGAAACTGCACCTTTCATGGATAGCGCTAAAACGATCGAACGTTATGGAATAGGAAATGACGGGTTATTGAGCTTGGCTGAGGGAATTCTCAAGCAAAGAAAAGCGATTCAACAAATGCTCATTGAAAATTCTTTGTTGTCTGATGGACTGGTGAAACAGACTGACCGAGTATTGTTATCCGTCTACGAAAGCGTCAAACTGCAAAGTAATGAAATCACTCAGGATATTGATGTTCTTGGCAAATTGTTCCTGATGATTCCGGCTGTCATCATATTCAGTGTGGTTCTGATGTACCTTTTTATCCGGCGCTCAATTATCGGTCGGATCTTATACCTGGAATTTTGCATGCGAGAACATGTAGGAGGAAATCCTGTTCCAGTGCAAGCGACCGGTCATGATGAAATTGCCAGTATGTCACAATCGCTGTCCTATTTTATTGACCAACGTCAAAAATATGAGGCTAAATTGCAGGAAGCTAAAGAATTAGCGGAACAGGCGAATCAGGCCAAAAGCGTTTTTTTAGCAAACATGAGCCATGAGCTTCGTACCCCTCTTAACGCTATCCTTGGTTTTTCTCAAATTCTAACCCGCAGCACAAACCTGAAAGACGAAGAAAAGGACAACCTGAATATCATCAATCAAAGTGGGGAGCATTTATTGACTATGATCAATGATGTATTGGATCTCTCCAAAATTGAATCAGGACGCATCAGTCTGAATGACTCGGTTTTTGATTTGCATCGGATATTGGATGAGGTCAGAGATATGTTTAAAGCCAGAACAGAAAATAAGGGATTGTATCTCAAAAGCAAAATTGGAGACAATGTTCCTCAATTTTTGAAAACCGATGAAACCCGATTACGCCAGGTTCTCATTAATTTACTGAATAATGCCGTCAAGTTCACGGATGAGGGGGGAATTGCTTTGAGAGTGAAATCCCTTAACGATGAGCAACACAAAACAGATAAAATAATCTATATGAGGTTTGAGGTGGAAGATACCGGTCCGGGAATCAAACAAGAGGACATCGAACGAATTTTCGACCCATTTTTTCAGGAAAAAACCGGAATAAAGTCTCATGAAGGGTCTGGATTGGGATTAGCGATTAGTCGCAAATTTGTTCAGCTAATGAACGGGACTATTTCCGTTGAAAGCGAAGTTGGAAAGGGTTCCCTCTTTGTTGTAGAGCTAGAGATGGAAAAAGCTGATCCTGTCGAAGCAAAGGCCGCAACCATTCCTGGAAAAGTGATTTCGATCGCGCCTGACCCGGAAACAGGCAAAACAAGTGGATACCGGATCTTGATTGTTGATGACGTTTCAAACAACCGACAATTACTTTCCCAATTATTATCTCCGATCGGATTCGACGTAAAAGAAGCCCGACATGGGCAGGAGGCTGTTGAAATTTTTGAAAATTGGAATCCCAGTTTGATCTGGATGGATATGCGAATGCCTGTAATGGATGGTCGAGAAGCCACCAAGAGAATTAAAGAACTGGCAAAAAGAAACGGGAACGATACCGTCATTATTGCTATTTCAGCAGCTATATTTGAGAGCGATGTTGAAGCAGTGATTTCAGGGGGTTGTGACGATTTCTTGAGTAAACCGTTTAAGGAATCGGAAATATTCGGAAAAATTCAAAAACATCTTGGGCTTCAATATATTTATGAAAATTCTAGCAAAGAAGAAAACACAGAATCAATGAACGATACTGATGAAGTTTTAAAGAATATCGAAGACCTCTCCACAGAATGGAAAATGGAGATGAAACAAGCGATTGAACATTTGAATCCGAAGCAAATACATGCACTCATGGGGCAGCTTCGTGAGCAAGATGAAATATTAGCTGATGCAATATGGCAACGTATGGATCGGTTTGAATATGAAACAATTTTGGTGTGGCTCGACTAGGGGTTCGATACGCATTAAAACGAATGATTGAATTTGAGGAAATGCTATGAAACCAGCGATTTTCTTAAAAGCCAAATGATGTGATTTCTTGGATCAGGAACTCATCAACTAATGTACTTAACCTAAAAATAAGGTGTTTGCCATGAAATCACAACGAAAATTAAGACATACTTTTTGTTTCAGCTATGTTTGTGCACTCTTTTTATTTGTCTTTTTGTTCACACCATCCATCTCTGAGGGACAAACTTATAATGCTGCTGGTGTGCAAATCCCGGGTTTGGTGGAAAGCTCCTCGACTGGGGCCATGGTCGAAATTCTTCATGAAGCGATGAACAGAAATACTTATAAGGTCAACATTGAAATCTTTCCTGCTATTAGACAGGAAAGGGTGTTTAGCGGCACTAAAATACTCATTGCGTTTCCTTTTCTTTCCTCAGAAGTTGGTGAAGGCAAAGATATTCAGGGTATTAAATCGGAACCAATTCATTATAAAGAAGATTTTATTGTCAATTTGAGGAAAAACGCGGAAATAACAACAATTGATGACATAAAAGGAATGGAAATAGGTCTAACTCGAGGCTTTCCTTATGCAGAAGCCATTACTCAAAATTCTACCATAAAAATTTTGTATGCAACAACGGACGAGCAGAGTATTACTCAGTTATTGAGAAATCGAGTTGATGCCATTATCATGGATATTACTCCATTTGAGTCCATTCTCAAAAATTTTTCTGAAAAAGAACGCAATCAATTCCGTATCTCGAAAAAACCGATCACTCGAGACCCTTCTTTTATTGTGTTCAAAGACTCTCCTGAAGGACGCAAACTAAGCCAACAGATTAGCAAAACCCTGCTTCAAATGAAACAGGATGGAACATTTGAAAAAATTTACAGTAAATATGGTGTTCCAGTTACGGCATGGACAAAATAGTTTGTTAGAATTTTTGATCAAATATTTATGATGAATGAGCTTTCGTCCTCTTTGAAGGTAAAAACATCATTGGCAACCCAGCTTCTTCGGGTTATTTTGATGATTTACCTGGGAGTAACATTTTTATTAACAAGCGCTCAAATCATTGCGGAGTATCAAAACACCAAGGAAGAGGTGCTGCTGGAACTGGAAAGTCTTCAAAAAATCACTGAACCTGGTTTGGCTCATGCTTTGTGGGAGGTGAATATGGATCAACTGTCTTCGATTGCTGAAGGAATTTCTGAAAGCCCAGTTGTTGTTGGTGTTCGGGTCATAGATGATGTAGGAAAAGAGTATGATTTTGGAAAAACCGTTCCTCTCTCGGATACGGTAGAGAGCCATTTGAAGGTTCAACAAGCCTACAGAGTCGCATCATCCTCCATCATACCGGGGATGTTTGGACGAGAGTTCCCCTTACCCTTCAAAAATAAACAAATGGGGAGGGTGATCCTTTACTCCAGTTCTGGAATTATTTTCCAAAAAGTAAAATTTGGAATATTTCTTATTCTGATTAATGCTGTTATCAAAACATTGGCTCTCAGTTGCATTTTTATCTGGGTCGTCCAAAAAATACTTGGGGAACCCCTTCTGCAATTTACCAGCAAGGTGAAAGAAACGAATTTGGATCAATTATCTTCTGCCAGGATTCACCTGTTTTCAAATCAGACTAATGAGCTTGGTGTGCTTGAGAAAGCGTTTAATACGATGGTATCCAATCTGGATCAATCTCACCAGGAGTTGGCTTTCCTCAACCAAAACCTGGAAAAAACCATCCAAGAGCGGACTGATGAATTGTTACGGGCAAAAGAAGTAGCCGAATCTGCCACCCAGGCCAAAAGTGAATTCATTGCCAGTATGAGTCATGAATTGCGGACGCCCATGAATGCCATTCTTGGATTCTCTGAATTACTCAACACTCTCGTCACGGACCCCAAACAAAAAGAGTATCTTGAAGCAATCCAAGCGGGAGGACAAAATCTCTTGAAGCTGATCAACGATATTTTGGATCTTTCCAAGGTCGAAGCAGGAAAAATGGAAATCACTCCTCACCCTACGCATCTCGAACAATTAATTGAAGAGGTTGCTACTACGTTTTCGTTAAAACTACTCCAAAAGAATCTGGTTCTCTACAAAGAAATCGATCCTAACCTTCCAGCTGCTCTACTTTTAGATGAAACACGAATACGCCAGATTTTATTAAACCTGGTTGGCAATGCCGTCAAATTTACAGACCAAGGCTATATCAAGATCATCTTAAAGTCAGGGGATGCTGCCGAGTTGGATTCGAGGGTCGATTTATACATTGCAGTGGAAGATACGGGAATTGGGATTTCTCCGGAAAATCAGCAGCATATTTTTGAAGCATTTCAACAGCAAAAAGGACAAGATCCATCCAAATATGAGGGATTTGGGCTGGGACTGGCCATTACCAAAAGTTTGGTAGAGGCCATGAATGGGACGCTAACAGTCTCTGATGCTGGCGAATCAACAGGAACACTTTTTACAATTCGACTGCCTGATATTGAAGTTCCTGTGATGGATACCGTCGAGCAAGACATGAACATGGATTTTTCCAGCTCTATTCAATTCAAACCAGCAACCCTACTGATTGTGGATGATGTGGAATCAAACCGTAACCTGATTGTCGAAAACTTCATTGACTCCGCGATTCAGACCTGGTGTGCCAACAATGGTCAGGCTGCTTTGTTAATTGCAAAAGAACATCGCCCCGACCTCATTTTGATGGACCTGAAAATGCCTGTCATGGATGGTTTTGAAGCAACGCGTTATCTGAAAGCGGACGAGTCTCTCAAACACATTCCTGTGATTGCCCTAACTGCTGCGGTTACCAAAAGAGAGCAGGAAATGATGGAGCACTATCTGTTCGACGGTTACCTGCCTAAACCTGTTTCCAGAGGAAAATTATTTCAAGAATTGAGCAAATTTTTACCCCACGACTTCCTTGATTCTCACTCAGTTTTGTCCCATATATCAGATGGAAAAACATCAGCATCCCAGTCTGGCGAGAATCGATCCAATTTTTCTTTTAAAGAATCCATTAACACTCTTTCTGCCGAATGGAAAAACGAAATGAGAGAAGCCATCAAACAATTGAATCCAAAACAAATCCAGGCTCTTATTGAAAAAGTTCAAAGTGAGGATGCAACATTAGCCGATGCCATTCAAAGGAGAATAGATCAATTTGAATATGATAAAATGCTAGAAATGCTTCAATAACTATTTACAAGATAACTTTTGGGAGGAAGTTCGCCGTATTTTCTGTTTGACTATGAATGAATAGGTCCCTTGTACAATAGAATTTTGTTTAACGCTGAAGGATGACAGGAGGAGTTATGATCGTGAAAAAATCGTTGATAATATTCAGTATAATGTGTTGTATCATTGGAGTCTTTCCCAGTATTGGCGCATCAGAAACAAAAAAGATTCTTATTAATTTTTCTCCCTGGGAACCGTTTGAATACACCGAAAATAAGATTCAAAAGGGAATCGATCTGGAAATTGTCAAAGCGGTGCTGGAAAAAAATGGATTTGAGGTGACTTTTAAAATGTATCCCTGGGCCAGAGCTTATGAATTGGCAAAACAGGGAAAAGCGGATGGAGTGTTTTCTATGGGAAAACGTCCTGAACGGGAAGTCCATTTTGTTTTTCCTGCAGAACCGCTCATCATTACAGGCTGGTATCTCTATTTTCCCCGTGAAAAGGTAGTTCCTTTCAAAAAAGATTTAAAAGCATTAAAAGATCTCAGGATCGGCACAGTCAAATCTTACAACTACGGTCCTGACTTCATGGACTCAAAATTGTTCATCCGGGAGGACAATATTAATGATATAAGCAATTTACGCATGTTAAAAGCAGGGCATCTGGATGCGGTTGTCTGTGATAGTATCAATTGCCAGTTATTGCTTAAAAAAGAACAGATGGACGATTTGTTTGTGATGTATACCGAAACACCAATTGACATCATTCCCATGTATGTAGGATTTTCAAAAAATTCAAAAGTGTTGAAACAATATCCTGACCTGGTCAAAAACTTTTCTCAGAGTTTGAAACAGATGAAAGACCGTGGCGCAATTGATAAAATTGCAGAAAAATATGGTATCCAATACCTGAGATAATCAAGTTGATGCGCTTCTCTCAGAAGTTGAGAGGAAGCTGTCATTTCAATGACATAAAGTGTAAAAGAAGGAATCCTATGAGACAGGTGGTATCATGGCTGGTATTGTGTCTCCTCTCAAGTAGTGCTTGGGGGGTAGAACCTCACTATCACGACACGATTCGTTTGACTAATGGGGAATGGCCTCCCTATTTGTCTTATGATTTACAATACTATGGTTTTGCTTCTCGCATTGTGAAAGAAGCCTTTGCCTTGGAGGGGATCAAGGTGGAGTACGGATTTTTTCCATGGAAACGCGCTTACCTGCTTGCCCAGCAAGGAAAATGGGACGGTTCTGTCGTATGGCATTCGACAGCTGAGCGAAAAAAGGATTTTTTATTCAGCGATGGGGTTATTAAAGATTATCAGGTCTTTTTCCATTTAAAAAGCTATGCCTTCGACTGGAATTCTTTGGAGGATCTAACTGGAATCTTGATTGGAGGCACCTCAGGCTACGTCTACAATAAAGAATTTGACCAGGCAGTGAGATCAGGGAAGCTCAAAATAGTCTACGAAAACAGTGATGAAATCAATCTCAGGAAAATTTTATGGGGACGGATCAAAATATTTCTTGCTGACCGGGAAGTGGGTTTCTATTTATTGAACAAACACTTCACACCTGCTGAAATTGATTTGTTTACTCATCACCCCAAACCCCTCAAAATCGAAACACTGCATCTGATCTTATCTAAAAAAATTCCGAGCAATCCATCCCGATTGATTTCGTTCAATAAAGGACTGCATCGATTAAAGGTCAGTGGAAAATTGGATCAGTTTTTAAATGAATGGAGGCAGAAGAAGGTTTCAGCCGCATCCTCGGACGGTATGCGGCCAAAATGATACTGTGCGTGAACCGATTGTATTGGAGCAACTATGTCAATATTTCCCATCGCAAACCCTAGAAATTCAATTACAGCAAAATTGCTTACCATCGTGTTTTCGATCTACCTGATAATCACGGTCACATTGACAGTGACCCATATGCTTGCTGATTACTATGATACCAAAGATACCATCATTCAAGACATGAAAGCATCAAAATCCACGTTTGAATTGGGACTTTCCGGGGCTATTTGGTATTCCAATAAAGAGCAATTGGAGTCATTGACGCAGGGCATTCTGCGCATTCCCTTTATTGTAGGAGTTTCGGTCTCATCGGATATCCTCGGGAAAGTTTCGGCAGGTATTGTTGTGAACGACAATAATGAAATCATCACCGCAGCTCAGGGCGAAGCACATACTTCCCCTGCTTTCTCGGCATCAGAATTGTTCCACTACACCGATTCATTGGTATACAATGATCGTATTGAAGGAAAGGTCCATGTTGGAAAGATTACGTTGCATTCAAACAGAGGAGTTGTTTGGCAGCGCATTCAATACAGTTTCATGTTCATCATCATCAATGCGGTTCTCAAGACCGCAGCCTTGTGGATTATCTTTTTATGGGTAGGCCGGGTCATATTGAGCCAGCCGCTTTCTCTTTTGACAAAAGCCACACAACAACTGAACCTGGATAATCTGGAAAACTTGCATCTCGACATCAAAACCAAAGGAAACAATGAATTGAAAATATTGCAGGATGCGTTCATTGGTATGATTCAAAAGCTGCTCCATGCTCGGCAGGAGATCAATGCTTATGCCGATCAGCTGAAAGAACGAGAAGAACAATACCGGACTTTGGTTGACAATGTTAATGTGGGAATTTATCGGAACAAGGGAGGACCTAAAGGAGAATTTGTGCAAGTCAATCCCGCTATTGTTGCCATGTTTGAGTATGAATCGACTGAACAATTCATGGAACAAAATGCTTTGGACCTTTATACCCATTCAGACAAACGTCAGCACTTTTTGAATATGATTCAGCAACAAGGAGAATGCCGAAATTTTGAATTGCATTTGCGTAAAAAAGACAACACCCCATTCTGGGTCTCCTGCAGTGCAAAAGCCCATTACGATGAACATGGAGATATCCAATGGATTGATGGTATCCTTGAGGACATTACAGAACGTAAAAATGCTGAAGAGCTTTCCAATAAATACAAAGAAGAATTGGAAAAGAGAGTAAAAGAACGAACCCGAGATTTGGATGCTGCTAAGCAGGAAGCAGAAAAAGCGAATGCGGCCAAAAGTGAATTTCTTGCCAACATGAGCCATGAGCTGCGCACCCCTCTCAATGCCATCTTGGGTTTTTCTCAAATGATGGTTCATAACTCAAACCTCACTTCTGACCAAAAAGAAAACATTCAGATCATCAACCGCAGCGGAGAATACTTATTGACTTTGATCAATGATATTTTGGATATGTCCAAAATTGAAGCAGGGCGAGTGACTCTCAATACCTCAGATTTTAGTTTATACCGTATGTTGAATGACACAAAAGACATGTTTCGTATACGGGCTGAAGATAAAGGGCTGGAAATGCAATTTGAGATTGAGCCGGATGTGCCGGAATGTATCTGTACCGATGAGGCAAAACTTCGCCAGGTATTGATCAACTTGCTCAGCAATGCTGTCAAGTTCACCAGCAAAGGCTGTATTTTTTTGCGGGTCGGTATGGGACAGGTCGCGCCTGGCTCTCAGTCCCTGGTCGCCATTCATTTTCAAATCAAAGATACGGGGCCTGGTATTGCCCATGAACACCTGGAGCATATTTTTGATGCTTTCACCCAGACACACAGCCTTCATGAACCAAATGAGGGAACAGGGCTGGGGTTGTCCATCAGCCGCAAATTTGTACAATTGATGGGAGGGGACATTCATGTGGAAAGCCGGGTTGAATCACAGGATCTGGAAAAAATCGATTCCCAGGGAGATGGTGATCATGGAACCTTATTTTATTTTGATATTTACGTCAAACCAGGAGACACCTCTAAGGTTCAGACTGAAGCATTACAGCATCGGCAGATTACGGGGGTGGAATCTGACACGGAATATAGAATTCTGGTGGTCGATGATGTCCTTTCGAATCGACAGATTTTGGCGCAGAACCTCACCTCCATCAGCTTGGAAGTTCGTCAGGCCGATAGCGGAAAACAGGCTGTTTCAATTTGGAAAGAATGGCATCCTCACTTAATCTGGATGGATATACGCATGCCGGGAATGGATGGCTATGAAGCGACTCGGCACATCAAAAGTTCTGAACAGGGCAAAGAAACCATTGTGATTGCCATCTCTGCCTCTGCCTTTGAGGACAAAAGAGAAGAGGCACTTGCCGCAGGATGTGACGATTTTATTGCCAAACCGTTCAAGGAGGCTGAAATTTTTGAAAAAGTCTCTAAGTACCTTGGGGTGCGTTATATTTACAACGATATGATAGCCATGGATGGTGTATCTTCAGAAAAAAGTAATGAAAAAGAGAATCTTTATATAGAAATTCAAAACCTGCCCTCTGAATGGAAAATGGGAATGAAACAGGCTATCGGGCATTTGAATCCCAGGCAAATGAATGGGCTGATTGAGCAAGTTCGTGAGCAGGATGAGGCTTTAGCGAATGCCATTAAAAAGAAAATAGATCAGTTTGAATATGAACAGATTTTAAGGTTGCTGTAGGTGTTGTTTGCAGGGGATTTCACAAAGTTTCTGATGTTTCACGATCCAGGAGTTTTTGCAGCAGTTCATCATCCAAATCAACCAGAATGGTTTTATTTTGTGAGTAGATGACCTGTCCTGGTTCTCCTCCCTTGATTTTCCTGACGTATTTGCGCTGAGTGTAATCGATTTCGATTTTACGGTTTGCACGGACTTTACAGTAATAAGCGGCTAGTTGAGCTGCTTCCTGTAAGGTTTTTTGAGGAAGCGGGGTTTTGGGATACTTCACAATCACATGCGAACCAGGCACTCCCTGTGCGTGGAACCACCAGTCATTTCCTCTGCCTATTGAAAAAGTGACATGTGCGTTTTGATGCTTGTTGCGTCCTGCCACGAGCATGATCCCATCTGAGCTGATCCGAGTCAGTGGTGTGTCACTAGATGCTGGTGCCTTGGAACTTTTTGCTGATTGACGTGATAAGGAGGCAAGACTATTTTTTAAGAATCGGGTCAGCTGCTTTTCCCACGCGTTCAGCTCTGATGGAGAAACCGCTGCATTTAATCCAGTGTAGAAATCCTTGTCCTGTGGACAAGGTCAGAGTTCAAAGGCTTTGCCATTTGGACGACTCAGTAGCACTCTGAGTTTGAGTTGTCGCCACAATCTCAAACACGGAGTAACTATGAGCCGATTTCGTAAGTTATCACAAAGTATCTGGCATTGTCAGTATCATGTAGTATGGACCCCAAAGTATCGTTACAAAATTCTAACCGGTGAAGTAGTTGTTGAGATCACAAAATGCATTCATGTTTTTTGTGAACAGCAAGGAGTTGAAATTGTTGAGTTGAATGTCCAATGTGATCATGTTCACCTTTTAGCCTTGGTTCCGCCTAAGATATCCATCTCGGATTTTGTTGGAACCTTGAAAGGAAGAACAGCCATTAGGATCTTCAACAAATTTCGATATTTGAAAGAAAAACCCTATTGGGGGAACCATTTCTGGGCTAGAGGGTATTCCTGTTTTCGGTTGAGGGCAGTCTCTTGACTAGGCGATTTGTTGTGCATTATTTCACATATGGTATACCAAGATCTTTACAAATTTTCTTAGCCAATTGATTATCGATTTCTGTATGACGTGGAATTGCTGATCGTGTATTCAAAGTAGGATTATGCCACCAAGAATGGTTACCACCTTCCCGAAGAAGCTCACAACCACGCTTACGCAGATGTTTGATCAATTGATTGCGTTTCATATCGCAATTCGTTCTTCTTGGAAATTGTTTTCAGCAGCAGAGATTGCATCTTGTTTGTTAAATTCTAAAGCCTCCCGTAAAGTAATTCTTAAACTCTCTAGTAATTCTTCTTTTGTCGCTTCTTGACAATTGACCCCAGGAACTTCCTCGATCCAGCCAATCCACCAACCCTTTGATTGTTTGATTATTGCGGTATATTCATTATTCATACATTCCTTTATTCTTGGAAGTTGAAAACTCAAGATTTTCAAGATGTTGATAATTTTCTTTATCCCAATAAAAATTATTATCACCTAATCCTTCCACAGTCCAGACACTACTTCCAATTGCTTGCCTATTCGAGTTAGCGTCACAAGAGGAAAAGATTATTCCTTCTCCTTAAATCACCTACTTTGCTGCCATGACTTGGCGAGAATTGGAGGCTATCTGTTCGGTTTTGATAGAATTCAGCAACTCAGCCAGTTTCTGCTCTATTTTCTGATCCATTTGCGCCATCTGGTTTTTTAAGGCATTGATTTCGTTTTGCTGCTGCTGAAGCTTTGTTTGTAGCTGGGCTAATTCTGATTCATGTTCTTGTTTCTGCTGCTCGATTATTTGCCGCTGTTCTTTAACCGCTTCCACCAAATAGGGAGTTAAAGACGCATATTGCACCCCTAAGTATCCATCTTCATCTTCTGAAACAATCCGGCGCATATAGGATTGAACTTCTTGAGCAACGATTCCTACGGCTTCTCCATTACCATTTTTCCAATCAAATTCGACTCCCCGTATTGAATCCAGTGTAGAAATCCTTGTCCTGTGGACAAGGTCAGAGTTCAAAGGCTTTGCCATTTGGACGACTCAGTAGCACTCTGAGTTTGAGTTGTCGCCACAATCTCAAACACGGAGTAACTATGAGCCGATTTCGTAAGTTATCACAAAGTATCTGGCATTGTCAGTATCATGTAGTATGGACCCCAAAGTATCGTTACAAAATTCTAACCGGTGAAGTAGTTGTTGAGATCACAAAATGCATTCATGTTTTTTGTGAACAGCAAGGAGTTGAAATTGTTGAGTTGAATGTCCAATGTGATCATGTTCACCTTTTAGCCTTGGTTCCGCCTAAGATATCCATCTCGGATTTTGTTGGAACCTTGAAAGGAAGAACAGCCATTAGGATCTTCAACAAATTTCGATATTTGAAAGAAAAACCCTATTGGGGGAACCATTTCTGGGCTAGAGGGTACTGTGTTGATACCGTTGGTTTAGACTCAGAAATGATTCGTAAATATGTCAAATATCAAAATGATAAAGAGTAAATTATTGTAAACAAACTGTATTTGGTGACAACTTTTCCTGCCCCCTTTGGGTGGCAAGGCAGTTTCATCCCCTTCTAGGGGTTAACCCAAAACCGGCCTCTCTGAGGTCGGTTGTTTATTGTGTTAAGAATTATTTTTTGAGAAATGTCATTCAACGGAATACTGCCGAGAAAAAATCTAAATGAAAACAAAAATGTCAATAAGTAAGGCTGCTTCAATATCAACGCTTTCATCCTTCATTCTTCATTATAACATTGTTTCCTAAATATGCTTTCTGAACAGCATCGCTATTGCGGATCTGGTTGGAGGTTCCTGTTTCCAAAATCTTTCCATTGACCATCACCGTCAACTGCTGTGCAATGGCAAACACGGCATCCATGTCATGCTCAACCAGGAGCAGTGTGTGCTGCTTTGCGAGTTTTTGCAATAGTTCGATAATCTGATTGGACTCTTGGTTTCCCATGCCTGCCAGTGGTTCATCCAGCAGCAAGAGTTCAGGTTCAGTAGCCAGAATCATGGCGAGTTCCAATTGACGTTGCTCTCCGTAGCTCATGGTTGCAGCCGCGGTTTTGTTTCGATGACTGAGATGGACCATTTCCAGTGCTTTTTCTGTACGTTCATGCAGTTCTTTTACTTGTTTGCCTGAGCAAAACAGTCCCATGAAAGTGATCAGTCGGGATTGGGCTGCAAGCTGGCAATTTTCAAAACATGTAAAAGACGGGATAATGTTTATTTTTTGATAACTTCGGCCGATGCCCAGGCGGGAAATTTGATCAGGCAACAATTGGGTGATCTCTTTATTTCTGTATCGAATGGCTCCTTGGTCGGGATGCAATTCTCCTGATAATAGATTGATCAACGTGGTTTTGCCTGCTCCATTGGGGCCGATGATCGCGTGGAGAACCCCTCTTTTCAGCAGGAGGGACACATTCTGAACAGCGGGCAGTACTCCAAAGTGCTTTGTCAAATTATCGGCATGCAGAATGGTATCATTCATGTTTTTTATTTTTATATTGGATTGCGGATTGGGTAGGGATTCGGGTAAAAAAAGAGACCGTCCCATTTGGCAGAAACAGAACGATGACGATGATCAGTAAACCCATCAGCAATTTCCAATGATCGGTGATGTTAGGAAGTAAGTCCTCCAGTAATACAATCGCCGCAGCTCCCAGAACAGGGCCATGCAGTGTGCGAATACCTCCTAAAATGAGGATGACCAGTAACATCCCGGATTGATGCCAGTGAGAATAGGCCGGGGTGACAAAACCCGTATGAGCGGCTTCTAAAAATCCGGCAAGTCCTGCCAAAGTGCCTGCAATGACAAAGCTCACTAATTTGTATGTGGGAGTCGAGTATCCCAAACCACGGACCCTTGATTCATTCGCGCAAATCCCTTGTATGATCTGTCCAAATGGAGCCTGCAGGATTCTTTTTAAAAGTAGGAAAACGGCCACGAACCATCCAAGGACAAAAAAATAAAAATGAGTCTCGTTTTCCAAGTCGAGCAGATTATAGGCGCCCCATAGGATTTCGGGTTTATTCAGCAGCAGAATTCCGTCACTTCCGTTGCAATAAGGGGACTCCAGGTAGAAAAAGTAGCACATCTGGCCAAAGGCCAGAGTGATCATGAGCAGATAAACGCCAGACGTTCGGATACTCAGCCACCCGATGATGGTTGCTGATAAGGCACTGGCTGCCAATGAGAGGGGAAGCGCATACCAGAAGTTGATCACATCAGCTGATTGAAAAACACATGCCAGCGTGTAGGCGCCTACTCCATAAAAAGCTGCGTGGCCTAAACTGACAATGCCTGTGTATCCCACCAGCAAATCAAGACTCATGGCAAAGACACCAAGAATCAGGATTCGGGTGAGCTGTTCCAGATAAAAACTCTCTTCGATTATCCAGGGAAACAGGGCCAGAAGAAGAAAAATGATGAAAAAATAAATGGATTTTTTTTCAGAGATCATCGTGTCTGTCTGAAATGGGAAAACACTGGATTCAGGCCGCAGTGCCAAAAAGGCCTTGGGGACGCCAAAGTAAGACAACGACCATTAATGCATAAACCAAGATGCTGGCTAATTCTGGAAACAAGGTTTTTCCGTAAATATCAACCAGCCCCACCAGGAGTGCTCCGACAAATGCTCCTTTGATCGACCCTATGCCTCCAATGACTGCAACAACAAAGGAAATAATCAAAATATTTTCTCCCATTCCAGGGTAGACCGAAGTGACAGGTGCTGCGAGCATTCCTGCCAATGCAGCCAGGGCCACTCCTAAACTGAATATGATAGCAAAGAGCCGTTGCACATCAATACCAAGAATTTGCACCATTTCGCGGTTACTCGCTCCTGCTCGTATCATCATGCCCAGTTTGGTTTTTTGGATAACCCAATACATCATGAAGGCCAGCACAATACAAATGGCAGAAATAAAAAGACGATAGGTTGGATAGGACAGGATATCTGTTAGTTGAATCGCACCGGAGAGAAATTCAGGAACATCGATTCCATGAAAGTCATTTCCCCATAAAATCAACTGAAGCTCATCAAAAATCAGGATCAAGGCATAGGTCAGGAGTACTTGATGAAGATGCCCCCGTGAATAGAGGCGGGAAAAAGTAGTGCGTTCTACCAGATATCCAATTCCAATGGTTACAGGAATTGCCAGGGCCACTCCTATTAAAAAATTCCCAGTCAAGTTAGTGAGCCAAAACGCTAGATACGCTCCAATCATATAAAAGGAACCGTGAGCCAGATTGATGATGCCCATGATTCCAAACACCAGTGTAAGGCCGGCTGCTACTAAAAACAATAAAAATCCGTATTGGATACCATTCAAAAATTGGATAAGATAAAAGGAGGCGTCCATTATTTTTTTTGAAAAAATCATTACATTTGACAGCCGGTGGCAGGGTCTTCCACATTTTTTGCGGCGACTCCGATTATTTTATTTTCTCCCTTAGTGGTCTGTCGTAAGTAAATGGTTTGAATGGGATTGTGTGCTTTTGAAAAAGTGAATGGGCCGCGAGGGCTGTCAATCACCACAGATTCCATCGCTTGAATCAATGCTTTTTTATGAAAGGTGTCTCCAGCTACGGCATCCATGGCTTGAACCAATAACGATCCGGTATCATAACCCTGAACAGCAAAAATATCGACGTCCTCCCCTGTTTTGGCTTTGAATGTTCTCTTCAAACGCTGGTTGGCCTCATTGTCCAGGTCTCTGGAGTAATGCAAAATGGAGACGATCCCATCTGCCGCAGATCCCTGTGCTTTTGCAGTGCCTTCTGTGAGAAAGGTGCTATAGAGGGGAATGGCATCTTTCAGTCCTGATGCCGCATAATCTTTAACAAATTGCACAGCACCACCTCCTGAATAAAAAGCAAACACTGCATCTGGATGGAGGGTTGCGATTTTTGTGAAATACGATTGAAATTCTGCTTTGGGAAACGGAGTGGGGATGTCAATGACTTCTTCATTGCTGGCAGAAAAGGATTCAGCAAATGCTGCTTTTGTTTGCCTGCCAAATGTATAGTTCCAATACATCATGACCACTCTTTTATGCCCGGCCTTCCGCATCACTCCTCCCATCGGATAGGCCAGCTGCCAGCTGGTAAAAGATGTTCTGAAAATATTAGGAGCGCAGTGTGTGCCGGTGATTTGGTTTGCTCCAGCATTGGGGACAATGGTGATGGTCCCGCTTTTTTTTACAAGGCGTGCCATGTTGATGCCAATACCCGAATGGACAGGGCCTACCAGGAAATCCACTTTGTCTTTTTTAACCAATTTGTTGATACGGCTTGTTGATTTGGGAACATTCATTTCACTGTCAACTGAAATGTATTCCACTTCCCTGCCCCCCAGCGTATTTTTATTTTGTTCGATGCGCAGCATCAAAGCATCGCGGATATGAGTGCCCAGCTTGGCATAAGTCCCGGTGTATGGAAGTAAGATCCCTATTTTGACCTTAGCGGCATTTGCCGTAAAGAATGGAATGAGACACAGTAGTACGATACTGATGATAGTTCGTGATTTGTGTGGTTGGATAGACATACCCTTTTAATATGTGCTGTGTGTGTTATACTGAACCTTTGACTCATGAGACACAATAGAAGCACAATTTTTCTTCATACTCAAATCCATTTGTCAGATGTGCCCATTACGGAGTCGTATAAAATTTTTTCTTGTTTTAAGCATTTGGACAGGACTGCTCTGCGGTTTCACGGTTCTGCATGGCTCAGCTCGGGCATTTGATGGACAGCGAGATATCGCAGATCCTGATTTTGCAAAAGATAACTTTGTTGATATCAAATCCTACCAGCCCACACAAATTCGTAAACAAGCATGGGATTCTGCACAGAACGGATTTCGCTTTGTGGAAGGTACCTTGACTCAGGAAATTGCCTATCTGGCTACAGAAGTACGATTTAACTATCCCATCACAGAACGATTGGTAGTGGGCTATCATGCGAAGGGTGAAGCCTTCTATCAAAGCAAACCCATCCGTCAATTGCTGGATATTCAAATCAAACTGTGGCGTGCTGTTTCCATTTCTCTTCTGGGGTTCCAGTCCTATGACAAACGCAGTGGGGATTTGGGAGTCGGGTTGACAATTGGAAACGTATCGAGTTACTTGAAGCTTTCCCATTTAGAACAAGACTTGTATTATAATGAAAAGAATTTAGAAGATGATTCTTTTCAGACAGCCCCCGTAGAAGATCAATTGGAAGGGGTGTATCAATTTACAGAACAACTGAAAGGCCGTTTTCGTTTGATGCTGGACCGTGCTTTCGAACAGTTTTATCCAGACTCTAATCTGACGTTCACACATCAGGGGCAGGATGGTGAATTTACTTTGGATTACGGCAAAGTGGAACAACAATTAGCCGGCATGGCATACCGCGGATTTGATTTTGAGAAAGCCCGTCTCACTCCAAATGATGGGGTCTCTATTGAAAATCGTAAGCAAAGTGTCCAATTCCATTCTACAAATTTTTACTGGATGCGCCCGGTGTTGGAAAAATATCAGATCACGCTGGGTCTTCAGCATGACCGTTTTCGAAATTTGCTTCGGGATTTCAGTGATTCCAGGGACAGCTTTGATTATACATTTGAAACCTGGCAACTCTATGCGGAGCTGCTCCATCCATGGAACCCTAATCTCAACTGGGAATATGGGGTTTATCTGGGAGATGCCTCTGAAGTCAAGAATTATTTAGCTTTTACAAAAAATGATAAAGACGGACGATCCCTGGAATCCAAACTGCGAGTGAGCTGGGAATGGCATTCTGTGGACCAGAAAGCCTGGCTTCTTTTGACCAGTACCTGGAATATTGATAATTTTGCTGATAATGTTTGGGATGGAGGGGCTTTCTCCACTCAAGTACGTTTTGATTGATCTCAACAATGACACAAGGAGAAAATAATGAAGATAGGTTTTACCGGAATTGATCTGCCGGAAGGAAAAATAAAATATCAGGATGACACTCTGATTGCTTTGAGCGAAAAGGATAAACCCAAAAAGATTTCTCCTTTTTTTGCTGAATTGATACGGGATGAATTTATCAAATCAGAGGTGATTGTGATTCCTGCCGACCAGATTTTGGACTTGTTGATTCTGGATATGGAAAAAATGGAGACCCGCTTGGCACGCGCTGAAGATGAGAGCGAAAAGGGGTTGGTAGAAAAATGTCTGGCCGAACTCGAAAATGAAACACCTCTTTGCGAAGTCTCATTTGATGAACACGAAAAAAAGCTACTCCATGAATTAGCACCTCACAGTTTCAAACCTGTCATTCAGTTGGAAAAAAAAATGGATGTCAACCAGATCATTGACGAAGCACTGGCAAAAGCATGCTATATGTTTTTTTATACGTCAGGCCCTCAGGAATCCCATGCCTGGTTGATAAAAAAAGGTTCTGATATCATTACCTGTGCTGGAAAGATCCATTCAGACCTTGCACGCGGGTTCATTAAAGGAGATGTGGTGAGCTTTGAAGATTACATGAGTTGTCATAATTTCAATGAATGCAAGTCCAAAGGGGTGGCACGGCTGGCGGATCGCGATTATGTTGTCCAGCCCAATGAAATCATTGAAATCCGCTTCAATACGTGAGTCCCTCTAAAAAAGCTAGCAGCTTCTTTTGATAGATCCTGCCATAGACAGTGAATGCTTCAGTGTGCTGTCCTCCGTCGATGCTCCAGAAAAATTTGGGTGGTTTGGCGGCCTGATGCAGTATTGTCCCATGATAGTAAGGGACAATTCGATCATTGGTTCCATGAATGAACAAGAGAGGCACAGGTGCCAGCTGACTGACCAGTTCCTCGGGGCTGTAAACATCACGGATAAAAATCAAAGACAAGGGCCATTGCAGGGGCCATGTTATGGCAACGTCCCCCAGCTTGTCCCGTGTGATACGCTGGTAGGAAGAAAAGGTGCTTTCTATAACAATGGCCTGTATTCCTTCTTTTGGTGTGTTTGCTGCGGCTGCAATGGCGAGGGCTCCTCCAATGCTTTGCCCGATGAGAATGATTTTCTTGGGGTCCACATCGTTGCGTTTTCGTACATATTCGATGGCCGCAACAGAATCAAGAACGGGACCATGCAGATCTGGTTCTCCTGCTGATTGGCCAAAACCCCGGTAATCGAAAGCAAACAGATTGTACTGTTGATAAGGGAGCCACACCAGGGAACGGTAATGACTGGTCATGTTTTCTGCATTGCCATGAAACTGGATAATTGTCCCTTTGGCATGATTTGGATTGATTGCAGGAATGAACCAGCCTGTCAGCAAAGTTCCATCGCTGCTTTCAAATTCAACACTTTCATGGAATAGCTGATACTGATCAGGGGTGGAAAAAACGTGTTTGCTGGGATAATAAAAGAGGTAGTTGCACCCAGGTAAGATCAAAGCGCACCAAAAAATGAGCAGTGTTCGTTTCATAAATCGTCCAGCCGCTGATTGGCTCCTTCAAACCCATGATGGGTTTCTTGTCGTGAGTATCGTATTTCTTCCACTGATTCCTGGTCTCGAGCAGGCTCTTTTTCTTCGGTTGCTGCTTTGAAAGAAGAGATGGTCAGATTATTGATCAGCGGCAGGTTCTGCATGGATGTTTTTTGTAATGGGAAGCTACAACAAATGGCTTGTGACCTGAACAGCAAAAGTGCTCAAAGGAAATAGGATTGCAGCACTGTCATGAAGTTGTGCTGCAAGAATAACAATGAGTAAGCCTGGCAAAATTATTAATACTTCGTAGTAACGTCCGGTACAATTTTTTGACTTTCTTTAGGAGGACGTGCATATCCTTTCATTGCGGCTACATCCATAACCCTCGCTTTGAGCTTAAATGGTTTGGGCATGATGTCTTGATAAGGAATCGCATCGAGAACATGCTGAATGCAGTTCAAACGAGCCCTCTTTTTGACATCGGATTCGACGACATTCCAGCGAGCTTCCGGGATATCAGTATAGAAAAACATTTCATCTTTTGCTTTGGTATATTCAGCCCAAAGGTCTCGTGACTCCAAATCCATTGGGCTGAGTTTCCAACGTTTTGTAGGATCAGTAGCGCGGGACTGAAAACGGCGCTCTTGTTCTTCGTCACTGACGGAAAACCAGTATTTGAGCAGAATGATTCCTGAACGCACCAACATCCTTTCGAATTCAGGACAAGAGCGTAAAAATTCTCGATATTCCTGATCTGAACAGAATCCCATCACCCTTTCCACACCCGCACGATTATACCAGCTACGGTCAAAGATGACAATTTCGCCTGCTGCTGGAAGGTGAGTGACATATCGTTGAAAGTACCATTGCGTTTTCTCACGATCTGAAGGAACCCCCAGAGCGACCACATCACATCCACGTGGGTTCAATGGTTCAACCAATCGTTTGATGGTTCCTCCTTTGCCGGCAGCATCTCTTCCTTCAAATACCATCAATACCCTTAGTCCTTTTTGCTTGATCCAGTATTGGAGCTTCACCAATTCGACATGAAGTTCTGCCAGTTTTTTTTCATAAATGGCGTTTTTCAGCTTTTTAGGCATGTTCTCTTGTTCGTGGTTCTCTTTTTTCTTTCCCATGTTTCCCCGTAGTTTCGTGTTTTGTGGTTTATTGCTTCGGAACTTGATTGTCTCCTGAGCATCTACTACATAAGACACTTAAGCGATTGTACTTCCAATCCTAGTTTGCCTTATATCAGATATGTATCATAGATTAAAGACCGAAAATTCTGTTTTTGAATTTGTTTCTCTAATTTCGTGCCAGATATCCCTGTTTCGAGTCTTTTTTCTTTGTGATGGAGTGGCTTTCTGGTTGTTAGAAAAAAGGGGAGTAATACACAAATTTTAAGATAATGGTAATATATGACTGTTGACAGGCGAATAGAAAACATTAACGTGTATTCAGAGGATCCGTTGATTACTCCTACACAGTTGAAAAAGGAGTTTCCTCATACGGATAAGCATGTGGAGACAATCAGAGTAGCACGCAACCGAATATTCAATATTATGGACCGAAAGGAGCATCGATTGTTTGTTGTGGTAGGGCCTTGCTCTATTCATGATGTGGATGCCGCCATGGAATATGCGGTTCGTCTGAAAAAGCTGGCTGAAGAGGTAAATGATACATTGATGCTGGTGATGCGGGTCTATTTTGAAAAGCCCAGGACCACAGTGGGATGGCAGGGATTGATCAATGATCCTTATTTGGATGGATCGGGCCAAATAGAAGAAGGACTGCGCCAGGCACGCAAATTATTGGTTGATTTAGCAGAATTGGGGATGCCTGCTGCCGGGGAAGCTTTGGATTTGGTGTCTCCACAGTATGTGCAAGATTTGATTTCCTGGACTGCCATTGGGGCACGAACCACTGAATCACAAAATCATCGTAAGATGGCAAGTGCCCTTTCAACAGCAGTGGGGTTTAAAAATGCGACAAATGGAGATTTGGCCGTTGCGGTCAATGCGTTGTTGTCCGCCGCAAGAAGCAATCACTTTCTCAGTGTGGATCCGGAAGGGCATGTGGCTGTGATCCGGACTAAAGGAAATCCATATACGCATGTTGTACTTCGTGGGGGAAGCAATGGCCCGAATTATGGCACTGACGAAGTAGCCACCTGTGAAAAACTGATAACAGCGGCAGGATTGGATGCAAATATTATGGTCGACTGCAGCCATGCCAATTCTGAAAAAGACCCGGCAAAGCAACTTGTTGTGATGGACGAAATAACCGACCAAATTATTAACGGAAACCAGTCCATCATTGGTTTGATGATCGAAAGTAACCTGGAATGGGGAAATCAGCCCATTGCAAATGGTGTAGGCCAATTGAAATATGGTGTGTCTGTCACAGATCCCTGCATTGATTGGAATACTACAGCTAGTGCGATCAGAAAGATGCATCAGCAGCTAATGGGTGTTCTCCCAAAAAGAAACGAAGGAAGCCACAGAAAATCTGCTCAAAAAATATGATCACAGTTGATCAGTTTTTGCTGCCATAATAAAATCATTGGCATGCAGCCCTTTTATTTTATGGGTCCACCACGAAACAGTGACGTTGCGGAATTCAACCAGCATGACCGGATGATGTCCCTCATCTTCTGCAATAGCTCCCACCTTATTTACAAAAGCAAGCGTTTCTTTGAAGTTATTGAAGTCAAACATGCGCTCCAATCGCTGAATTCCTTCGACTTCTTTGAACTCCCAGTCTGGAATTTTGGGCTTCCATTTCTCAGTTTCTGCTGCTGTCGCAAGCGGAGCACCTGCTTGACATGCAATACATTTCATTTCTGTTAATTCTGACATCGGATTTCCTGTTTTTATCGGATTGCTATTCTGATAATGATCAGTATACTGGTATCGAATATGCACTGGCTATCGTACACTAATTTTTTTCCAAAGGAAATACAGAGGTATTTATTATTCATGAATTGAAATTATTGAACGAAACTATTGAATGAACGAAATCATTTTGGGGCTTGGGGATTATGGTGCCTCTAAAACACCAGGAACTATTATAAAAACGTACGCGTTGGGGTCTTGCGTTGCGGTCATGTTGTATGATCCTGTGATCCAGGCGGCAGGGATGGTTCATGTGGTTTTACCAGACTCGTCAATTGACAGCAAAAAAGCACAGCAGAAGCCAGGGTATTTTGCAGACACGGGAATTTCTTCGCTGCTGGCACTGATGGAGCAGCTGGGAAGTTCCGGGCAAGTATGGGTCAAGTTAGCGGGAGGTGCCCAAATTGCAGATCCTAATTTCCGTTTCAATGTGGGTAAACGAAATACTCTGGCCGTTAAAAAATGCTTATGGGCTTTAAGGTTAGGAGCCTTGACAGAGGATTTGGGTGGGGATTTGAGTCGTACGGTTGCGCTACGGACTGATGATGGAATGGTGGTTCTCTCTAACCCGAAAAAAGGAGAGTGGATGATATGAAGGGAGAATTAAGAAAATGAATAATGCCGAATTACGGGAAAAACTGAAAACGCATATCATCAATGCGGTGAGTGAATCCATGGAGATGTTTTTTGTGGATGCGGAGCACATGGGCGAGTATTTGGATTATTCAGAAGGCATTGATTGGATCAACATGGATGCTTTGTATGCTGAAATTTTGATTTTTTTTCCTTTTTCTGGAGAACTGCGCCTCATCATGCCGCGTCAGTTGGTTGTGACTATGGCCGAAAATGTTTATTCCATGGAAGAAGAACCTTCTGAACAAATACTGGATGATTTGATTGCAGAAACTCTCAATGTGATTGCTGGCCGATTGCTGGCTTCGATGTTACCACCCTCAGAACGGTTTAAATTTGGTTTGCCAGAATTGGGAGAAGATTCATTTTTGGAAACAGATGCTTTTTCAGAGGCCGTTGATTTTGATGCAGAAGGAATTCCCCTTTGGGTCGTTGCCTGTGGAGAGGGTTTTTTAGAATACGTTTAGCTGAGCATTTCTAAGTTTCTTAATGCTTCTTGCTCTGTATCATAGATGGAAATTAGCTCCCCCAGCTTCGTTATCTGGAATGTTGCTTTCATGTGGGGATTTAATTGACAAACTCCGAGCTGTTTGGCCTGCGATTTCATTGTTTTGTAAATAGTGGCAAGTGCTCCAAATCCTGCAGAATCCATATGGATGAGGTCTTGCATATTAATCAAAAGTGCTTTTGGATTTTTCTCGTCAGTCAAGAATTTGATGCGATTGTTGAACTCATACGCTTTGTCTAACGTAAGCTCACCTTCCAACTCGACGACACAAATATTATTTTCCATGCGGTATATCAGTTCCATAAGCTTGCTTACTTTCTACAATCGGTGACCACATCATCAGCAATCATTTGATTCAGTTGTTTTTTGACTTCAACGGTCTCATGGGATCCATCTTCAAAGTAGATCTCAATTTTATCGATTAATAGACATTTCATGGCTTCCTGATACCAGTCTCCAAACCACCAGCTTCGATTGATGGGGTTTTCGGCGCTTTTTATTGGGAGGTAGGGGCCAGTATGATCTTCCAATTGCTTGTGGAAGATGGTTTGACCTTCCTCATTGAAGAACGAAATGGAGAATAGTAAATGCTCTATTGTTTTTGTGCTTGTATTGGACCAAAAGATACGGACAGGCATGAACTGATTATGCTGTAGAGCAATTTGACTAATGAACAGAGGAGTTCCTGTTTGCTGAGCTCTCTGTAATCCTTTTTCCACAGTTGCGCTCAAACATCCCGTGAGCATCGGAATGAAAAGTAAAATGACGCCAATTATTTTTTTCATAATCGATCTTGTGAGAGGCTTAGTTCTGAAAAGATGAAACCGCTTCTTCTTCTGTTGAGTAAGTCGGAATGACATCGCTTAGATTGGCTTTGCGGAATAATGATGTGAGATATTCATTTGGACAGAGTACGGCTTTGATTTCCCTTTTGCGCAGTCGGTTAAAAAATGCGATGACCAACCCGATTCCCGAAGAATCGATACGCTGCACTTTTGTAAAGTCTAGTACGTATCCTTCAAAATCCATATTTGATAGTGCCGTCAGAGATATTTCCATCTCTAAGGTCTCTGTCAGGGTGAGCCGTTCTGCAAAGTCAATGATGCAGATATTATTGGATGTGCGATAAGATAATTTCACAATTTTCTTTCAAAGTCTGTTAGTTGTTTCTGTTACACACTGCATATTGAAATGTTTGCTCAATCATGCTTATTTTACTACAATATACGATTGGATTATGCAATATTACTTTGAAAATTGATAAATAATCCATTTTTTTAAGACAATCATGAGTCTATCATACCGCATTGCAAATCAGATCTGTATCATAGAGGTTGATGGTGAACTAACCGCAGATCTGGCAAATAAACTCACTCCTTATTGCTTCGAGGTGTTGGAACAGGCCAAAGCGAATGCTCTCGTCATCAATTTGGAAAAAACATCCTGTATCAACTCAGCAGGGATAGGCACTTTGATGATGTTAATGAAACGGTCTCCTGTTGATTTGGCTTTTTGCCAATTGAATACCTCCGTTTACAGTACGTTGAAATTGATCCAGTTGAATAAGAAAATTACAATCTTTAATACAGAAGAGGAGGCCTTCGATTTTTTTAAAGAGGGAACTTCATTATGAATGGAGGTCTATTCTGTGTGCAAACTTGCCAGTGCTTTCGCTTCGCTGCTGTGGAAATTAAAAATGCCGTCCAGGCCAATACCCTTTATCATTTCAAAGAGTTCGTCACTCACATGACAAATGATCAACTGGATTTGTTTTTTTTGAAAACGCTTGTACAAACTGAACATTTTTCCAATGCCTGCAGAGTCGATTTTTTTTACCTTGGCTAAGTTGATAACGACCGTACGAAGGGAGTGTTCTTCCACTAGTGTTTCCACATAAAAATAAAATTCTTCTGCATTTTTCCAAGTGAGATCTTCTTCTATGAGTATCACACAAGTCTCGTTTTCAATTCGATTCGAGAGATTCATGGTCGTCTTCTGGGTTTGTGCTCATCACTTTTTTTATGGGCTCCATGCCTTTGATAGTGAAGCATCGCACAATGAAATCTTATTGTCCATGAAAAATAGATTGAAAAAACATCTTTTTGTCGCACTTAGATAAGGGCTAGTTGCAACAAGAAAAAATGAGAGGATATCCTGTCTGCTGTGAAAAGAGTTCTACAGAGGAATCCCGTCTAGTCCAGTGATGGCACCACCACAATCAGATCCAAAACTGGCATCGCCACTGGGATCATCGGCATTGCCGAGAAGCAGCAAATTGGAAAAGTGTACGGATTCTTGTTTAGTGACACTATCCCCTCTGTCAATATCACCAAAATCAATTTCTAATTCCTGCGAGGTGTTGTTCGAAAAACTGAACGTCCATTTTACCGAAACATCGGTGGCTTTGCAGGTTCCGCTTTTTTCTTCTGCTGTCATCGTCAGTGTCAGTGTTCCTCCGCAAGTGTCAGTGCTGTCGCTATTGCCAGCTGCGATATCAGTAGCACAGCTGTCGATGTCATCATATGAAAAAGAGGAAGTGTCGGCATCCAAGTCAAAGTCAACATCGGCCTCGCTCCCTGTACCACAAGACAGAATGAAAAAAGAGATGAATGATACTGCGACAATGTTGTTTATTTTCATTTTACCCTCCTTTAATGAATAATGGAATAGTCGTGGTTCTATTTGTGTTATCGGCAGCATGGGGCCAAATGTTTAATAAAAATGTAACAATGGACAGAGTTTTTGTGGTTCACATGGAGATTGTGTATAGTGAGTAAACTCTCAACAGTATTGTAAATGGAAAATAAGAAAAAACTGTGGTTGACCCTCGTGCCGGGGATTTTTGTATTTTTGTGGAGCACGGGTTTCATTGGAGCAAAATTTGGATTGCCTTATGCCGGGCCGTATACCTTTTTATTTTTGCGTATGGCAGTCACTCTTGTTCTGCTGGGAGTGATCATCCCAATCACTCATTCTGATTGGCCAAGTGATAAAAAATCCATTTTCCACTTGGCAATTTCCGGAACATTGGTCCATGGCGCATTTCTGGGTGGTGTGTTTTCTGCGATTAAAGCGGGAATGCCTGCCGGGATCAGTGCAATGATTGTGGGTTTGCAACCCATTGTGACAATGATCCTGACCGTTGTACTCACCAAGGTTTCGTTCTCCCGTAGACAGGTATCTGGCGTCATTCTGGGATTTATAGGAATTTTCGGTGTGCTCTTGGGGGGGAAGTTGACGACAGAGGTTGATTTGATATCAGGGATCAATTTGCTGACGGTGAGTTATGCGGTAATGGCACTGTTCGGAATTTCTTGCGGAACAATCTATCAGAAAAAATACTGCGAGCACACTCCGTTATTGACAGGAGCATTCATTCAATACACAGCGACAGCTATCATAATGGGAGGGTTGGCATACCGTCTGGAAACCATGGAATTTGTCCTGGCCCATGAATTTATTTTTGCATTGCTCTGGCTGGTTGTGGGCTTATCCATTTCGGCCATCTTACTTCTACTTTTTATGATCAAAGAAGGAGAAGTCGCCAGGGTGGCCAGTTTGTTTTATCTGGTTCCTCCTTTGACTGCTATTGAAAGCTATGTCTTTTTTGATGAACGCTTGAGCATCATATCTTTAATTGGAATTGCTCTGTCAGTTTTTGGAGTTTATCTGGTTTTAGCAGTACCAAAAGGGAAGGGAAAGAATGCTTTAACGTGACATGCGGACATCTGGAAACCGTTATTGCCTTTTCAAGGATTTTCTTTTAGCAGTGCCAGTGCTTCTTCTACAGTTTTATATAAAGTGATTGCTCGGTCCAGACCAACATCTCTCATGACCTCATAGGCATCATTATTTACTTGGCAAAGCATCCAGCGAATATTCTGTTTTTCAGAGGTTTTGTGTAAACTGTAGAGGATACCCATTCCCGAAGAGTCGATTTTGGTGACTTGTTCCAAGTTCACCACAATGGCTTGCAGGGGATGATCATCGGCTAAAGATTGTACATAAAAACGGAACTCTCCCGCATTTTGCCAGGTGATATCGCCCTTCACTTGGATGATGCCGATCTCATTTTCAATCTGGTGTGACAGTTTCATTTTTTTGCAGCTTCATTCATGAGTCCATAACCTTGTTTAGAACAATCAATCATACTCTCACATAAGGTCGGCAAGAGTCCAGCTTCTTTTATTATGTACGAACATCTATTTTTCTATGATGCTAAATTTACGAGCGCGCATTATAAATAACCCCTCCCTCCTTTACGTACAGTTGCAGAACGTCGATCCCTTCTTTTTCCATGAAGGGGCCTGTTACCGCAATTCCTCGTGACGACAAAGCCGAATGGGTATTTTCTGGAAGAGGTCCTTCATCAAATCCCGTGATTTTTTCAACATCTCTGCTGGTTGCGGAATACACGACACTTTTTATACCTGACCAGCACACGGCACCCAGGCACATGGCACACATGTGTGCGTTAACTACCAGCTGATGTTCGGGAAGTCCGCTACTCCCCAAATCATAAGTTTCCAGCTTTTTTTGAGCAAAACTGAGTGCCATCACTTCGGCATGGGCAGAAGAAATTTGTTCTGAAATGACCCGATTGACTCCCACTGAAATCAATTTTCCGCTTTTTGTTTCAAAGACGGCGGCACCAAAAGGGCCGCCTGTTTTAGCTTCAATATTTTTCCGTGTCAGTGCCAGCACAAAATACAGCCTGTCCTGTAGGGTTGAAAGATGAGAAGGATAGCTTGCAATAAAGGCAGGAGCCCAGTCGGGAAGGGTCAATTGGATTGAGTTGCGCATAGGGTTTATGTTGGATGATTGTTTATGTCAGTCCAGGCCATTCGGACATCGGAATTGTGGATGGGATGACATGCATTCCTGCATCGGCAAAACGCTGGAAGGCTTCATTGGCATCATCCGTGTAGTCAATCACCCCTGGAACAACGACAGGAGAGGTACAGTCTTCCAAAAGGTAAATATTTTGTGGATTCTGTTTTTTTTCTTTTTGGATAAATTCCAGCAGATTTTCTATAGTCCAGCGCACGCAATGGCTTTTGGCCTGACCGGCAATGATGACCGTGTCACAAGAAATCAGCTTTTTCATTAAATCCGTATTGGGTTCGGCAATCGTTTTTCCTTTTCCATCTTTCAAGACTTCAGGACACAAAGCAGAATAGTTTTCGGTCAGTGGGTTGTGGCCTTTTGTTTGATAATCTGGTTGAGAAAAACGAGTGATACCGTGAAAGAATACGGCCTCTTCTACTGCCGGAACCAAAGCGTGTCCCACTCCTCCCAGCATGGCATGATAAGGCCAGATGGTGAGATCATACTTGCCGTCCTTTTTCAACTGGGTGACATAATGTTCCAGATGCTGCTGCCCTTGCTTTGCATCCATTCCCAAGGCAACGGCAATTTCTGAGTTGAATTTCCATTTTTCAGTTTGGATATCTTCTGTGGATACGAGGGAATAAGGTTCGGGATGATTGCCATGGCTGTCAACCAGAAAAAGGCTGTGAAAGACCTGCAT
>JADGAT010000190.1 GCA_015231885.1 SAR324 cluster bacterium
GGGTAAATTAAAACCCGTCCCAAAGCCAACTCAAATGACAGGAAAAACTTCTAGAAAGCAGCTTGTTGGATGATATACTATATCGGAAGACGCCTCATACAATTAATCCCGGTTCTATTAGGCGTGTCATTGATTGTTTTTGCTATTCTTCACGCAATACCGGGTGATCCGGCCCTGGTGATTTTGGGCGAAGGCGCAACACCGCAAGCCGTGGACGCCTTGCGAAATCGCTTAGGTCTGGATGATCCTCTATATATTCAATACTGGGCATATCTGAAACGGATTTTGAGCGGAGATCTGGGAATATCAATACTCACGCACCGACCGATTGCCCAGGAGGTTTTTCCGTATCTGGCGGCTACAGCCGAGCTTGCCATCTCATCCTTGATTTTCGCTTTTATTGTAGGAGTTAACGCGGGTATAGTGGCGGCCTGGAAACGCGGATCTCGGCTCGACTATTTGGCCATGCTGATTGCCATCGCTGGAGTTTCAGTGCCCGTTTTTTGGTTTGGTTTAATGGAGCAATTTGTATTTGCGCAGAAGCTTCGATTGCTCCCTACCGTCGGACGATTCAATGTTAGGGAACCTCTTCAGGTTGTCACAAATTTTTATATTTTAGACACTATTCTGACCGGCGATTGGGCCAGGTTATGGGATGTTCTTAAGCACCTCATCTTGCCAAGCGTGGCGCTGGCAATGATGCCGATGGCTGTTATCGCTAGAATGACGCGTTCATCCATGCTTGAAGTGATGAAAGCGGATTATATAAGGACCGCTAGAGCTAAAGGAATCTCAGGATTTTGGGTGATATACAAACATGCTTTAAAAAATGCTTTCGCGCCGATCCTAACGATTACGGGTATATTATTAGGCGCTCTTCTAGGGGGTGCTATTCTGACTGAAACAATATTTGGTTGGCCGGGCATTGGCCGCTACATCTACGGTGCGATTAGTGCCCGCGATTATCCCGTAGTGCAGTCAAGCATCTTGATTGTGTCTTTTGTTTTTGTGGTCATCAATCTTCTGGTCGATATTTTATATGCCTACCTCGATCCGCGTGTCCGCTACTAAAGGTGAGGAGGGGATTATGATTTTGGCAAATGAAACCAACGTTGGAAAGGATCCTATCGAATCTGCAAATGAGAACATCAAAGGCTTCCAAACTTCTTCTCCTTGGGTAGAAGCCTGGAGGCGATTGAGAAAACGTAAAACAGCCTTAATAGGCCTTGGCATCATCATATTTTTTATTCTGGTCGCAATACTGGCCCCGTTGATTGCTCCTGGACAATGGGACGGACAGGACTTGGCCAATCGTCTGAAACCACCAAGTTTCAAAAACTGGTTTGGCACGGACGATTTAGGCAGGGATATTCTGACACGGATTATTTACGGTGCACGCATTTCAATATGGCTAGGCTTTTTTTCGGTTAGCGGTTCGCTCGTTGTAGGAAGCATTTTAGGGATGTTGGCCGGTTACTTTGGCAGTTGGACCGACACCGTCATCTCTCGTTTTTTCGACATTATTCTGGCGTTTCCCTCAATTTTGCTAGCCATCGCCATCGTGTCGATTTTAGGTCCAGGCTTGGTGAATGCCTTGATTGCCATTGCCATCATCCATGTACCAACATATGGTCGCTTAATCCGCTCCCGTGTTATAAGCATTAAGGAAGAGGAATATATCAATGCGGCGAAAATCATAGGCGCGGGCAACCTGCGCATCCTCTTTCGGCATATTTTACCCAACAGCGTTGCACCTGTGATCGTCCAGGGAACCCTCGGTGTAGCCACTGCTGTGCTTTCCGCTGCATCGCTCGGATTCCTCGGACTTGGCGCACAGCCTCCTTACCCTGAGTGGGGCAAAATGATTGCCGATTCACGCCAGTATTTGACCACCGCCTTTTGGATGGTACTGTTTCCTGGCCTGGCCATTATGCTCACGGTTTTAGGCTATAACTTGTTCGGCGACGGACTAAGGGACGCTTTGGATCCAAAGATGAAACAGTAGATTGGGAACCTGAAGTCCAAAAAGCCAATTGAAAGAGGGGGGTAAACAAATGCAAAAGCGGATACGCATTGTCGAAGATGAGACCATCATTGCAATGCTTTCAGCTGAAACAATCAGGCCTATAGGATGTTAATTTCTTGGTATTGTGGATTTGGGAGATAAAGCGATTGTTATGGCCTGATCATTAGAGCCTGTTTTAATCTTGATGGCAACCGATGAAATGGAGAATCGGATGGGCTAACCACTGCCTGCATGATCCTAAAAAATAGAAACTCGAGTCGTATTTATGTCAACCCATCTGAACCAGAAGATACATCTGGAAACGATGCCATCACATCGATATTTATTGGTTAACAAACCTGTTGTCGAAACTGAGTTGACGGCTGTTGTCGTGGGGGCCTTATCGTCATGGATTTTGCAGTGCGGGTCAAAAACCAAAACTCGTGTCATCCCAAGTACCAACTGTACTGAAGAACTGCAACAGTTTCTGATTAATGTTGAGAACCAAAATCGTATGCTTTGACGGCTGTTGTTCTAGCAATATGATTGATATTAAGAATCATAAACTGTTTATTTATTCACATATGCATCTTATATAAAGGGAGAGTATTTCGTTGATTGAGCAAGGAATAAATACAAAAAAAATAAAACTGTCAAGAATCAGAGAAATCATGAATTATTGCAAAGCATTGGAAAAGCAAGGAAAAGTGATATTAGACTTTACCAATGGGGAACCTGATTTTGACACACCAAAGTATATTAAATCGGCAGCTGTAAAGGCGCTCAATGATGGCAAAACAGGATATGCTTCTATTGTTGGAGTGGAAGAATTAAGAAAGGCAATATCAAAGAAATTATTTTCTGAAAATAATCTTAATTACAATCCTGATGAAATCCTTATTACAAACGGTGTGACGCACGGTATATTTTTAGCTGTGATGTCTTTTCTTAATGAAGGTGACGAGATTTTATTGCCTGACCCCGGGTATACAGTTTATCCCGAGATTGCCAAATTTGCTGGTGCTATTATAAAAGCGTATAGATTAAAAAGAGAAAATGGGTTTCAAATTGATATTAGTGAATTACAGAAAAATATCACCAGTAAAACAAAAATGATTGCCCTAATTTCACCAAATAATCCAATAGGTTCTGTTATAAAAAAAGAAACTCTTGCAAAGCTTGCTAAACTTACAAAAAATAAAGAAATATTGATATTGTCAGACGAAGTATATGAAAAAATAACATATGATGGCAATAAACATCATAGCATTGCAGAGATTAAAGGAATGCGTGACAAGACAATTCTACTTAATGGATTTTCAAAATCTTATGCAATGACTGGTTGGCGTCTTGGTTACATAGCTGCGCCAAGTCACTATATAGAACCAATGATGAGACTAAATTCGATAACTACTAGTGGAGTTAATCATTTCATTCAATGGGCAGGTATAGATGCATTTGAAAAGGAAAAAGATGAATGCAATATAATGAGAAATGAGTACAAGAAAAGAAGAGATTACATAATATCTGAAATTTGTAAAATAGATAAACTTTCATGTTTAAAACCAGAGGGGGCATTTTATATATTTGTTAATATACAAGATACGGGTTTGTCGTCGGAGGATTTTGTGAAATATATTATTGACGTGGCATCTGTTGCACTTGTTCCTGGAAGTGCTTTTGGAGAAGGAGGAGAAGGATATGTTAGGTTTTGTTACGCCAAACCTATTAGTGAAATTTCCGAAGCACTAAAACGAATCGCTGAAGCTATCAAAAAACTCAATATAAACAATTAAACAGTAATTGTCCCTGTTCTATACTAAAACCACTTTACTGCCGAACGTTAGCGGACTCATTTTTGTTATTTTTCGAAACAAGAAACCCAATTTATCAACATTTTTCAGGTTTCATCCTTCGATTTTTCGCATAAGTCGGCCAAGTTACGTGCTTTGGACCAAGCAATAAAATTATCGATTTTAGAATCGGTGAAAATCAGTGTTGTCCGGTTAAGAACTTGCAATGAAATATCATGAATAAAATCAAATATTTAGCTTGACTTTGGGGGAACAG
>JADGAT010000191.1 GCA_015231885.1 SAR324 cluster bacterium
CCCTTTCCTAAGGCCAACATAACCCGCTCACCATGCCCACTGCGTATGACCGCTTCATTTGGAATAGTAAGAACCTGTTTATTGGTTTTCCCAAAAATCGACACCTTGGCATACATATTGGGTTTCATGTTTTCATTCGGGTTGTCAAACCGCAGACGTACTTTTAGAGTCCTGGTTTTCGGATCTAGGGTAGGATAGATAAAATCAACAACGCCTTTTTTTGTAACACCAGGCATATAAGAGAAATTGGCCTCAGCGCGCCCCCCCAGAGTGACCCAGCTTGCCTGCCGCTCAAAGACTTCTGTCTGTAACCAAACACTGGACAGATCGGCCAGGGTCATTATCTCCATTTCTGGTTTTACTCGCATTCCTTGACGCACCATAAGGTGGCTGACAATACCTTGTTGAGGCGCAAATATTGAAACCAGCTGCTGTACTTTGCCACTTTTCTCCAACTGTTTAACTTGACTTTCCAGCAACCCTAAAGCAAGAAGCCGCAGACGGGATGCCTGCCTAAGGCGTTTATTCTGAATAGAGAGTGACTGTAAATACTCTTCCTGGGCATTAACCAGATCAGGAGAATAGAGTTCAAATAATAACTGCCCCTTGTGGACACGCTCTCCCTCTGATTTAACAAGAAGTCGTTCAATCCAACCACTTGTCCGCAAATGAATGTGACTGATCCTCGATTCATCAAAGGCTACATACCCCACTGCATCAATACGCCGCTCCATATCTTGACGCTGAACTGGGGCTGTACGCACACCAAGATTATTGACCACTGCCGGGGAAATAACGACATCCGCATCATCGCCATCTACCGCTTCATTCTCATAAACAGGCACAAGATCCATTCCCATAGGAGACTTCCCCGGTTTATCACTACGGAATGTCGGATCCATTGGCGCAGACCAATACAACACTTTTTTTTCTGCTGTATTGCCCTGGGAAGACATCTGTCCAGGAGCCTCCATGGATTGATGATTCACAAAGCCAATGAGAGAATCCAAGAAAGAGGAAGGCCACATTCCAGTAGCACCCAGCCATCCACCACTAAAAAAAGCTGTTCCCAGCAACAAGAAACCCATTAGATATTTATTCATCATTTATCTCCAACCAGATACAGAATCCTTGCCTGGACAACCAGACGTTGGAAACGAACATTCAACTCATTAAGCTGAGTTTGCAGTTCAACCGAATAGGCACGGATCGCATCAGTCAAGTCCGTCACGCGATTCTGGTAGCCTGAAAGGGTGGTTTTACGATAATTTCTGGATTCTGGGATGAGTTGAGTCGAAAATACTTTCAACCGCTCTTCAAGACGTGAGTGTTTGGCTAAAAGAACCTCAAGCTCAGATTTATGCTGGCGCAACCGATCATCACGTTTAAACTTAGCCGCTTGCGTTTTTAAACGTTCAGATTCCTGGATTCGATCTTGACGGTTTTCAGTAAAAATGGGCAAATCAAACACAACCATGGCCGACAGAACATCCGTTCTATCACTGCCATTAGGATTACGGCCCTCACGGTGTCCGTAGGTTGCATCAAGCATCCAACTTGGTTTGTATTTTTCCTGAGCTAGCTGCAATCCCAGATCCTGAGATTGAATGTGTGAATCTGCGGCTTTGACTGCCGGGTGCAGAAACAACCTTTGGACCATCTTTTCCCTACTCAGCAATTTGGGAAATTCAGGAAAATCTTTACCGAACTTTCGAAACGCCATTTCTCGTGGAACCCACTTTGAAAGTCGTGCACGGGCCGAATCCTCCTGCTCTTGGATTTTAACCAGTCGTTCATCAAGCCGAGAAACCGCCAGCTCAAACTCAAGAACGTTCTGCTGTTTCTCTTTTCCTGAAGCATAGCGAGACCGAGATATTTCTAATAACTGCTGAAATAGTTTCTTGTTTTTACGCACGATGCCAGAAGACTTTCGTAAATGAACTATTTCTAAAAAAGCAAGCCGGACATCACGTTGAATTTTTAAATACTCCCACTGGGCCATCCAGCTTTTTTCTCTAGAAAATGCTTCTCCTTTCTTCCTTTTCAATCCCAAAGAGCTGCCCCGAGGGAATACTTGTTGGAAACCAATTTGTTGCTGGGTCATAGCCTCCTGTTCCAAATCAAAAGAATCCAAGGGAATGGCTGAAACGCCCAATTTAATACGGGGGTCCATCAGTTGACCGTCTGCAACAGATTTTTGTCTTAAAGCTTTAGATTCAAGATCCAGACGCAATACCGAAGGATCCTTTTCGGTCGCTATTTGCACAAGCTCATGCAGTTCAATCTCCTCTTCGGCCAAGGACACACCACAGATTGAAATAACGAGTATTCCTGGAATAAGTGCCATGAATAGCACTCGGTTCTTGAACCACATTTTGCCTCTCCTATTCTATCTAAAAAAAACAACTCCCGGTAAGATGCTTCACCTACAAACCAGCAGACTACCTGAAGTTTCCAGCCCCTATAAAAATCAATGAGTCCGTGTGACCTGAGTTATGATATATTCGTATTCACCTGATTTTGTAAGAGAAAACTTAATATTTTGACCTGGCATTAACCCCTGAAGAGAAACTCCCTCTTTAACTCCAAAATCCATCCTCATCATAGGCCACTTAAGTGCAGCGATAGGTTGGTGAGTAATATTAATTTTTCTTTTTTCTATGTGAACCTCATTAAGAAGACCTTCTGCCTGAATAATAGTATTCTCTTGAGGTCTGTGAGCATGATTTTGTGCACTACTTTCATGCCCCACCTGAGGTTGAGAACTACTCCCATGTCCCATATGATTTTGCATGCCATGCTCCCCCGCACTCATCGCAATGGGACTGTATAAGAAAAAAACACCTGCCACTAAAGCATTTGTAACTACCATTGTTCGTTTCATAAACATACCTCACAAATCATATTTGTTATCAGACACCAAGACAGATTAAAGAAACCTGCCAGAATATCCAATTATCCACAGATATTTACAATAATCCGTCACTAACTACTGAGTAATTAAACATCATTGTATATATCAAACCTATTCAATTAACATTTGATTTTATTGACAAATTATAATAATAAACTATTTTCCCTTTGCCAGGAGAAGCCTCCTCCTGGCTTAATGGTATTTCCGATGCATGTGGTAGGGGAATATCTTTCATCTAATGGGATTTACGGTGATATTGAAGTTGAATGGTACTACCCATTGGAAGGATAAGAGGGATTTTTGCATAAAAGTCAGGTAGATGACGGCCATCTTGATGTCTTTTAGTGAATGTATGCTCTCGTTCATGAAGAATTGTATTTCTCCCATCTGTGATCTTTACATGAACCCATCCTGACAGTGACTGGGTCGGACTGACCTGATTATGCGGTTCAACATGCCCTCTGATAGCCAGTTTATCCCCTTCTTGGAACACTTTGACTCCATGAATTTGCACCTGAGGTGAGGGCAAGATCTTTACGGTAACATCACCACTTTCTGTGAGGTTTTGACCACCGGTAGCGCATGCCACTAAAAACATGAGCGGAATCATATACAACAGCTTCCAGGAATTTTTCGTCTTCATAGTTTACCTCACAGTTATTTTTTTTCTGGTAACTTAACTCAGGCCGTCCGGCAACCCTTTGCAGGATCACCAGACGGTCCATAGTTAAGAAACTTCATGTATCTTCAACCCATGCCACAACAAAACCGTTGCTCCGCACAGACCAAGGTATTAGCCGAATTAAAGATTTTACTTTCAATTTATTTACATGGTTCCACGCATAAAGACTTCTATTTGTTGATGTTGGTTGAGTATCTGGTTAAATGAACGCTTGAGGATTCCCTTCTTTTTATTAGGCAATTTACCTAATAGAGCCTTATACGCATTGTTCATCTGCTGTCCGTGCGTAAACACGGTCTGCATAAGTTCTCCATGAATAACAGCGTGTTCAGATGGTGTATCATAACCTTTCATGGAAGATAGATTCATAACTTCCGTAATCACCTGATTGTGGTGCAAAACTGAATCAA
>JADGAT010000192.1 GCA_015231885.1 SAR324 cluster bacterium
TTCGCTGAGATTAAACCGAGAGCCTAATATCAAAGCCGTGGCTACTAAACTTAGATTACTCAATTGAATCGTAGTCATTGCTGGTTGTAAAAATGATAAGCCACCTACTAACCAAGGTAATGGCTGGATACAAGGAATTTTCATAATTACTCCTGAGAAGAATGATGCCCAGGAAAACTTTATGCCAACTTGGCAGAAATCAACAGAAAAATTTTCGAAAACACAAGTATTGTGGAAGGTTGTAAAAATATTGGTTGTGTTTGGAACTCTAATACTCCCATGCACCTCATTAACTATCATGTCCAATCAACCCCTCCCAAAAATCAGAAACAATCAGAAAAAATAGTAGAGAAGAGCTTTGTTATTGAAAATCAACGTAATCTATGTAATTTTTATAGTTTAGTCTAGCATGTACCCCCCCTTGGTGTGATACTATTCCATTCAACTATTTAATTCCTATATACTTTTCCGAATACAAACATATGCAATTTAAAATGACGTCCATGTCTTGGTTGACCATTCCCCTCATCGTACTCTTCTGGCTCACGGGTTTGACCTGGGTTGGTTATTATGATTCCCTGAGTGTTGTTTTTCATTTTGATGACATCCCTTTTATTTTGGAAAACCCCATTATCAAAGATCTGGATGGAATTATAAAAAAAATGTTTGAATTCACTAATTCGCGAAGAGCTATTCCCATTCTCACCTTATATTTGAATTATGTTCTCCACTCTTTTGAGGTGCAGGGTTACCATATTGTCAACATTTGTTTTCATGCCCTCAATGGTTTTTTAGTTTTTTTATTGATTGATCAACTTCTGTCCAGAATTTATGCCGCACCTTCTAGTAAAAAAGAGGATTCATCAATTGCCTTTTCAATCAAATTTACAGCCATCAGTATTGCCTCCATTTTTACGGTGCATCCTCTATTAACGGCTTCTGTGACTTATATCACTCAACGCAGTGGAGAAATTGCAACATTTTTTTATGTGGCAGCATTCTTAAGCTATTTGCAGATGAGAAAGTTTTCTCCCCCTCAAAAAAAGTTTTGGGCCTGGATGGTATTCACACTTCTGTGTTACTGGTTCGCTTTTAAATCGAAAGAAATGACGTTAACGTGGTTGTTAATTCCTGTTGCCTACGAGATACTCTTGCGGCTGAATGACTGGTCTCGTTTACGCAACGTTTTCAAGTGGGCTGTGTTGATATTGACCATTTTTAGTGGCGTGATGACTTGGTATTTGTTAAACTCGAACTATTTGAGCGGCAACTATTTTGTAGGCTTTGGCTCAAAAACGCTATGGGGTCCCTGGACACAAGTTGAGACCATGTCACGGGCTCTAGTGAATTATTGGAAGCTGTTAGTCATTCCCTTACCTCAATGGATGAACATCGATCATGATTTTATTCCTTCAAAACAAGCAGTTGATATCTGGGCTTTGGCATCTTTGTTAGCCCATATTGTTTTAGTGGGGGTGGCCTTCTTTTTGGCAAGAAAGGGGTATGTCTTGTTTGCATTGGGTGTTGCCTGGTTTTATATTACCTTTGGCCCGTATATTGTTGTCCCAGAAAGAGATTTGCTGGTTGAATATAAAACGTATCTTCCATCGATTGGCCTAATGTTGATTTTTGCTGATTTCTTCTTTTGGCTGCAAAAAAAGCTGGGTGCTCGAAAATATTATATATCTTCTGTTGGTGTGTTGATACTCATTGTTTCAGGAATTGCGGGAACCTGGGAAAGGAATGCGGTTTATGCAACAACGGCGAGTGCCTGGAAAGATGCCATTAATAAGGCTCCTTACAAAGCAAGAACCCTTCATAATTTAGGATATGCGTATGCGCAAGAGGGGCATTTGAATGCAGGGAAAATATATTTCCAGAAGTCATTACAGATGAGTCCGGGATTTGTTTTAGCCAGGTTGAATCTGGCAAGGGTTTATGTGAGATCTGGGGCATATCAAGAAGGTTTGGCTGAATATAACATGATGGTGAAATTGGCTAATGATTTTCCAACAGGAGAGCTAGCAGGGCTCGTGAAGGATGCTTATCACGAAATAGGAGAAACGTATGCTAAGCAGCGTAAGTATGCTGAGGCGATTCCTTACTACCAAAAGTCACTCCAGATAGAAAACCATGTCAAGAGCCACGTGGCGCTCGGAAAAATATATTTAGAGACGAATAAGCTGGAGGAAGCAAAGCAACACTTAGGATATGTCTCCAAATTCTACCCAAATGCTCCTGATCTGAATTTGAACTTGGGGATCATTGCATTGAAACAAAAAAAGCTAGATGAAGCCTTACAGTGGTTTTTAAGGACAATAGAATTTGCTCCTAACCATCCGGATGCTTATAATAATTTAGGAATTGTTCATGCCATGAAAGGAAATCTGACAGCCAGTATACAAGCGTTTGAAAAAGTTCTTCAGATTTCACCGAATCATCCAGAGGCGATAAAAAATTTGAAAGCCTTAAAAAAACAACTTTCAGAATCTGCTAAAGCAAAGTAAATTTGAAGCAACCAGGACACTCAAGGCGATCCATTTGTTAAATCAATATAAGATAAAATTTAGTACCATAGGATGTTGGGGAGTTTTCTGTGCGTTGTTTTTAGTTTTTCAAGGGTGCTATTCGGCTCAGACTGGTTTTGAATGGGGATGGACGACTACTCGTATTGAAGGTCGCATATCCAGTGAAACAAATGGGGCATTACCCAGTAATGGCTTTATTGTGGTTCGGCAGTATTATTCACAATTTGTCCAGTTTGGAACAGAAGCTCCTCTTTATTATCCGGTTGCTCGAGTGGTATTTCCTGATGAAGATGGAAAATTTTTGGTTACTTTTGATTTAAAAGCTTCAAAAATTGATCTAACTTTTGTAATGTCAGGTTATGTTATGCAAAATCTGTCGTTTCAACGGCAAATTGGAGTCGGAACATTGTTTTATCGGGCTCAAATGACGAAAACGGCAGGTTGGCAGGATCATCTTTTTGTGACAGTAATTCCTTTTTTACAGCAATTCATCGTGGAGCAGCGCTTCCAGCTGGCTCAGGCTCATCAACTGTTTTTAGGGGAGTGGCTGGAGCAAGAAAAGGGAAAGTATAGCCCTTATCCCTCATCGTAAATAAACATGTGTTAAACTTTCATCAATTTAAGGAGACGTATGACTACTAGACCATTTAAAGTTCTTGGAATACAGCAAGTAGCAATTGGTGGCGAAGATAAATCGAAGCTAGCCAAATTTTGGGTTGATATTTTGGGATTATCCACTGTTAAAACGTTTAAAAGCGAGAAAGAAAACGTTGATGAAGACGTTCTCAAGATTGGCGATGGCCCAACCGCCGTGGAAGTGGATATCATGCAACCCCTCGACATGGACAAAAAACCACGCGTTGATAAACCACAATTGAATCACGTCGGCCTGTGGATTGACGATCTGGAAAAATGCGTAGCGTGGTTGACCGAGCAAGGCGTTCGCTTTACACCTGGTGGTATCCGACCCGGAGCCAGTGGGCACAATATTACTTTCGTTCACCCAAAAGGCAACGAGGAGTTTCCTTTATGCTCAGAGGGTGTACTTGTTGAGTTAGTACAAGCGCCACAGGATGTCATTGATGCATTAGGTTAGCAGTATGACAACAGGTTCTGATCGACAGGCATATAACTCTGAAAGGCTATGATTGTGATGATTTCATCTCATCTCTACAACACAGAGACATTCAGCACGTCATTCCAAACAACCTAGTATCGAAAACTGCCATGCTCGACTATGAAAATAGTGCTCCAATTCAATGCCGCAAGTGTCAGCAAATTGCAGCATATCCCTCGGAAGACGGCTACTGCTGCGAAGAGTGCGGATATACGCTGAATTGGAGTTTTTTTAAAGTTTCGAAGCTCAAATCATGTTTCATCTCTAACAGCTCTAACTGTACCAGCAAACATTCCCTCAAACTGCGAGCACCAACTCCAGG
>JADGAT010000193.1 GCA_015231885.1 SAR324 cluster bacterium
AGTCATTGAGGAATTGGAAGACTACGAAAGGGAGGTGCTTTATCCGTTAGCAACTCAGCAAATTGAAATCGACCTCGATGACGGAGTAAAAGTCAATTACAACAAATTCGGCAAAGCCCTGAAAAAAATCGCAGGCTTAAGTGGGAAATGATGGAAACTCCGAACCCGACAAAGATTTATAGATTGATTCATCTTGAAAACTTGTCTGCGTATTTGGAGCGAAATGGGATTCATGCACCGAATACGACACCAAATGACGGTTTGTTGTATAAGACTATTCACAACGAAGAAATTCAACAAACCAGGCATGAAAGAAGAATTCCTTGTGGTCCTCAGGGAGTGGTTCATGACTATGTCCCTTTCTATTTGGGGCCTCTATCTCCTATGCTCTTACAGCTGCATACAGGAAAAGTTGAAGGTTATGAAGAAGGACAGAAGCCACTTATTTACTTGGTTTCTACAGCACAAAAGATTGTTGAAGAAAACCTGAAATATGTATTTTCAGATGGCCATGGAATAGCCATATTTACAAAGTGGTTTGATGATTTAGCTGATTTGGGTAAACTTGATTGGCCAACAATTTATGCAAAATATTGGGCAGATACGCTTGAAGACATGGATAGACAAAGAAGAAAACAGGCCGAATTTTTAATTCACCAATTTTGCCCTTGGTCCGCAATTATAGGGATTGGGGTAATCAATAGCGAGATGGTTGAGGAGGTCGAAATTGTTTTAAAACAATACAATGCAGACGTTCCTGTGAAGGTTACCCGAAGTTGGTATTACTGAGAGAGGTGATGATGATGGAGTATATTAGCGGCAATATTTTAAAAGCCGATGCAGAAGCAATTGTGAACACAGTGAATTGTGTTGGAGTTATGGGCAAGGGAATCGCCTTACAATTCAAAAAAGCATATCCGGAAAATTTTAAGGTTTATGAAAAAGAATGTCGGGATAAAAAAATGAAGGTGGGAAAAATGCTAACCTTTCATACCTCTTCATTAATGAATCCTCGATATATTATCAACTTTCCTACAAAACGTCATTGGAAGGGAAAGTCACGGTACGAAGATATTGAATCTGGGTTGGCTGCATTGGTCGAAGAAGTGAAACAATTCAATATCCAGTCAATAGCTATTCCACCGTTAGGATGTGGACTAGGTGGGTTGGAATGGCCCAAAGTACGGAAAATGATTGAAGAGGCTTTTGCTCCTTTAGCTGAAGTTCATGTATTACTATATGAACCCACAGGAGCCCCTGCCGTAGCAGATATGCCTGTCAGAACGAGTAAACCTAAAATGACGGTTGCGAGAGCATTGTTGATTAAGTTGATACAACAATATTCTAAGTATGCGTATCGACTTACTTTGTTGGAAGTTCAAAAATTAGCTTATTTTCTGCAAGAAGCAGGGCAACCTCTCAAGTTGAGATTTGTAAAACATATCTATGGTCCTTATGCCCATAATTTAAATAAAGTTCTGGAGGTACTGGAAGGACATTTTATCAGTGGATATGGAGACACGCAAAAACCTGATGTAGAAATTCAATTGCTACCTGAAGCGTTAAAAGCTGCGGATGAATTTCTTGAAAAACATGCCGAAGAAAAAGAACGTTTGGATAAAGTCGAGAGTTTGGTGGACGGTTTTGAGACTCCTTATGGAATGGAATTATTATCATCCATTCATTGGGTAGTTAACCATGATCATGTGGATAGTGATCCTAAAGAAGTGATTCAAAACGTAAAAAGTTGGAACGAAAGAAAAGCCAGATTATTTCAAGACACACATATTGAATTAGCCTTAGGGAGACTGAGTGCAGAAGCATGGCTTAATCATTAAACATCCTTTGTTGTGAGTTATGGATCGAATACAACAGGCACTTACAAAAATCTTTGAGAGGCACCGGATTGTGTTTTGGTACGACACCAAGAAAGAGCTGCGTCAAGATTTTGAGTCTTTAGACTTCACAGATATTGAGAAGATCGAGCTGAATAATAACGCATTCATGGTCAAACACCGGATTTTGAGAGAACAGCCGGACCAGAAATTTCTTCTTTATCATGAAGGAGAACAGCCACAGGATTTGGAAAACTGGTTACTGGATGTCCAGTTAGCTCAGGGAGAATTTCGTACCGATCAGGTTTCTATTTGGTTGAGTGAATTGGGGCTGGGATTGGAATTTGCCGATGTGATTCAATCCCATATTGAGTTCTTCAATTCAGGAAAACGAAGAGAAGCATTAAAGAAATTACTGAAGCCTGATGATACCCCAGGCATGATTCGGATGAAAATTCTCTCCGTCTGTGCCTCGTCCGGACCAAGGATTGATGAAGTTCTGGAGAGTTTGCTGGAGGAGCTTGCGGATGGCCGCCCCGCAGAACAAAAGGACGAAAAAATAAGGTTGATTGAGCGTTCCAGTTTGTCAGATTTTTTATGGGATCAGTTAAAAAGACATTATAGCTATGACTCAGGAACTACTGGTGTGAAGGATTTTGTTATTGAATTATTCAAATCCTGCTACGCCATGGGAACAGATGGTAACGTTCGTTTAAACAGCGATGCTTTGGTATTCCTAAGACGTTGGAAAGACAGCCGACAATATGAAAGAGCCTTTGAGACACTTTCTCATCAGTGTGCTGAAATATTGGGGATAGAGCAGGATTTACAATCCAGAGATTTCAAGCAGTTGGTGGAGTTGGATTACTTTCAGCTAATCGACAAAAAAATATTAAGCAGTTTGATTAAGAGTGTTTCAGACAGAACTATTTCTACTGGAGACGTGGCATTATTAGCTCGTCAACGAAGGCAAAGCCATTGGTATAACGATTTTAGGGGTTTGTATAATGCTGTGGAATACGCATCACTGTTTCTCAGTACTTTAGATGAAATATCAATTTCAATCAACTCAATGGCGGAAGGAATTCAGAGCTATAGCAGGGTGTGGTACAAGATCGACCAACTCTACCGGAAGTTCCTTTTCCATGTACGTAAATCAGGTCAGATTTCCTTAATGAATCCACTGATTGAGTTGGTGGAAAACCTCTATACCAATAAATACCTGCTGAAAATAAATGATAACTGGCAACAGGTTGTGGATTCCATAACCCAGTGGGAGGCTTCTCCTGTAGAAAGCCAGCGCCGTTTTTTTAAGAAGTGGGTTGATCCTTTTTTAAGTAATAACAAAAAAGTATTTGTCATTATTTCAGATGCCCTCCGGTTTGAAATTGGAGAGGAGCTTTTAGGATTGATTCGTAAGGAAGATCGGTATGAGGCCAAAATTGATCCGGCACTTTCTATGCTTCCCAGCTACACCCAGTTGGGAATGGCGGCACTACTCCCCAATAAAGAATTGTCAGTAGCAGAAGATGACTCCGCAACTGCCTTCGTGGATGGACACTCTTCTATGGGAACCGCCAACAGGAACAAAATACTCAGTCAGTCGGTTTCTCAGGCAGCGACGGCAATACAAGCAAAAGACCTTTTACAGTTGAATAAGGATGATTGCAGGCAGCTAATAAAAGAACATGACGTTGTGTATGTTTACCACAATCGAATTGATAAAACAGGGGACACTCGTGATTCTGAAGAAAGGGTTTTTGAGGCAGCAGAGGAAACTTTGCAGGATGTGATCAAGCTCATTAAAAAACTGACTGCGGCCAATGCCAATAATTTACTGGTGACCTCGGATCATGGTTTTGTTTATCAGGATAAGCCCATTGATGATAGCGATTTTGTGGATGCTGAGCCAGTTGGTTCCCAAATTTTATTTAGGGATCGGCGGTTCATTTTGGGAAAAGGTCTAGTGGATCAGGCGGGTTTGCGGAAGTTCACTTCAAAGGAAGTCAACCTGGCTGGAGATATTGAAATACAAATACCCAAATCCATCAACCGGCTTCGTCTTAAAGGATCAGGGAGTCGATATGTTCATGGTGGAGCATCTTTACAGGAGGTT
>JADGAT010000194.1 GCA_015231885.1 SAR324 cluster bacterium
AGAGTCCTTCTTCAATTGTAACAAACTTATTGAGCTAAAAGATGATATCCTCGGCCTTTATGAGAGGAGATAAATCCTTACAAAAGCTAACAAAACGATGAACCGGATTTTTTACCCGCCTTTTTCTTGCCAAGTTCATCTTGAATTTATTGCTGGACCGTTCTTGCAACATTCTGTGCTGCGGGTAAAAACCCGGTTATCTTGTCGTTCGATCCTAATTTGATGGTTTTGACAGCGATGGTAAACATTGAATTAAATGACCATATACGGCTAATTCCTCAATAACTCAGGTGTTGTATGAAAATAAGAATTAGAACATTATTTTTCCTTCTTTTTATAAGTCTTTCTGTATGTATTGTTGGGATCATGATTTATGGTTCAAAAGTGATGAAAGATCATGTTGAGTTGGATGCTACAGAAAAGTTAAAAAAGCTTCACTATTCCGTTCTTGGCAAAGTAGACAAGATGTTCACAGGAGTTGAAGATAGCGCCAAAGTCATAGCAGAAATCTACGTTACCGAATACGAATCGTACAATGGAGAAAACCAGTGGACCTATGAAGAATGGCGCAGCAGATTGCATAATGCCGAAAAAACTTTGTTTTACAGTCATGACGGCAAAAACAATCCCGACTTACCTTTCCTTTCACCTAATACCGCCTCCATTGTTCTCAAAAGAGATTACAATCCTGAGTTGCTGGCAAAAGAACTCAATATTATTAGAAAAATGAAATACATTTTTAAAACAATTCATGACACCTTTCAGTATTCGTGGGTGTATATGGCCACTGAAACTGAAAATCTTCACGCTTATCCCAACATTTCGTTTAAATTCTCGGATTGTTGTGGAGCCCCAACGCAGCAACATTATTATAAAGCCGCCGACTTTGAAAATAAATCAGTTGGTTGGGAAGAACCCTATAACGATCTTGCGGGGGCAGGAATCATGGTGACAGCCGCTTTCCCTATTTTTGACTCTCACCAAAACTTGTTAGGAATTGCCGGGCATGATGTAACCACAAAACAAATAACGGATGATATCCTGAAACGACTACAAATATATAATGATTCTACAATACTTATTATATCTAAAAAGGGTAAAGCTATAGCTATTAACAATGAAACATATTCAAAAGAACTGTTAGATGAAAATGGAAAGGCGTATCGTGGAATTTTATATTATCGTCATAAAGCAAAACTTTCTGAGACAGGCAATCCAAAGGCGATTAACTCTAAATTTCCCTTACTGAATGAGATTGCTGAAGAAGTTTTTTCAAAATCCGATCATTCTAAAAACCTACTTAACACTTTCTCCTACGAAAACTCAAAAGAATACCTTGTTGTCACGGCTAAATTACAATCTACAGGATGGCGGATCATTTCAATGATTCCAAAAGAAGTCGTTTTTGAAGAATTTCAACGCGCTAATAATCTCATCATATACAGCACGATAGGCATCATAGCTGTCGGACTTCTGATAATCGGTTTTGTTTGGTTCCATTTTTTCGTTAATCCGATTGTATTGCTCTCTTCGATCACCCAAAAAATTAAAAATGGTGATCTGAAAGTTGGACTTCCTCCTAATAAAATTATTGAACTCGACAATGCCTTTTATCAATTTAACAGCATGGTTGAAAACTTAAAAACAGAAGCCGAATTAGAGCAGGAAAGATTCAGGGCGCAGCAAAGTATTCTCGAAAAGGAAAAAGCACTTAAAGACTCCTTAGAAGTCAAAGTCAATGAAAGAACAAAAGAGTTAACCAAAGAAATAGATATACGAAAAAAAGCGGAAGAACTGGCTGAAGCGGCAACAAAAGCAAAAAGTGACTTTTTAGCCAATATGAGTCATGAAATCCGTACTCCCATGAATGCCATCATTGGAATGTCTCACTTGGCTCTGCAAACAGAACTCAATAAAAAACAACGAAATTACATTGAAAAAGTACATCGTTCCGGAGAATCTCTTTTGGGGATTATCAATGACATTCTTGATTTTTCAAAAATTGAAGCAGGGAAGATGGATATGGAATCCATCGATTTTCGCCTGGAAGATGTGATGGATAACTTGGCTAACCTGGTGGGATTTAAAGCAGAAGATAGAGGAGTAGAACTGTTATTTGATATTCCCGCAGACGTTCCGATGGCATTGATTGGGGACCCTCTGCGTTTAGGGCAGATCCTGATCAATCTAGGGAACAATGCTGTGAAATTCACTGAAGATGGAGAAATCGTGGTTAGGGTGCGAGTCAAAGAGCTTAGTGAAGAGACAGCGACCCTTCACTTTGCCGTTCGTGATTCAGGCATTGGAATGACTCCAGATCAACAAGCTAAGTTGTTCCAGTCTTTTTCTCAAGCAGACAGTTCAACGACACGTAAGTATGGGGGGACAGGACTTGGGCTAACCATTTCTAAACGTTTGACTGAGATGATGGAAGGGGAAATCTGGGTAGAGAGTGAAGCCGGTGTGGGAAGTACTTTTCAATTTACAGCGACCTTTGGTCGTCAGTCCGGAGAGGTAAATGATCGAGTTAAACCCAAGTTACCAGAACTAGAGAGACTTCGAGTATTGGCTGTCGACGATAATGCCACGGCAAGAGAAATCTTGGAAGATATTCTCAAATCATTTGATTTTGGAGTCAAAACCGTTTCATCGGGACAAGCCGCTATTGATCTCTTGAACAGCTCAGAACAGAAGTTTGACCTAATCTTAATGGATTGGCAAATGCCTTCCATGGACGGTATTGAAACGACCCGTAGGATTCAAGAAAATGACTCCTCGCCTCCTGTGATTATGGTGACAGCCTATGGGCGTGAGGATTTAACACAGGCATCAGAAGGGGTTCAATTTAGCAGCGTCCTATCAAAACCGATTTCTCCATCCACTTTGATTGATTCTACAATGGAAGCCTTTGGTCATCAATTGGAAGATGATCTTAAGAGTAACCGAGCGGGAAGTGATATCACAGAAACGACGGCTAAGCTCAAGGGGGCTAAAGTCCTTTTGGTAGAAGATAACGAAATCAATCAGGATCTGGCATCGGAGCTATTGACCTGCAATGGAATCATAGCAACAATTGCTGAAAATGGTCAGGTGGCTCTGGATATTTTGGACAAAGAAAAATTTGACGGGATACTCATGGATTGTCAAATGCCAGTGATGGATGGCTATGAAGCAAGTCGAAAGATTCGTGAACAAGGTCGGTTCAAGCATCTTCCTGTCATTGCGATGACAGCCAATGTCATGGCTGGAGATCGAGAAAAGGTCATAGAAGCAGGGATGAACGATCACATTGGCAAACCCATCAATGTGAATGAGATGTTTAGAACCATGGCAAAGTGGATCATTCCAAGCGAGCCTTTTGAAGAAACTGCTGAAACAAAAGCTGAAGCGGAAATACCAAAATCAGAAGAATCGATTTCAGAAAATGGGTTTCCACACCTACCAGGGATTGATATAGAAAAAGGTTTGGCAACGACCCAGAACAATCACAGACTTTATCGTAAGTTGCTGACCAAATTTCGTGATAATCAACGAGATTTTAAAGACAACTTCCGCAAGGCACAACAAGACTATGATCCACAGGCTACAACCCGTTGTGCTCATACGCTCAAAGGTGTCGCTGGCAGTATTGGCGCTACTAGCATTTATGATGTTGCTCAGGAGTTAGAGTCGGCTTGTGATGCAGGAGTGACGAAAGAGAATATTGAGCAACTTCTAACGAAAGTCGTTTCAGCATTGAAACCGGTTATTCTAGGACTCGAAGCGTTAGATCGCCCTATTGTTGATACTGGTGTGGGGAATGAGGGAGATCCCATCAAAGTAGATTTCACTGTTGTAGATCCACTTATAAAAGAGTTAACCGAACTGCTTGAGGATGACGATACAGAGGCTTCAAATGTCCTTGAAAAATTGCAAGAATTTCTCAAAGGTTCTGCAGCAGAAA
>JADGAT010000195.1 GCA_015231885.1 SAR324 cluster bacterium
GATTCGAAGCATCGAAAGAATGCCTATTAAAGATCATGCGTTACCAGTGGGATAAAAGGAGTACTATGGAAAGTTTGCCCACTACCATGGATATTATTAAACTCACTTATAAGGAGGCATAATGGATAAGATGAAAGTGATGATAGGTGATTAATTAAGGACGTTCTATGATTAAACCACCAAAATATACTCTGCTCAGCGTAAAAACAGAATCAAGCTGGTCCTGGTATGGTCCTACTCATGTTTTTATTTTCAATGAGAAAGACGATCAACTGTGGATAAAAGGTGTCAAAGAAATAGGTGAAGAGGAAAAAGAACTGGGAGCACTCGGTAGTCGTATTATAACCGAGCATCAATTTGATCAAGAAAAGTATGATAACATGATGGTTCGACTGCAAAAAATAACAATTCCGGCTTTTCCTGTTCCTATAATTGGTTGTGATGGCGGTGTTACAGAATTCACTATCAATGGAGGATATGGTCAAGAAGCTTCTTATCGTTGGTGGTCAATAGTGGCTGAGGGATGGGAACCTCTCGCTGATATTGCTGAAGAGATTTTTGATGAATCAGGTATTTATGACAAGGTTGAGTCGATCAGCGACAAGTAGGGTATAAAAATAGTGAAACCTCCGAGTAAGTAAATCATGATTACACTGCACAGAATATTTGAAATTTATGGTCTTAATCCTGAAGACATTAAAAGTGCTAGGCATGGCAATAAGGAATTACCGGTACTCCAAACTTTTCAAAACGACATAGCAAAGTGGGAAGCTTATCAATCCTTCCAGTCAAAGCCAAGATTCTCCAATGCAAAACATGTTGCGGCATTCGCACCGGCAAAGGGAAGTTCTTCATTATTTCTGGCCCTGTGGGATATCGTTCATGAAGTAACGAGTGACAAATTTACTAAAGAACAACATTCCCTAATCGATAAATATGGTTTTCCCGAAAAATGGCACAGCCAGTCTACTTGGTATGATCTAAGAAGAAATCCCAAGCTTGATGATCTTTCGGAGCGGTTGATTATTGAATGGGGAAAATCCACCCTGTCTTGGGTGCAGAAAAAGGACAAGGATGTTCTCGAGATTAAGGGAATTAAGGGAAAAAACTCCATAGGCAATTTTGTTTCTTATGACCAAGTACAGTTGAGCTACTGCGAATTGAAGAAATTGACAACAGAAGCATCAGACAACAGCACTTGGGAAACTGTGCTTTCCGTAGTAAACGGCGTTTATCTAATCTCTGACCTATCCTGTGGAAAACAATATGTCGGTTCGGCCTATGGGGAAAATGGGATTTTTGGTCGATGGGCAGATTACGCTCACAATGGCCATGGCGGAAATAAAGAATTGAAGAATCTTGATCCAAATAACTTTGAATTTTCCATTCTTGAGATAGCACCTGCAACTCTGTCAGCGGAAGAAGTCATTCAACGGGAGAACCGATGGAAAGAACGGCTGAAGACCAGGGAGTTTGGACTTAATAGTAATTGAGCTGTCTGCCTGATCCGGCAAATGAAGAATCGTGGGAAAAAGATTTATTCTCTAATGCTGGAAGCGAGTTTGCTAACACTTTATTGAATGTTGACGGGAGGTAGTACAACCAAAAAGGTGTTGAAGAAGAGTGATGATTAATCATGGATTCACAATACACCTCTATATTTAGCGATAATAAGGAATTTAAGGAATAGCATGGACATCAATAAAGACTACTATGCTGTCTTGGGTCTGCTTCCAAGCGCTGAAGAGATTGTCATTACTGCAACCTATAGGGCCTTAGCCAAACGATACCACCCTGATCACTTCGATGGGCCAAAGGAGTTAGGAGAGACCAAGATGAAGGATCTGAATGAGGCTTATGCTGTATTATCCAACCCTTCTGAAAAAAAGAAATACGACGAAGCGAGGATAAGAGATAGTGGCATTGACAGTGATTTCTTCGAAAATCAACATGATAAACCACCGAGTTTTGATCCATTGGAAGAAAATTGGAATACGGCTTTGACCTATTACCCACACCTCAACCACTTAGAGTCGGAGTTAGCCAAAATCTCTTGGAAGCTTGCGTACTCATTCCGCATCATAGTTTTGGAAACCAAGTCCTTCAAGAAAGCAGATGACCTAGCAAAATCCATGAGAAAGCAATTTCTAGAAATGTACTTTGGGAAACACCCCAAGATATTGAAACTTGTCGAGGAATTAATACGTAGAGATGCAAGGGACGCACTAAGGGAATTGAACAAGGCCATCTCCGTCCTTGGGAGTGATATTGACGCAGATAATGTGGTTAAACCCATTCTCTCTAAATATTTTTCTAGCGCCACGGCCGCGAATAAAGCTGATGATTTAACAGCATGTTTCAACATTATAGTAATAGCCTTACTTATCATATTCTTCGTGTTCCTTTTTATATATTACCTTCCCACATTTTAAAATGAGCTTTCAGCATCTGAAACTTATGGTTTGATTTCTTCACCAATCATAGCAAGCAAGAGTCCTTTAAAGAAAGCTCCCAATGAAATGTGCACTGTGTCGAGAGGAAAAATCAGTCTGTAAATCCCATATTATTCCTGAGTTTCTCTATACTCCTCTATATGATGACAAAAATCACAAATTCATGGTGGTTTCTACTGATCCGAATGAATTCAATCGGAACCCATCACAGGGGGTTTATGAGAAGCTATTATGTCGTGACTGTGAAACAGTATTGGGAGTTTATGAATCTTATGCAAAGGGAGTGTTATTACAGAAGATTAAGGAGGGTATCACAAGTTCTGGAAAGCGATTTGTGGTTTCCGGATTGGATTATGCGAAGGTAAAACTTTTTCTTCTTTCTATTCTATGGAGAGCAGGTATAACGACACGCCCTGAATTTTCTATTGTCAAACTTAGGAAACATTCTGAAATATTAAGACAGATGATTCTCGACCAGCAGCCTGGTGAATCCTATGAATATGGTTGTTTTTTGCATGTCCCACTATTCAAGGGGAGGGTTGTTGAAGATATGATATTCCCCCCTACCATCATCAGATTCCAGAACCAAAGAGGATACAAGTTCATGTTCGGGGGATTATTTTGGTATTTCTTTGTTTCAAGTCACACTGAGCAATTGCCCACAGAACTAAAACAAAAATTCCTATCGAAGGATGGTCACCTATCCGTTTACAAAGAGTCCAAACACCTTGAAAAATATTTGAACGAGTATGCAATGGATCTCAAGCAAGGTGGGAAGATTCCATAAAAATAGCATTGTGACATTTGGTGGGAAATACCACTAAGTGGTGGGGTGTTTATGGTCACTTCATGGTCAAAACTTTCATGAGTTGATCCTTGCTAATCTTTTTTATAGAGATTGTACTGACTATAAAGGGGAAAACCATATATCCCATGGGTTATTCATGGGTTTTTCGTGCAGGAGGAACTGGCCTTATGGGTTATTATGGGTTTTTCAATTCAGTAATTATTTAACCTGCTGAATATTTGTCAATGCTCGTATTGAAGGGATGCCTAGGGCCGGAATCGAACCGGCACGGTGTTGCCACCGCAGGATTTTAAGTCCTATTGCGGAAATGCTGCAAATTTAAGTGTCCAAATTGTGGTTGAACTCTTCCCCAACAAAACTGTGAAATTTATCGATTTTCTTTTGTATTTTTTATTTTTGTTACCATGCTGTTACCGAATATAGATTATATTTAATATTATCAGTTAGTTAATATGATATTTTATATTTGACGATCAAACATAATCCTGAAAAATTAAAGAAAATAAAAGGCTACCCACTTAAATTGGACAGTCAGGTTGAATAAC
>JADGAT010000196.1 GCA_015231885.1 SAR324 cluster bacterium
GTTTTTCCATCAATGAGGAAACCATGACCAGCAGGCTCATTATCTGGATTGATAGAGGCATTGGCCGCATAGTTATCAGGATCAAACGTCCACCGAACTCGTGTGGAGGTATCCGATACCGCACCATCTCCATCATTTTTACTGGTCAACCCCATACCGATGGCCAGCAATTTGGAATTACTGTTAGAAATAGTTCCATCTCCTGTTATTTCCTGGAGCAATACACTACCAGGTAAGCTTTTATTGACGGTCACCAACGGATCAGCACTCCCGGAAGCCAAGGCATGATAAGTTCCCAGTTCGATGCCAAGCATGGTCTTATTCAAATCAGCAGAAGGGTAATCCAGTCCCAATTTTGAGGCAACGGATAGTTTGATCAGAGTTCCAAAGGTATCTCCATTGAGCACAATATCCGTGAGATCGGCCCCTGCAGCATTCAAAACCACGCGTGTGTAAGGCAGGGATCCTGATGATCCTAAAATAGAGCCAAAGATGCCTCCCAAAGAGTGCCCTACAAAATGAATAGTGGGACCATCACCGGCAACACTCAATCCCATGGGAGCCAATAAAGAAGAATTGGCTTTGAGCATGATGGTCAGCTGGGTGATATCCATCAAGGTTTGTACAACGTATCCTGTTGTCAAAGATGGGTCATCCGGGCGCAGGAAGCTCAGACCTGAATCGCCTGGTGATGTGGAATCTGTGCTTGTCGTGGGTTCAACGGTTCCATCTCCATCTGCGTCTTCATAGGTTCGCGTTCCATGATTCCAGGCATCAATCGCAATAGTCGCCAGTCCTGCACCTGCAAACGCATTGGCAACGGCAGCAAAGTCATTTTTGTTACGGGTAATTCCATGTTGATAAATAACCACGCCTGTGGTGGCAGCAGGAATGGAGACTAAAAATTCAATATTGCCATCAAAGCCATTTGTGTTAGGACAATCGGACAGTGGAGATGCTGCTCGGTTGATCAAATCCAAAGCCCACTGAGGGGACGTCGTTGTTCCGCTATTTGCCAAAAATCCCTGGCATGGATAGTATCCGCCCAGAATTTTATTAATACTGCCCACAGGTGCGCCTCCTGCTTCAAATATGGCTTTCAAATCAAAAGCGTTGTCTGAGGAAGTGCTGATTGCGGTTTCAGTGAACCAGGTGATTGGTGAAGACGCAGCTGCCGTCACATCTGCGGCATTGGTATTCATTGCACGGACTAATGCTGTTGTTGCTGCAACTTCAGAAGCAGAGGAGTATTGGGTCGTGAATGTTTGCATGATAGCAACTTCTGATTTATTGGTACTCGTTGCCGCTAGAACAGCGGCATACCCTTGCCGAATAGACTCCAGCCCGATCACAGTTTCCAACTCCGTTGCCTGTGCCGCTAACAGAGGATTGGTTACAGTCGTATTTTTGTATAACGGTTCATCGCTTTTTAGGGCGGCAAACAGAGAATCTTCGATCAAACCCTCTTTTAGGCTTTTCTTGACAATCACTGCATATTTACTTCCTGCTTCAAAAGTTCCCCTGGTATTTGCTGTTGTCGTTTCGGGAACCAACACCAAATCATAGTTGGCATCCTGGTAAACGGCTTTGAATTTTCCTGAAAAGGGAATTTCTCCCACTGTCATATTGATGGAATGACCATTGGCATCCTGGGTTGGTAGTGGAAAAAAGGGAATGACTGCCGAAGTAGTAGTGATCTCCGCCTCAGGAAAAGACGTCACTTCAACCGTTGGTTCTGCTGTAGTCGTGATGAAGGGTTCCGACGTGGTGGTGACTTCGGCATCAATGGAAGTCACCGCCGGTACAGCCTGGTCCACAACACGAATCCCCGTAACTGCGGCATCGGAAGGCCCCAGTCGCACAATGACAATATTGCTGGCCCAGGAAATAGCAGCATTGATACCGGACTCTGTTGCATAGTCGAATGCGGGCACATCCACAGATCCTGTAAAGGGGATTCGTATCGGAATATTGACGTCCATGCCATTCAACTCTTTTTCACCACTGACTATTCGGCTGGAGTTGATACTGGAAAGAATTAAATCATTTGGCAGAGGAACCCTGCCGGAATCCGTAGAAAGCTGCGCAACAATTCGTTTTTTGGCAGTGAGATGCTCAGCAGCTGTCAGTTTTTCTTCCCCCTCTTTTTTATTTGGAGTGGGATCTCCTTTCACTCGGGTGATCAACTCGTCAGAGCAGCTGCTCAGTAATAAAATGGGAACCAGCATCACGGCAACCCATGCATGTTTTAGACGATTATTCATTCTTCCTCCCTATTCTATATTGTAACTGGATAACTTCCTGACAGAACACGACCATCCAGGAATTCTCTTACTAATGACAAAGTATGACTTGCTTTGTCAATCTTTCCTTATCCTTTCACACACAAAACTTGTTTCAGGCAGGCAACCACTTCCACTAAATCAGATTGTGCTTCCATGACAGCATCAATATCTTTATAGGCGCCTGGAATTTCATCCAGCACTTTCCTGTCTTTACGGCATTCAACGCCCTCAGTCTGTTTTTTAAGATCGGCAACCGTGAACTGTTTCTTTGCCTGGTTTCGGGACATGGTTCTTCCAGCCCCATGGCTGCAGGAACAAAAACTCTTAGAGTTTCCTTTTCCTCGGACAATGTAAGACTTGGTTCCCATGGAACCTGGAATAATCCCAAACTCTCCTTGTTGCGCACTCACCGCCCCTTTGCGGGTGACATACAAATCCTGGCCATCATGCTGCTCTAACTCTGCATAGTTGTGATGGCAATTGATAGACATTTCTATATCAACGGGGTTTCCATGATTGAGATATTTTGCCACAATTTTCATAATTCTGGCCATCATCACTTCTCTATTTTTGAAAGCATATTTCTGTGCCCATTGCAGATCTTGCCAGTATGCATTGAATTCTTCCGTACCTCGAATAAAGTAAGACAAATCGGGATCAGGAAGCTTCATTTCCATCCATTTTGCCAGGTGTTTTGCTGTTTTGATATGGCAAGTTGCCAAAGTATTGCCAATATGCCGAGAGCCGCTGTGCAGCATGATCCAAACATTCGGATCAGCAGCGTCTTGATCAATACACATTTCGATAAAATGGTTTCCTCCCCCCAATGATCCCATCTGTTCTAACGCTTTATTCTGCTTTTTATGAACTCCTTCATGACAGCGGTGAAACTGTTTCCAGCCTTTCCAGTTTTCGACATCTTTTTCGATGCGCTTGTTCCCATTAAAACCAACGGGGATTTTGGATTCAATGGCAAGCCTTAAATCATGCAGCTTGCCATCCAGGGCACCCGATTTGAGGGGAAGTTTACGTGCCATCATGCCGCACCCGATATCCACACCAACGGCGGCAGGGATAATAGCATCCTGTGTGGCAATCACCGATCCTACCATTGCTCCTATTCCCAAATGGGCATCGGGCATCAAAGCAATGTGCTTGTAAACACATGGCAAATTGGCCATGTTCCTGATCATTTTCTGCTCATCTTCTTGCATTTCATGGGATACCCAGGATAAAACGGTTTTTTTTGCCTCTATATCTAATTGTCTGACCATGGTTGTCACTCGTCAATTTTTTTAGGTTTGCATAAGTACTTTTTTTTATCAATCAAACGACCGCATTTTCCACAAATAAATTTGGGATGGCTCACAGATTTAATGAGAGCCTCTGCTTTCTTTTTTTTCATATCACATAAACTTTTCATTTTGCCTCCTAAATTAGGAATGCTCAAACAATAACTTAGCAAATCTACTTGTCTTTTCAACGATCTTCTGCGTTGCTTTACCAGTTACAT
>JADGAT010000197.1 GCA_015231885.1 SAR324 cluster bacterium
TGCGCCCGATAAAACGCCTTGAACCTCGATGAAAATCCTGCGTAACTTTCACATGTTATTATTTTCGCCTTCCTTAGCAAAAAAGTTTTCTATGGAAAAATTGATCTCATTGGTTATTATTTTCGCCTTCCTTAGCAAAAAAGTTTTCTATGGAAAAATTGATCTCATTGGTATACTATTATAATTTTATTCCGGAATATGTTATGATTTCAGATAGATACAGTATTTGGATACCGGATCAAGTTCGGCATGACATAAGAACTGACAATTCATGAGATAATAATAACAACATGGAACGATCATTACTGATAAAAGAAGTCATTCCCTTTTTTTTAATGTTTGCTTCATTAATTGGTGCCGCGATACTCACAGATTTTCTTCTGCATCAGCTGCAGCTGATCTGGTTAGGGCGCTATCTGGGTATTCCGGGAACCCTGATCATCATTCTGTCCTTTCTTTATTCCCTGAGAAAACGAAAAATTATTCAAACAGGCTCTCCCAAAAAACTGCTCCAGTTTCATGAATCCTGTGCCTGGTTGGGCTCTTTGTTGATTCTGGTTCACGGAGGCATTCACTTTAACGCCATTTTGCCATGGCTGGCCATCGTTGCTATGCTGATTGATGTGATCAGCGGATTGATCGGGAAATACCTGCTAAAGCGTTCCCAAAAACAAATATCTTCTCAAAAAAAGAAACTGATGGAGCAAGGAATGTCTAACGATGAAATAGAAAAAGCGATATTCTGGGATGCCATCACCCTGGATTTGATGAAACAATGGAGGGCCGTGCACTTTCCCCTCACGTTTGTATTTGCCGTTTTATCACTGATTCACATTGTCAGCATTTTTCTATTTTGGTAGGCCACAATGAAAAAAAGAGCCCTGTATTCCATCCTTATTTTTAGTTTACTGTCCTGCATCGTCCTGGTATTCTGGTACCCTCATTTAATGCTCAGCCCTGGGATATTGCTGGAAGGCCATCAGGAATTGAACACGGACTGCCTCTCTTGTCATTCTATTGGAAAAAATACTCTAGCCGAAAATTGTATTTCCTGTCATCCGGTTGATAAAATTGGTTTGACTACTACCAGGGGGGTTCTCTTGGAAACCCATATCAGCAAAAAAAAACCGGCCTTCCATCAAAAATTGGTGAAGCAAAACTGTGTTTCCTGCCACACTGAACATCAAGGCGTGTCGGCAGAACGCAATATCGCATCATTTACTCATGAGTTACTCGAAATTTCGGTTAGACAACATTGTGTTTCCTGCCACCAGAAACCTGAGGACGCGCTGCATGAAAAAAACCAGGAAAACTGTAAACAGTGTCACAGGGAAACCGCATGGCGTCCTGCTGCCTTTGATCACCGTGACTATTTCCGATTTGATCGACATCACAAAGCAGATTGTGCCACATGCCATCTCGATAATAATTTTCGCCAATATACCTGCTATGAATGCCATGAACACTCGCCATCGAAGATTCGAAGAGAACATCAGGAAGAAGGTATTTATAATTTTGAAAATTGTACGGAATGCCACCGAAGTGGGGACGAACACGACGCTGAGCGTATCTGGCGCTCTAAGAAGAAACCCTATCAATCAGGGAAAAACATGCAAAGCAGCAAACACAATTACCATGGAAGGAAATACCAGTGGGACGAAGGAGATGAACATGAAGATCACGATGACGATGATTGATGATTATCGGACTTCTCTCTTATCTGCGGAACTATTTTTGCTTTTCCTTGGGAATGCGAAAATAATAACATGCGAAAGTTACGGTTGAATAATTTTCCAATGACAGGGAAGCCATGGGAAAAACCATAGCATCCAGACAGATTATTTCATTTATTTCCTTTGCGTTTTCTTTGCTGCTGCTTATTGCAGCTTTGTTTGCCGTGTACTTTCTGTTGCTGTATGATCCCACAGATCCTCAAAATTTTCACCGCGACGACAGGCAGCATGCCGACTGCGGAGAGTGTCATTTGGGGAAAAATTTTGCTGTCAAACAGGAAGCAAAAAGCCCGGAAGTCCTGGAAAAAGAAAAAGCCATCCAGATGGCCCACTGGCATCTCATGCTCACTCATTTTCCACTTGTCGGCATGCTCTTGGGGGCAGTATTGCTGGGGGTCGGTCTATGGCGCAAAAGTGATGAACTGGCCAAGGTCAGTCTGTCTCTGTTGATTTTTGTAGGCATTATGGCTTTAGCGGCTTATCAGACTGGAAAAGAAGCAGAAATCATCACAAAACATCAGACAGGGTTTTCTCAAAACTTCATAAACAGCCATGAGGATGCCGCTGATGTGGCAACCATCACCACCGCTGCGTTGGGGGTTGTTGCACTGGGAGCGCTCATTTTTTTCATCCGTAAGAAACATCCGGTTTCTCGTCGGTTTCTGCTGATTTTGTTGATTTTCACCATTTTCAATAGCGTGATTATGGGCTATACTGCGAACTTGGGAGGAAAAATCAAACACAATGAACTGATACTTATTGATAAATAATATATAAATCCGGAGTTGAAAACGATGCCATTCCGGGCTCGACCCGGAATTCAACAGAATTCACAGAGTTTTCTGGATGCCGGATCAAGCCCGGCATGGCAAAACAATTTTTATAAAGCATTGTTTTTATTTATAAAATAAATTTGAATTTCAGATTTGCATAATGACTATGAAAATGTTTCGTATCTTGAACTGGGTGATGGCTGGAATGTTTTTTCTTTGTGTCATTGTTCAATACAATGATCCGGATCCACTCGGCTGGATAGCTATTTACGGGGGTGCCATGATCTCCTGCCTCCTCTTTGTGCGAAACCGGCACTATCCAATATTTTCCATGACAATTGGAGCTATTGCGCTCATTTGGGCAGGGGTTTTATTTTTTGGACTACAGGAAGCGCCAGATCCTGTTGTATGGGCCGATGTCTTTGGGCATGCGGAGATGAAAACAGAATCTGTTGAATTAACGCGAGAAATCGGCGGATTGTTAATTGTTGCCGTTTGGGTAGGAATCCAGGTTTTTTTCAGAAAACCACAGGAAGTATAATATGAATCGATACAATGCAAGCCTATGAAAGTGCTAGAGCAGTCCATCGGGGGGTTTAAAGTTAACAGAGCCACCGCTTTTTTCAATGAAATCATTCTCAATTCCGGACAATACGCAATATTCTATTTACTCTTTGAATTGAGTGATGAAAGTCTAGTCAATTTTTTTACAGCAGGGCATGTCACTCTCCTGCTGGCATTGGTTCTGCAAACCATGCTTCTGGTTGGGTATGGCCAAAATATTTTTCCTCGGTTTTTCATTTCTCTTGTGGCCCCGTTTGTTTATTCGTTTACGAATATTGTCCTGAAAGATAAAGTTCCTTCTGAATTTTTTCTGGAGTCCACCCATTTTTGTTTCTGGGCTTATTCCATTGTCGTCAGCACCCTGCAATGCATCTCTCTCTATCTGACAGCAAAGCATTCTCTGGTAAAATGGCTGGATGTGCTCGTTGTCATGATCAATGTCTCCATTTTTTCTTTTCTCTATTTTTTATTTGAGGCCCACGATACAGCCCATGAGCTCTACAAAAGCGGTAAAGTGGGAAAGGAGACTCTTGATCATGCCTATTCCATCTTCAGTATCCCGGAAAACATTCCTCTTTTTTTCAACGACACCACCCACTGGTACATTTTTCTGGCGGGAGTATTTCTTGCTGTTTCGATAGCTTACAGCCGCTATCATTTATT
>JADGAT010000198.1 GCA_015231885.1 SAR324 cluster bacterium
CAAAAATATCCCTACTAAATTTGCTTTACACACATATTTCCAGGTGCTATCCTCTTGTGTAATTTTTTGATTTTCCTATGTGGATCAATAACTTAGAAGAACTCATGACTGTCGAGGTGATAAGAAGGATTATATGGTCAGTGCGGTTTGAAAGATCTTTTCTGAGAATTCTAGCGACCCCTGGTGGCTGCTATAAAAGGGCATATCCAGCTGGCCTGAATTCACCCCGCACTTGTGCTAATCAATAAATAAGCGTATATTCATTGTATTATCCATGAAAAATAGAGGCAGGGAGGTTCCAAAATGGCAGGGCCAATCAAAATCAAATCGTTAAAAGATGCTGAAAAGTATATTAATATTTTATTTGAGAAAAACGGTTTCACCAATCAAAACATCGTAGATGAAATCACTCATTTACGATCTGAACTTGTAGATGAAATCACTCATTTACGATCTGAACTGTCTGGAAAAGTGAACAGTGTAGCAGAAAAATTAGACGAAAACACTTTGGCGGTTAAAGTATTAGAACAAAAATTTGTTACTTTGAATGATAGCGTAACCGAGGTGAAGAATGAACAGATCCAGACCAATCGTGAACTCGCCGAAATCAAAGAGATCTTAAAGAGCAAATAAAAACTTGCGTCCCTTGAGTTATAAGAGTGTGCTTAACTGTTTTTATCCGGCAGTGCCTTTATCAAATGTTTGATATCAATATTGTTTTGTTCTCAGCTGTTCCAACAAATCGGGATAAGAGTCCAGTGTAACATTCATCCCTTCGATATCAAAACTATCTGTTTGGAATTTCAAAGTTGATCCAAAATTGACAAGTGGAGGTATCTGGTAATCAGTTCCTAATTCTGACAATTGTGCAGCAAATGCAGCAATGCCGTCAAAAACTCCATACTCTTTAACTTCTTTCCATTGCTTTTTAAGGCGATTTTCTAACCGTTCCATGAGCTCAGAAGGGACGGTCCATTCCAAGTCAACTATCTCAGAAAGATCGGATTCATGCTGATCTTCTTCTACGAGAGTAACTTTTTCACATGGGATATGAAGGGATAATTCTGCAAGCAATCCATTCAAATTTAAGGGCTTAGACAGATATCCATCAAAACCTCGATCTTTGAACGTGTTTTTTTCCTCAATGCTGACAGAAGCCGAAACTGCGATGATCGGAATTTGAGAAGTTTTAGGATTGGATCTCAGTTTGTTGGTTGCTTCATATCCATCCATCACCGGCATACGAATGTCCATAAGAATCACGCTGGGGTTGTATTCATCTGTAGCCAGGAGCGCACTGTGTCCGTTATCCACTTCAACGACGTCTAATCCCGCTTCGACCAAAACTTCTTTGACCAGTATTCGATTGGATTCTATATCATCAACTACGAGAACTCGTCCCTCTTGAAAAGTAAACTGCTGCGGTTTAAACACCTCTTTTGTTCTATAGGCGAGAGGTGCTTTTTGGGAAACAGCCACTTCCCGAAGCTGAATTGTGAATAGACTTCCTTCATTGAGAGTACTTTTAACCGAAATTCGACCGTTCATCAGTTCAATTAATTTTTTAGTCAAACTCAAGCCCAATCCAGTTCCCCCATACTTTCGAGCACTTTGTCCATCCTGCTGGCGAAACGATTCAAAGATGAGTTCTTGCTGATCAAGAGCAATTCCAATACCCGTGTCCTCTACCTCAATGATCAAATCGATCTTGCCCTGTTCCTCATGGGCTTGATCCTTTCTAACACAAAGTTTAATGTGTCCTCTTTCGGTGAATTTAATGGCGTTTCCAACAAGGTTAATCAATCCTTGTCGGAGACGGACCTCGTCGAGCACTAAAAATTCAGGCAATTCAGGATCAATCTCCAAGAGGAAGTCCAAGTGTTTTTCCTGAATCTTGACTTTGAAGATTTGCTCGATTTCCTGAAGCAGGAAATGAGGAGATATCGTTTCATATTGAATTTCAAGTCTCCCCGCTTCAACTTTGGAGAGATCCAAAATATCGTTGATGAGCGTTAGCAAACTTTTGCTGGCAGTCTGAATGGATTCGATGTAGCTTTTTTGTGTTTTATCGCTAATCAGAACTGACAGGAGGTCACTGAATCCAATAACGGCGTTCATGGGGGTTCGAATTTCATGACTCATGGCTGCTAGAAATTCACTTTTTGCCTGATTGGCCACTTCGGCTGCATCTTTAGCCGCATAAATTGCAGTTAGGTCATGGACGATTCCTGTAAACATTTTTCGGCCATTGGATTCCAGTTCGCCAATTGACAGGTACATTGGAAAAGAAGAGCCGTCTGCACGCATTCCTAAAACCTCTCTAGACATTCCAATGACTTTTTTCTCTCCCGTTTTGAGATAATTTTGTATGTAACTATCATGTTCACTACGCTGGGGCTCCGGCATCAGCATTTTAATATTTTTTCCTAACACTTCCTCTGCCTGGTAACCAAACAACTCCTCTGCAGCTGGATTGAACATTTGAATTTGACCTGTTTCATAAATACTGATTACTCCATCCGGAAGTGTGTCGAGAATTGTACGCATTTGAAGCTCTTTTTCCCTCAGTGCATTCTCTATTTTTATTTGTTCTGTAATATCTTGAAAGGCTCCGTAAATTTTTGTTGTTTTCCCATTTTTTCGATTTGCTGTACCATGGGTCTGTACGTGCTTCACATTTCCCTTAGACGTAATTATCCTCAATTCCCGATTAAATGAAATTCCGTCTTGAACCGCTTGAGTGACCAATTCAGTAATAACAGGAATATCGTCTGGGTGATAAAAGTTAATTCCTTCTTCAACCGTAGGCTTGAAATCCTCATCCACTTCGTGAATTCGATGAACCTCTGGACTCCACCAGACGGTGTTGTTTTCTAAATCGATCTCCCACCCACCAATTTTAGCCATTTCTTCTATGGCATTGTGGATATTTTTCTGCTTTTCCAGTTGGTGCTGCGACTTTTCAAAGTCCAGATTCAATTTTTCAACTTCTGCTATTTTCTTTTGAAGATTCTCGTTCGATTTTTCCAGTTCCGTTGTCTTTTGATGTACTTTCTGCTCTAACAATTCATTGGATTCCTGAAGGAGTTTTTCTCCCATTTTACTATCGGTAATGTCCGAAGAAAAAATCATGACACCATCAGGTACTTTGCAAAAATTGAGTTCATGAAAAGTGCGTCTTCCATCCTCAAAAATGAATTCATTGATGATCTTATTATCTTCTCCGGTAGAAAGACTTTTCTGAATTTCCTTAAAAACATCCGTTTTCTCGATTCCCGGAAACTTTTCCGTCATGGAATAGCCTGATATTTCCTCTTCGCTCATTTGAATTTGTGACAAGAGCTCTTTGTTGAGGTAGATGTATCTCATCTCTGGTGAAATCACCTGCACCCCCATAGAAACGTCGTCAAAAAATCTGTATTTTTTGTCAAATGCCATGATTATTCATCCCCGCTATCAATGACGGAAACCCTCCCTAAGAATTAAGGCGGTCCATTCAATCGCTTGGCGTGTGGTCAAGAAATGACTGCAAACTAAAGTTTTTGATGGGCAATTGCAAAACAAAAACATAACAGGGAGTCGACATGCCTGCCACCTGTAAGTTGTCAATAAGTCCGAGTAATGATGAAAAATTATAATGGGCAAATCTAAAAGCTAAAGGTTTGTGTTAACG
>JADGAT010000199.1 GCA_015231885.1 SAR324 cluster bacterium
TTGGGGCCTTTTGAAAAAGCACGACCTTCTGTTGCAATTCTTGGCAAAGGGTTTTTTCCCTATGCTCTCAGTATTTTCTTCCACACTCTTCCTAATTTCTTGTGCTGACCAATCTCATTTTCAGAAAAACAGTGATGCTCATATCCCCCTTGCTCCAGTTCCTTCTTCCAGAGTTCACTAACGTTATTCGCTCTACGCTTCATTCACTTCTCTCGTTCAATTGATTTAAATAAACGAGATACCAAAATAACATAGCCAAGAGCAGGAAAGAGGAAATCACCATCCCCAACAAAACACCTTTTTCAGATATTTTCCATCCCAAACCCAACACGAGCACCAGCCTTACCACCGGTTCAATCGTTTGAATCGTTAAATAGGCGTTTTGCGATCCAGAAAGCTGCAACGCTGAGAGGAACTGATCAACAGCGGATTGAGTTACTACAATCAAAGCAACCCAAGTAATTAACCACTCACCGCTTTGATAACTTTTGCCCAGTATAATTTCCAAAATATATCTGCCTCCCAAATTACCGGCGATAACAATAATTGTCAGAGCAGAAAGCAAAACGCCCAGCGTTTTAAAAAGATAAGCTCGAACCAATATCGGCTGATTCCAGTCTAAATGAGCAACACTCCCGCTGGTTAAGGCATTAGAAATCAGTCCAATCGGCATCATAAGTCCCAAAATCGCCGAATACTGACCAAGAGTAGATACCGCACCAAAAAATGAAAATGACCAAATATCGATTCTGCTACCTAAAATACTGAGAGCATAGGGAAAAAACCCTTTGCCAAGAATTGCAACAGAAGGTCGTGCTTTTTCAAAAGGCCCCAAAAGAATTTTTTCTTTTTGACACCATCCAAAAGCTAATGCGATTGTGTGCATTGACATATAGGTCAAAACGACCGAAAGGATCGAAAGTTTATCTAAAAAGTAGAGTCCAAACAATAAAATAAGATAACTGCTTTGTTGCGCGATCCTAATCCAGTACTGCCCATCTACGCTTCCGGATGCCAAATAAATTGAGCCAAGACATGCAGTTAAAAAAAATACTGGAAATGTCAGGCAATACAACACACTAAGCAGACGCACATGATCAGGAATATTTGGATAGAACAAACTGCCCAGCATCCCAAGAGGAACCGCAATCAAAGAAAGAAAGAAAGCATAAAACAGAGTCCTTCGCCACGCTTCTCTAGAGGAAATTTGACGGGAGGTGATCAAGCCTTTGACCAAACGATACCACTGACAGCCGCCCAAGCCAAACACAGTGGATGGAATCAATACGACAAGAGCCAAGACTCCGCGATCTTCAGCACCTAAAGATCGATTGAGAAGAATCGATGCCGGCAAGGAAAGGGCTGTTAAAAGGGTTTCCCAACTCAAACTTCGAGAGGCTCCGGGAGTTACTTTGTCCAATATGTTGAAAAATTTATTGTTCAAAATTATTTTTTGACGAAAAGATTCCTGTTCAATAATTTACAAATTTCAGAGCCTTCAATTTAGTTTTTCATAGACTTTTTTAACAGAATCTCCCGAGGAATTAAAATACTCGAAGGACAAGCTATTTCCGTTCAATGTGTAGGTCTCTTCTCGAATGAAAATGCCATTAAAAAATATGGTCAACTCATTTCCAGAGTCCTGATCGGCAGTGTACCTTTTTTCCTCTGGCAATCCATGAATCACTAATGTGATAATATATTCATCCCGAGTAATCTCCAATTTTTCTGCATAAGCAGGATCCGAATCAATTTTAGCTGGTAGGATATCTATAAAACTTTCCCCCCCGATAGTTTTCAAAAAAACTTCTTTTATACCCCATTTTCCAATGAGATCCGGATCTGTTTTAGTCACATAAATTGTTTTTTCCTTTTTTTGGTTGACAGCTGGTTCAAAAGCACTTTTGTAGTTATTTTTTACCTCGACTTTTATTCTAAATTTACCCGTCCTGGTTGCCGGGATAAGACAAGTCGTCTGTCCCTCACACTTTCCTACTCGTCGATTTTCCATGAACCAAGAAATCTCTTGCCATGTTCCTGTGATCGAACATTTAATATCTTGCCCTACCCAAACACCTTCTTCAACAGACAATTTCAGCTCTGAGCTGCAGGCAAATGTTAACAAAATCACAAAACCAACAAATACGAGATTTCGAGACATTCGAAATATTTTAATTATTATCTGCATTGACTTGTCATTCTGGGAGGAAATTTATCTGGAGGCAATGAACTAACCGTTTAAATAAACCTTTTATGTACAAAAAATTTTTTCGCTACCGCGATCCGAGCGTCTACTTTCTGTTTGTCTTTAAGATAGATGGTATTGTTGGAGTCTCTATTCGGTGCCGACAAAGCTGTCAGTTTTCTTTCAAATGGCGAATATGAATACGCTCTAAATCCAAATAACAACATTTGCTTATGCCCATCAGAATAGCTGCCATATTTATTTTTCGAATTCCATTCTAAGATTACCGCAAGTAGGTTATTTTTTGAAAAAAAATTTTTACCACCTTTGATAACCTCGTTTTCAAATCCTTCTACATCTATTTTTACGACAGTCGGTTTATCTACGAGATCAAGTTTGTCAAGAGGTTCTACTTTGACTTCCTCCACTTGTTTGATATCCGCTTCTTGAAGAGCAACCACCCGATTAACGGTGTCTTGATTTGAAACGAAATTTAAATATTCACTCGTTGCTCCTATACCAATGTTTTTCGCTTCAACTTGGTTTTGAATTTGATTGAGATTGATGTTATTGAGCAAATGCTTGAACGTTTGACGGATTGGTTCAAACGCAATGCACTGAGCTCTTCGCACCGCACCAGCCAAAACAGTATAAGTTCCAACGTTGGCGCCGATATCTAAAAATAAATCACTGCTTTTTAAACAATGAAGGACAAATGACATGTCTTCCAATTCATCCAAACCGTTGTAAATATTACCTGTGACTCCTGTCATCCCAGGATAAGCAAATATTTTTGACTCATCAACAAAGTCCACAACTACGGGCCCGGGAACCAATCGGCTACCAACTTGCCATTTGGCATAATTTCCTAAAGCAACCAATTTGTTTTGTTTGTTGAGTGGATGATTCAATATCCTAAATAGCGAATGATGGATTCCCATAGACAAAATTACCAATATATAATTTTTTATTTTACCCCACTTATCTGTCTAAATTTGTGGGTCCCTAAATTAATTTTATTTTCTCATCACAATATTCAAAAATAGTTTTTAGTCTGGCTGAATAGGTATTTGTTTTCCTTACAACATTCCGAATGCCAAGCAAACGCATTTCCTCTCTTTCTTTAGGATGTTCAAGCAACCAGGAACATTTTTGGGATAAATCTTCGGGGGACGAAAAGAAGCTGTAGTCTGGTAATTCTTCAAATAACTCCCGGTGCTCTGGGGTGTCTTCGTAGAGTCCTCCTCCTCCACAGGCAGCAATTTCATAGGAGCGCATGGAGTGCCCGTCTCGATTGGCACGACGTATTAAACCAATATTTATTTTACTATAGCGTACTACTCTGCAAAAAGTCTCTCCAT
>JADGAT010000019.1 GCA_015231885.1 SAR324 cluster bacterium
TAGGACGGGGCCCTCTTCTTTACCACAAATGACCTCCACTGGAATAGTCATCTCCGTATAATCAAAAAGTTTAGCAACAGGAATTTCCATCCGCTGCCTTTTACCAGGAGCAATCGACACTCCACCTACAACAAGATTTGTCATAATTTTTGGCACTTTCTGTAAGATTGTTAAATTCTTTTTGGAATTGCAATCATGAAGGACTCTAGGAACACATGCAGGCAAAACCGCTCATAGTGCATCGTGAACGCCATAGCCTTTTTTATTTTTTTGCTTCCAATCAGGATAGGCATGAATGTGTTTTGACACGAAATTGCGTAGACGGCCAACGCTCAGATGTTGTTTGGAGTTCATGAAATCTCCTTAATTTTTGGTTATCATGAAACGTATCTTGTTTGTCGCTGCAAGTCCAGTTGGCAGAAAAATAATACGAAAAAACATAGGTGTTCGGGATTTATTGCTGAAATCATTTCTGGACTTTCTCCTCGATATATCGGAAAAGAGAGAATGATCACATTTTGGTCCACTCTAAGGTTTTCATCGCACGGAGGCACAACGAAGCGATCTCTTTCTTCCTGAGATTGCCCATGTTTTCATGCGTGAAATTGTTGATAAATGCACGCACGGGATTGATTTGCACACCGGAGGAGGCCATCGTGCCAATTTACCTCAAGTACGTGCTTGTATCGATGATGTCGAAACGAATCGGCTCGCCCATGATTTTGGCGTTCCGGTCGTCATCAATTCAAGTCTGAGAGATGGGTCGTTGCGCCAGGCCGCAGCTGATAGAGGGATTCCTATCTTGCTGTTTGAGGGAGGAGAAGCTCTCCGATATAAGGAAAAGGTCATCCGCTCAGGGTTGCAAGGCATTCTCTCAGTGATGACTGCAATTGGGATGGCGGCAGGCCAGAAAATCAGTATGAAAAAACGCAAGGAAGACGTGTTTATCGCTCGCTCGAGTTATTGGATTCGTGCCCCACATAGTGGCAGTCTTCGTGTTAGGAAACACCTGGGTAACCGTGTCAAAGAAAATGAAAAGCTGGGTGTCATTTCCAATGTATTTGGTGAAGGTAAAGTTGATGTGCGTGCCACAAAGACAGGTATTATTATCGGAATGACCATGTTGCCATTGGTTAATAATGGCGACGCGCTGTTCCATATCGCAACTTTCGAGGATCCTGTAGCGGTTGAAGAGAAAATGGAATTATATGACGAAGATTTAGAGATTAGAAATTAATTTCTTAACAATATTATTCTTGCAAAATGGCAAGAAAATTTAGCCACTGAGTCGCAGAGGCACAGAGACCACTGTTTTAAAAAATAATTTTTTTCTCTCTTTCTCTATGGTAAATAATTTTTGGTTCCAGAGTATTGACAAAAGGCTGTAAAATTCAGTAAAACAAGGAAAAATCACAATATGCGAGGATGAAATTTGACTATGTCGGACAAAATTACTATATGAATCCGGAGTTGAAAGCAATGTCATTCCGGGCTTGACTCGGAATCCAAAAGAATTCCCAGCGTTCTCTGGATACCGGATAAAGCCTGGCATGATAAATTAATTTTTGTAAAGCATTGTTTTTATAAAATAAATTTTAACTTCGGATTCATATATTATCAATTACCATGAAATAGACGAAGCCGTGACTTCCTCCAACAAGACTTCTGGATCCAGTGAAACGACCATGACTGCAGAAACAACACGAATTTTAATTGTTGATGATGAACAACTCATTCGAGAAGTGGTCTCTCTGATTCTGGATAAAGATCCCTATAAAACCCATTCTGTGGCAGATGGTGTCTATGCCCTGGAGGCGTGGAAGAAGGCCAATGAGGCCAATGATCCCTACTCGCTGATAATAGTGGATTTGAAAATGCCTCGTATGGATGGCAGGGCGTTGATTGAAGAAATTCGCAAATCGGATCAACATATTTCTTTCATTGTCTTAACAGGCCACGGCAGTTTGCAGGATGCTTATACCCTTCTGAATGATTTCCGTATTTCAGATTTCATACAAAAACCATTGGAAAATCCGGATCAATTGCGTTTTGCTGTGAAAAATGTTCTGTCCCGGATGCAATTGGAGCTCCGGGCGGAAAAGCATGCTGCCGAGTTAGAGAACGTGAATGCCGAACTGCAAAAGGAAATTTTTCGACGCAAAGAAGCAGAAAAAGTTTTACAAAATTCCAATGACCAGTTGGAAGAGCGTGTCCAGCAGCGCACCGCTGAATTGCAGCAGGCCAACGATTTACTTATCAATAGTGAAACCCGCATGCGTGCGATCATGGATAGTGCCTTAGATGCCGTTGTCATCCTTGATGAAAGGGGAATGGTAGAAACGTTCAATCCGGCAGCAGAAATAATGTTTGGTTTTGCCGCAAAAGAAATAATCGGGCAAAACATAGAAATCATTCTTCCTCCTTTTCATGAGACAAAATTTCATCAGTATTTGCAAAATTTCATCGAAACTGGGGAAAAAATGATGTTTGGTGAAGCTCATGAAGAGATCGCAAAGATGAAGGATGGCACGGTTTTTCCTGTTCAGATTGCAATCAACGAAATTCAAATCGAAAGTCGCCGCATATTTGCCGCCATCATTCATGACATTACCAAGCGAAAAAAGACTGAAGATGAATTAAACATATCCAAAGAACAAGCAGAAGCAGCCAGCCAAGCCAAATCCAATTTCCTGGCCAACATGAGTCATGAAATCCGAACTCCACTGAATGCTATTGTGGGTTTCAGTCAAATTTTATTAAATCGCACCAAAAATTCTTCAATACCTCCCGAGTTTTTGGATTATCTGCAAAATATCAAGCTGAGTGGTCAGCGGCTGTCGGAGATTATTAATAATATTTTAGATTTATCAAAAATTGAAGCTGGTAAAATGAATTATGTGGAAGAATCATTGAATCTCAAGCAGCTCATCCAGGGAATTTACCACATCAACAAAGCTCATGCCTTGCAGAAAAACATCAACTTTGTCTATGAAATCGATCCTCAGCTGCCCACTTTTATCAAATCAGACCGTACCAAGTTGAATCAGATTCTCATGAATTTGACCACCAATGCCATCAAATTTACCAGCGAAGGAAAAACTGTTACGTTGAGAGCTCAGAAAACAGAGGATTTTCTTGTGCTCCAGCTGCAGGATGAGGGAATTGGTATTTCCCAGGATCAATGGGAGTCCATTTTTGAAGCATTCAAGCAGGCCGATGATACCGTCACGCGACGTTTTGGAGGCACAGGCCTGGGGTTGGCCATTACAAAAAACATGGTGAAGCTTTTGAATGGACGAATCATGGTTGATAGTGTGGCGGGTTCAGGATCTGTATTTTCTGTAAAATTGCCGCTTCTTCCCTCAGAGGAGAGTAATGCAGCTTCTGATACATCCTTACAGGACATCAACTTTGCCAAAGACAATAAAATTTTAGTTGTTGAAGACAATACAATGAATCAGAACATGATTGAATCGCTCTTTGATGATTTAGGACTGGAAGTGGAAATGGCGGCAAATGGTAAGCAGGCTATTGACAAATTAGAGCAGCTTCCATTGCCTGATTTGATTTTAATGGATTTGCACATGCCAGAAATGGATGGGCTGGCAGCCACCAGGTTCATTCGCCAAGAGTTGAAACATACAAAAATTCCGATAGTCGCCTTGTCGGCAGATGCCTTTACAGAACAACAGGAGGCTGCTTATAAAGCTGGAATCAATGATTATGTCACCAAACCCATTGACTTCAATCAACTTTTTCCTATTCTGAAAAAATACTTGCGTTTCGAGCTTTCCTCTCCCGCTAAAAACCTTTCATTGAATCCTGCATTGCCCGATTCAGTGAAACAGCAGCTTCAGGAAAAATTGAAGACACTTTCCACCATTCCTATCTTTTGTTTGGATGATATTTTAGAGCAAACAGAAGAGATGCTGCAATTGACCAACGGGTTTAACTCCGACTTTCCTGCACTTCTCAAAGAAATCAATCATGCCGTTTATGATGGCAATGAGAAACAGTTTGTAGCATTAGTACAAAGGGCATTGAATGGTTAAGGTTCTGGTCATTGATGACAATCCTCAAAATTTACAGCAGCTCAAGGAAATACTGAACGAATTGGGATATTCTTCAGGCATTTTATCGATGCCTGAATTCCTTTTTGACAGGCTCGACGTCGAAATGTTTGATTTGATTTTGATGGATGTGAATATGCCGAAAGTTGACGGCATCACCCTGCTGAAAGAATTGAAACAGCAGCCAGACTATGCCGACATCCCTGTTGTCATGCTCACGGGGGACCCCAATGACGAAATATTGGCACAATGTTTTGAAAATGGAGCTTCTGATTTTATCAAAAAGCCAGTAAGCCGTTTGGTGCTGAAAGCCAGGCTGAGGACAATATTTCAGGCAAAGAAGCGAACCGATGATCTGGAGCTTCGCGTATCCGAGCGGACAGATGAATTAGAAAATGCCAACTTGCAGATGCAAATCACCTGTTCCGAGTTGGAGCGTTTGAACAATACTTTCCAGTTATTTGTCCCCAAGCAGTTTCTGCATCGCATCTTGCTCCAAAAAACAATTGATGCCCAGGAATTTGAAGAAGAGCAATTGACCATTCTATTTTCTGATATTCGCTCTTATACTGAAATTGCTGAGCAAATGACATCAAAAGAAAGTTTCCAATTTCTCAATACCTTCTATTCGCTGGTTGAACCGATCATTTCCAAGCATCAAGGTTTTGTGGATAAATTCATTGGAGATGCAGTCATGGCGCTCTACGATCAAGAGCAATCGGCCGATCATGCCGTCCGGTCCGCTATCGAAATGCGGGCGGAAATGCGGGCATACAATGATGTTTCCGAACAAAAAAATCTACCTCCCATTAATATTGGCATTGGAATCAATACAGGCAGGGTCGTCTTCGGGGCATTGGGTTCTGAAAACCGAATGAGTTCGACAGTGGTTGGTGATGCCGTTAATCTGGCATCTCGCCTGGAAGCGCTGACCAAAATCTACAATACACCGATTTTGATTTCACACAATACTCATGCCGCCATTGATCCCAATCAGTATTTGATACGAGAAATTGATACGATTCAGGTACGTGGACGGTCTGAAAGAGTGATCGTTTATGAGGTGTTTGATAGCGACCCGACACGTCTGAAAGAATTGAAGTTAAAAACCAAAGGACTGATGCTTCAGGGAATTGTGCTTTACAAAAGTCAATTTTTTGCAGAAGCCCTGGCCGTCTTTGAAGAATGTTTTCAACTTTTCCCACATGATATCATCAATATAGAGTACCTCAAGCGCTGCCGCTATTTTGTTAAATTTCCTCCTGTACAATCTCCCTTCTGGACCGGAGTGGTTGCCAGCACAGAGATGCTGATTAATCAAAGTTTACGGAGACGCTCCAGGAGATACCTGTTCGAAACAGAAATTGCTATCCTCATTAGCAGCAGCGTGCAAGGGATATACGGCGAGGCAAAGGATATTTCGCAAGGAGGCATGCGAATTTGCCTGGAATCGCCTTTAATGACCAAAGAAATTGTGATTGCACAGATTTCCTTCAAAGGGACAGATTTGGCTCCATTTTTTGAACAAGATCATTATTCTGTAGTATGCTGTGTGATGTGGAAACGAGAAATGGTCCTGGAGACAAAAAAAACTATCTGGAACACAGGATTGGAATTTGTGACGGTTCCTTCCATTCTTGATGATAATTTACCCAAGGCCATCCAGCAATTGAAGAGTGTCTAATGGAAGAAACATTAAAAAGTAAAATACTTATTGTGGATGACGAACCGCAAATTATTCAGTACATGAAAGCATTATTGAGTGATTTTGGGTATGAAACAGGAGCGCTGTCCAGGGCTGAGTACCTGTTTCAGCGTCTGGAAGTAGAATCATTTGATTTGATTTTGATGGACTTGCACATGCCTGGAATCGATGGGCTCACTTTGGTAAAGCAGTTGAAAGGTGACCAATCGTCCTATCGCGAAATTCCCGTGATTATGCTCACAGGAGAAACACAGGAGCAAGTGCTTGCCGATTGTTTTGAAAGTGGTGTTGTTGACTTTATTAACAAACCCATCCATGAACTGACATTGAGAGCAAGGATTCGATCAGCACTAGATACTCAGGCCCACATACAAACCGTTCGAAAACAAAATGCTAAAATGAAAAATGACCTCCGCCTGGCTGAGATAGCCCAACGGTCTGCCTTGCCTTCACTGCCCGATCAGTCCTTTTTGCAAATTACTGTTTCTTATTTGCCTTTCGGAAATGTGTCAGGCGATACCTATGATATTGCAAAAAATCAGGATGGTGCTATCAATTTTTTTCTTGGCGATGCCACAGGCCATGATATTGCAGCTGCCTTCATTACTATGATGGTTCAAATGGGCTTGGTGAGCCTTCCTGCCGATGCTTCAACCAATTATATCATGAGTCAGCTGAATTTGTTACTGGCTTCACGCATTCCCCAGGATAAATTTGTCACAGGCGTTTACTTGCGTATCACACCTCAAGGAACCATGAGCATTTGTAATGCCGGACATCCGGTCAGCTTTATGATTTCTGCAAATAAGGAAGTGGGCCAGTTAGTGAAAAGAGGACAACCCCTGGGAATGCTCGCAGAAGAAAAAGTTCCCTATGTGGAAAAAAAATTCCAGTTGCAACCCGGAAACAAAATTCTGCTGTATACGGATGGTATTTTGGAATGGAAAAATGAAGCAGGAGAAGAATTTGGAGAAGATCGTTTGTGTGAGTTTTTAGAAGCAAACAGGGACTTGGCCATTGATCAAATGACAGAACGTTTGTTGGACCATGTCCGTCAATTTGCTGGTGAAATTCCATGCAGGGATGATCTAACACTATTAGGGATTCAATATAAGGAATGAAGCATGAAATCATTCACCCCGATTGCACAGGGTTTATGGAACTGACTCCTCGTATTGTCAATAATATCTGTATCATATCTTTGGAAAGCCAACTGACCAAATATGAAGTAGGAGATTTTCTATCTTCGATCTACCCCCTCCTGGATGATTCGAAAGTACAAGGGGTTTTGATCAATTTAGAGAATGTTGATTATATTAATTCTCCTGGGGTTGGAGGAATCATTCTCATTTACAAGTACCTCAAAAGGTATGAAAAACTGATGAAACTTTGCAACCTGAGTGAAGACGCAAGGGATGTTTTTGAGACAAATGGCCTGCATAAAATAATAGAGATTTATGATACAGAAGAAGATGCACTAGCGAGCTTTTTAGCAAACTATGGTATATTATAGAACTTATTCGGGATGATACAATCAGAAAGGAAATATGAAAGCAATATTGGTACACCAACCCGGGGGGCCGGAAGAATTGTATATTGGAGAAGCTCCTGTTCCTGAACTGGGAGAAGAGGAGATTCGGGTCAAAGTCAAAGCAACTGCCGTCAATCGTGCTGATGTTCTGCAGCGTAAAGGAATGTACCCGCCACCACCTGGGGAAAGCAACATCATTGGATTGGAGATGGCTGGAGAAGTCGCTGAAGTTGGTGCAAAAGTAAAAAATTGGAAAAAGGGGGACCGAGTCTTTGCCTTGCTGGCAGGAGGAGGATGTGCCGAATATGTGGTGGTTGACGAACAAGTGGCCATGCCCATCCCAGAAAATTTGAGTTATGAAGAAGCGGCCGGGATTGCGGAGGTGTTTTTGACTGCATACCAATCCTTGATCTGGATTGGGCAGCTGGAAGAAAAGCAAGATGTCCTGATTCATGCCGGTGCCAGTGGGGTAGGTACCGCAGCCATACAAATTGCCAAATGGAAACAGGCCCGTGTTTTTGTGACGATCAGTACAGAGAAAAAAAGCAGTGCCTGCCAAAACCTTGGCGCGGATATCCCGATCAATTATAGAGAATCCGATTTTGCCGCAAAGGTGCTTGAAGCCACTGCAGGAAAAGGAGTGGATGTGCTTATTGATTTTATTGGAGCCGCCTATATGAAACAGAATTTAAACTGTCTTGCGCTCGATGGCCACATGGTTATGCTGGCGCTGATGGGAGGGCACAAGGTCGAGAACTTCCCTATTGGCAAACTGTTGCAAAAAAGATTGACCTTGACCGGGACTACTTTGCGCAATCGAAGTCTGGCATACAAAAGAAAACTTTCCCAAGAATTTACTTCCGTTTGCTTGCCAAAGTTTGAAACAGGAGACTTCAAACCCGTGATTGATCAAATCATGCCATGGGGAGAAGTCAAAGCCGCCCATCAACACATGGAGTCCAATCAGCATATTGGAAAAATCGTTCTCCGAGTGGAGATTTGACAACTGAGAATGTCTTGTTCAATAGAGACCGATTGCAGGAAAAGTCAGTCAGGCCATTTGAAAGGACGCAAGAGCTTCTTGTTCTTTTTCGTAAATGGATAATAATTTGTGAAGTTGTGCCAACTGAAGAACATCGTGCACATTTTTACTCAAATGACACAAGGCAAAAGGGATTTTTTTTTCATTAGAAGCCTTAAAAAATGTGATGAGCATTGTGGTGCCAAACGAGTCAATTTTGGTCACTTTTTCTAAATTAACCAACAGTGCTTTTAGACCGCCATCCTCCAGAAGTTTACTTGTGTCCAGATTGATTCCCTGTATCTTGTTCCATACCATTTCTCCCTCAATCGACATAATGTGAATGTCATTTTCAACACGATGGCTCAACTCCATTATTTTCCTTACTCTTATGATTTTTTGATGATGTATTGTATTCAATTGCTTGAATTCTACCAAAATATACCAAAGACGACAAAGACGCAAGTGAGGCAAAAAAAAAATTGAAGAAATCTCATGATTGATTCAGAACATTTGAAATGAAATAAATTAAGCAAAACCGGTTATGTTGTAAAAACGGCAAGCGGACGTCAATAAAATTTATTGATATAAACAATGAATTGCTTTAGATTTAATAAAACAGTGTTCCTTTGTAACCACCACATGAGGTCCCAGTGAATCAAATATTGGTTATTGACGATGACAAACTTATCAGAATGGTTCTGACCGAAAATTTAAAGAAGGCAGGATATGATATTTTGGAAGCAGAAGACGGAAAACTTGGATTAGAGCTTTTCAAAGCTCATTATCCTCCTGTAACGATCCTGGATTTAGAAATGCCGAACATGAACGGCATTGAATTCCTTGAGCAGTTGGATCCCCAGCTTTTGACATCGCATGTGGTGATTGTTTTAACCGGAGGGAGCAACGATGAAAAGATAGAACGCTGTTATGAGCTGGGTGTTCAATCTTTTATGAAAAAGCCATTCAACCCGGTAGAACTCAGAGGACTGGTGCAGCGTTCGTTGGAATTGCTCCAGGCACATGTGGAAATTAAAGAACTGAATCATCGTATGACCTCGTTGCTGCACAATATCCCTGATTTGATCTGGGAATGTGACACGAAGCTTCTCTTTACCTATGTTAGTGATAATGTGGAAAAGTTTTTAGGCTATACGAAGGAGGACTTGCTGAGAAAACCGATGTCTGATTTTTTATCGGAAGAAGATGTAGGGCAGTTTCATTTTAAAATGCATTCAGGGCACAAGGAGCTGAGTCCTCAAATCAGAGGATTGACTTTGAGGTTCATGACCCGGGATGGCACTCCGGTGTCCATGCAAATTTCAGCAAATCAGGTTGTTGATCTGAATGGCCATCCGAAAGGAATGGCAGGCATTGCCAGAGAGATATTGTCTTCGACGCAGGCTGCTCAAGAAATAGGAAAGATTACTCAGAAAATGACTATTCGGGTGGATGGTCAGATGAAGCTGGTTTTTGTTGATGACTCCGCAAAAAAATACTTCCCAGCAGATTCACAAGAGGAAGGGGCCTCCAACTTTACCCAATATTTAATAGATCCTTCTGTCGAAAACCTTTTTTCTTTTTCGTTTGACCAAAAAGAAGACGTTCCCTTTCCTGTCGAGGTCAAATTGCTCGACAATGCATCAGTAGAGCGTAATTTTACGGTACAGTTTCAATTTAAGGAGGAGTTGGAACTGCTGGAAGGTCAATTGATACCCGTGGGGACAGAGGATCAGTTGGCCATGATCAGTGAAAAGGTGGAACAACAGAGTGAAGCATTAAAAAATGCGGTGGTGATTGATCCTGAAATGCAGCGGGAAATCTTGACAGACAGTCAGAACCTGTCAGGAGAAATATTAAACATTATCAAATCCATGGCCGTTTATACATTTGAAGAAGAACGGGTTTTTAATTTGGAAGAATACGGTAAATTTCTTCAAGGCAAAGACCTCTATCAATATGGAGAAAATCTGCGTCTGCTCGGTAATAAAATCCATGGTTTGAAGGGAAGCTCTGGTTTCCTGATGCCTGCATCCAAGCAGTTGTGCCATCGTATGGAAGAACTCACACGCCCTTTGGCAGAATACAGGCTGGTCTGGACCACCAGCATTGGGCGTTTGCTGAAGCAATTCATCTTCAAAGTTCAGGAGATGCTGGAGCAGTATGAGAAAGAACCAGAATCTGAGTTTTCAGTAGAGGACTGGTTGGAAAAAATAGACTATGCTTTGAAACAAGCCGAAGAATACGTCGCCAATCAACAAAATCAACTGGTCGGGTTGATTACAGGGCGGAGTGTGGACAAGGGAGAAGTTCGAAAACCCAGAAAAGAAGACTACCTTTCAGTCTCTTTGCAAGGATATGAAGATTTATCACAACAGGTGCAAAATTTGTATTATACGCTTTCGGCATCTCTTTCTCAGGAAGACTTGATTCAGGCTGCAACCCTGTATAATGAGTTTTTAGACACTCACCAGCAAATCAAAAAAATTCCAGTGGACTTGTCCCGTTATGAACGATTGGTCCCCAGTCTGGCAGAACAATACAGCAAAGAGGCTGATTTTGTTTTCAAAGACCACCATGTCCGGGCAGACCGGGAGTTTTGGAACTCCATGCATGAAATCTTTAATCATAGCTTAAAAAATGCCGCTATTCATGGGTTGGAGACTCCTGAAGAACGTGAAGAGCATGGAAAGAGCCGAACCGGAGCAGTGACGGTAGAAATAGAAGAAGACGCACTGCATATCTTTGTTAGCATTTCTGATGACGGTCGCGGCATCAACATGGCAAAGATTGAGGAAAAAGCATTGGAAAATCAAATAATCACTCCAGAACAGTTAAAAAGTATGTCTCAGCAAGACATTTTGAATCTGGTTTTTGTGCAGGGAGTTTCAACTGCCGATAGCCTCGATGACAATGCTGGAAGAGGAGTTGGTATGAATGCGGTGCAGGAAGCCATGCGGCGCTTCAATGGTTCATGCCGTATTTTATCAGATGAAGGCCAAGGTTCCTCATGGAACTTTACGTTTCCTAAAAATAACGTCTCCCTTCCTTGTTTTTTAGTAACCGTAGGAGACTTTCGTATTGCTATCCCGGAGGCCAGCGTGGATACTTTTCGTGAGCATGATTCCAAAAAAATTTCTCTGCTGAATCAAACATCTGTTTTTCAGCATCAAGAAACCGCCATCCCATTGGTCAATCCGCAAAGTGTGTTTGATGAAGATGCCCTCATTGATGAAAAACGAGACAAAAGCATCCTGATCCTGAAACTGGAACAAGAAAAAAAGGCAGGCATTGTCATCAATGACATCCTCTATCATGCGACATTGCCTATTCTACCGTTACCCAAGCAGTACCGCCATTTGTCTCTTTACGTCGGTACTGTCCTTTTTGGTAACGAACTGGTGCTGGTACTCAATGCCAATAGAATATCATGATCGCAGCTATGACACATGTTGAGAAAAATGAAAGCCCCCTTCCTCATATCAATGATTAACTCATAAAAGGAGACGCATGAAGTTGTCACATCGCACAAAAAATAATATCTGTATTGTCTCTATTGGAGAAAAAGTGTTGCAGGAAAATACGGAAGAATTAGGCAATTACATTTTTGATTTACTGCAAACTAAAAAACCTCGGGGAATTTTGATCAACTTGGGAAAAGCTGTTGAACTAGACTCTTCCGGGATTGGTATCATTGTTTCTTTTTTTAAAACAGCTCAGAAAGAACAAATAGGTTTTGCTGTATGCCGACTGACCGGTCTGGTCGCAAAGGCCTTCAAAGTAACCCTCCTGGACAGAATCCTTCCTGTCTATGAAAAAGAAACCGAAGCATTAAAAGCATTAGGATGTATTGAATAATTTCGTTCACTTTCGTTCATCTTTTCTTCCGTTTTTCTCTATTTCGTTCACTTTCGTTCATCTTTTCTTCCGTTTTTCTCTATTTCGTTCACTTTCGTTCATCTTTTACGGTCAATTTTTATTTTACCGGACACTATTCTTTGTAAGTATTTGTTTTTGCTGTATATTTTTAGATGGCATAGTTTTCGCAGTTAAAAAGGATAAGGTATTAAATGGTGTTATTGCAAATGACAAGCGTCAAAATTTAATTGATTTAGAAGGAGTTCCAATGAAGCACGCTAGATCAAAAATGGAAATGAGCCATGGAGAAATCGAAGAGGCTATGAAGTTTTTCTTCGCAAGAGGAGGAAAAGTTACACGATTTTCTGAACAGAAAGTTTCGAGCATCACCGTAATTGGCGCGGAAAAATGGGGGGTTTATGAAGCTTTGGGAGACTTGCGTTTCTAAATGAAGTCCCCAACATTGATACTACGATGCCATTGCAGAGAAAGCTGCCTGCAAAACTCCCACCAACAAGGGGATTGGCGTATCTGCTGATCCCCTTGACCGCCTTATTGAACCTATGCCGCCGCGCAGATAAACAATTCGTTTTGACGAACTCTCTGTGAATCCAGGAAAAAATAGTAACGATGATTTTATATTATACAAATATGATGAACGACGAAGACAAAACCCGGCAACAATTACTCAAAGAAGTTCAGGAGTTGAAACAACGCCTGTTTCACTCAGAAAACGAGAAGAAACTATCCGTATTGATCTCCTTGGGAACCATTGCAGCAGGAATTGCTCACGAAATCAAAAACCCTCTGAACTTCATTAACAACTATGCGGAACTTTGCGGAGAGTTTATCGAGGAATGCGAGCAGACGATTGATCAGCAAAACCATCGTATTGATTCAGCAAGTCAGGAGTGCCTTACAGAAAATTTTTCCCATTTAAAGCATTCCACACAGGTCATCCGAGAACATGGAAAGCGGATAGATCATATTATTGAGAAAATGCTCCTGCACTCGGCACCAGAAAAAAGGGAACTGAAACCTACGGACCTGAACTATCTGCTGCATGAATACGCCTATCTTTCGTATCATGGCATGAGAGCACAGTATTTTTCTTTTGATGCTGACATTGATAGCCATTTTGATGCTGGCGTTGGATTCATTGAGACGAATCCCCATAAGTTAGGACATGTTTTTCTAAATATTTTCAACAATGCGTTTGATGCACTGCACAAAAAGCAACAGGTACAGGGAATTGGCTTCATCCCCAAATTATCTATTGTGACAAAAAGTATCAAAGGCCAGATAGAGATTCGCATCAAAGACAATGGAATCGGAATGCCGGAAGAAGTGGTTTCCCAAGCCTTTTTACCTTTTTATACTACAAATTCCCCAGGAGGAGGGACCGGATTAGGACTCTCAATCAGTCATGAGATCATTTCCCGAGAGCATGGAGGAAAAATTAAGATAGAGACCGAAGAAGGTAAATATACGGAATTTATCATCACCCTGCCAAAGATGGCCAATTGATCAAGAGGAGTTATCGGGCTTTCCGTTTAACCTGAATGATTTCAGCCAAGATACTCAAAGCGATTTCGCTCGGAGTTTCTGCTCCAATATCCACCCCTACTGGAGCATGAATTTTCTTGATATCTTCTTCGCTGAATCCGTTTTCCTTCAGTCGTTGGCAGCGTTTGGCATGAGTTCTGTGGCTGCCAAGTGCTCCTATATAAGCAACGGGTTCTTTTAAAACAAGATGCAGAGCCGGGTCATCTATTTTGGGATCATGGGTCAAAAAGACAACGTAGAGATTTTTGTGCAGCGGCCAGTCTTTTAAAATCTCATGGGGCCATTCCGTGATGAGTCGGGTTGGTGAAACGTCAAAGCGACGCCGGTTCGTAAAAATGCTCCTGGGATCCATGACAATGGTTTCAAACTCCATTTGGTGTGCTAATTGAATCAGGGCAATGCTGATGTGTCCTGCGCCAATGATGAGCATCTGATCGATGGCAGGCATTACATGAAAAAAAATCTTATACTGCTGCCATTTCTGTATTTGACTTTTCCCTGCTTTCAAAATTTCAAGACTGAGCCGCTTGAGTTCCTCATCAAAAGTCGGCCAGGCTTCTTCCGTATTACCTCTTTCATCAACCATCATAGGCGCTAAAGGGGTAGGACTCACTTGTGTCAACAACACAATCGATTTGTTTTCATTCACACACTCCTGCATCTGGTTCCATACCCTCTCTGCAACAGGATCATCAGAAACAGACCAGTGTTTTTCAATCAACACCTGAACTTCTCCTCCACAGGACAATCCAACAGACCATGCGGTTTCATCTTCGATACCGTAATGGACATGGGAAGGTCTGCCGGTCTCCATAACCCCTTGTGCTTCTTGAATGACGGCACCTTCGATACAACCACCGCTGACTGAACCAACGACATGCATTTCTTTGTCAATAAGCATCACAGACCCTGGTTTTCTTGGAGCGGATTTCCAGGTTTCCACAACCCTTGCCATGACAAATGTTTTCTGCATCACAGACCATTTGACCAAATCATTCCAAATGTATTTCATCGCATCATGTCCTTTTTGTTGATTTCAAGATATTTTTTATTCACACATCTTTTTCTATTTACAAAATGCTCATAATGGACAAAGGTTTTATCTGTCTTGATTTCTAGCAGCCCAAATATAGCAAAAAAACTGTAAAAAAAAAATTATATGTTACAATGGTACAGAAGACGCACACAGTAAAATAAACAGGAGTGTTTTAAGAATCTTCCGGGATCAGGAACTGCAGCAGACAATCCGAAGTTGAAGTATTATTTCAACCTGTCGAGCAAAGGTAAAAATGAAATTTAACCACCACATCAAAGACAATGTTTGCATCATGAGAATTGAGGGAGAGATTCTTAGACAGCAGATCGATAAACTGGAAACACACATTCGCCAGTTACTGGAAATCCCAAATGTGGAAGCTTTTATCGTCAATTTGAAAAAAATGACCTATCTGTCATCTCCAGGAGTGGGCTTACTCATGACGTTTTACAAAAGAGTACAAAAACTGGAGAAAGGTTTTGGATTTTGCCATTTGGATGATGAAGTGCAGCAAACATTCAAGGCGACCAAACTGGATCTTATTGTCAAGATTTACGACACAGAAGAAGAAGCGATCGCCGCACAGAAATGAATGAAATCCAGCAATTGTATCAAAAAATAATCCTTGATCATCATAAAAACCCAAAAAATTATGGGACATTAGAGTCTCCAACACATGAACTGGAAAAAGATAATCCAATCTGTGGGGATCGGATTCATCTGGACTTGAAAATGCATGGCTTTCAAGTGGAGGAGATCCGCTTCACAGGAATGGGTTGTGCCCTATGCATTGCTTCTGCTTCCATGATGACTGAATTGACCGTACAGCAGAATTTAGAGGAAATTGAGGAACTTTTGAGGTATTTTAAAGAAATCATGGATCCTGAAGGCATGCACAATGATGCAAAAGCGACTTATAACGACAACTTACAAGCATTTGAAGGAATCCGAAAATACCCTTCCAGAATCCAATGTGCGACATTGCCCTGGGAGGCATTGCTGCAAGTCAGAAAATTGATAGAAAACAGGGGAGAAGCAACCATATGAAATCACTCTCACCACAAATCAAGAACACCATCAATCAAAAATTATCATCATATTCTAGTTTCCCATTTCCTGTAGAAAAAATAAATTCCAGACAATCTTGGGCTGCCAATCGTTTGTGGATGGAAAATCAACAAATGATTTCAAAACGAAATGGCAAAAAAAGTCGCTACCATTGGTACTGCTTTTCTTTTATGGTCAACACTTTCCAGCGGATGCTGCGCCTCACCGATTTTTACGAAAAAGGCGTACAAAATGCTAAAAATATTGTTCTGCGAGAAATCCCCATTTATCTTCCCAATCTGCCGCAGGCATTCCAGGACTTTTCTATTCTCCACCTTTCTGATCTTCATTTAGAGGGAATTCCTGATTTGACCAACAGAATTTTAAGTGTGATTGACAATCGACGTGTTGATTTGTGTGTTTTGACAGGGGATTATCGTTCTGCGCTTCATGGCTCCATTGCTCCAACCCTCCATAGTTTAAAAACACTGATTGATGGAATTCACAGCCACCATGGTTTTCTTGGTGTTTTAGGAAATCATGACGATTGCCATATGGTCAATCCGATGGAGGAAATAGGGATTCGGATGTTGATCAACGAAAATTGCTGGATTCACAAATTCAATGAGCGTCTTCAGGTTATTGGTACAGACGATGTTAGTATGTATTATACCGACCAAGCGTTGCATGCATTGGAAAAGGCACACGAAGATTGCACCATTGCCCTGGTTCATTCTCCCGAGTTATATGATATTGCTGCTCAAATGGGGGTGGATTTGTACCTCTGCGGTCACACGCATGCCGGACAAATTTGTTTACCCGGAGGAAAAGCTATTGTCAATGGAGGTTTGAAAAACGGGAGTCAATATTATCGAGGAGCATGGAAATACCAGCACATGCAGGGATTTACCAGTTCGGGTGTTGGTACTTCTGGAATTCCAATACGTTTTAATACGCGTGGAGAAGTATTGATTCTCCGGCTACGCCAAGGATCGCCAACTTTCTACTGATAAAACTCCGCAATTTTTTCAACCACATACTCCTGCATGGCATCCGTCAATTCTGGATAAATAGGCAGAGCCAAGACCTCATTGGAGGCTTTCTCTGATTCTGGAAACGCATCGGCAGCATAGCCCAGGGATTGAAAGCATTCCAGACGATGAAAGGCGATAGGATAATAAACCCGTGCCGCAACCTGATTTTGTGTGAGGAATTTCTGCAGTTCATCCCGTCTGGGTGCCCGAATCATGTATTGATTGTAGATGTGATAATTAGAGAGTCCCTGGTCTTGGTAAACAGGTTGGGGAGGAATGATTTGCGACAATCCTTTCTGTTCAAACAAGGCTGTATAAAGTTCGGCATTCTGCTGTCTGCCATGATGCCAGCTATCGAGATGAGGGAGCTTCACTTCCAGCACAGCAGCCTGAATCGGATCAATACGAAAATTACCTCCGATCACTTCATGACAATATTCTGATTTTGCTCCATGAACACGCTTGAGCCGCAGCTGATCGGCCAGTTGAGCATCATTGGTAACGACCATACCGGCATCACCAATTCCTCCCAGGTTTTTACTGGGAAAAAAGGAAAAGCAGCCCATAGTGCCAAGATTGCCTGTTCTCTTTTTTTCTGCTCCCATCATGTATTCTGCTCCAATGGCTTGTGCGGCATCCTCGATAACAGGGATCTGGTAACGTTCTGCGATGGACACGATAGAAGACATGTCGGCACACTGGCCGTACAAATGCACAACAATGATGGCTTTCACTCTCTTTTTCTCTTCACTCGACATGGTGTTGAGTACCTTTTCCAACTGCTCCGGGTCTAAATTGAAGGTCACCGGATCAATGTCCACAAAAACAGGCCTGGCGTTCAATCGCGCAATCACACCGGCAGTCGCAAAAAAAGAGAAATCCGTAGTAATCACACAGTCACCAGGCTGAACATCAAGCGCCATCAGTGATAACAGCAGAGCATCGGTTCCTGAAGAAACTCCAATGGCATGAGTCACTCCTGAATAATCGGCAATGGCCTTTTCCAGTGAGAGCACTTTGGGCCCCATGATGTATTGAGTCGAATCAACCACTTCTGTGACCGCTTGAACAATCTCGTCTCGCAAATCAGACAATTGTGCTTTTAGATCTAATAAAGGAACAGAATCAATTTTTTGGTTTTCCATAGCGTTTTACGGGGATAAGATTTTCATAGAAAGACCCAGATATCATACAATGCATGTGTGTAAGCTGCAACGGCAAATCCTCTTAGAAAATAAATTACCGTGAACACCAGGCCTGCGGTCATACGAAAAAGGAAACTGTAGAAATCAAAATGGTCTGAAAGAGCGCCCACATAATGGCTCAATGAGAATAAGAATGCTGCCAGAAATATGGAAATCAGGCCTGTAATGGTGGTGTTTTTTAAAAAGAATTTTAACCCCCAAAATAAAACATTCAGCAACAGCACACGAAAGAAAAACTCCTCATACAATCCTGCTCCCAGCGAAAGAGCCACGTTTTGTAAAAATGTATCCTGCACGGGTGACGCCAAAAACACAGCATGCAGGATTGAATGGATAATAGCTCCAAAAAATAGACTGTAAATGGTAGATTCTAAAATAATGTAACCAAAGTATCTCCACTTCAGCGGACTGTATTTGGGATGTACAAATGGGATCAGGATGAACAAGATAGCGATCATGGCAAAGGTGGCCTGCTGAGAAGTCAAATCAAACAGGAACAACACTTCTCGAAGCCACACATCAGCAGCGTTGCGCACCTGCCAGTAGGGATTCCTGGTAATCATCAGGAGGATTTCATAAGAAATCAACAGAGGTAATGCCGCAACGATGGAATAATAAGCGTTATGGCTTTCCTGAAAGTAGCTCTGTATGGGACTTTTTGTTTCCATGAGGATTTGCTGCTACACCTTATAGTATTCCCGATACCATTGCACAAACCGGGGAATGCCTTCTTCAATAGTGGTTGCCGGTTCATAACCATAGAGATCCCTGATCCGGTCTATGTCGGCATACGTTTCCATCACATCGCCTGCCTGGAGTGGGAGATAATTGCGTTTGGCCTTTTTGCCAATACAGTTTTCAATGATCTCAATAAAGTACTCTAAATCTTCGGAACGATGATTGCCAATATTTAATATTTCATAAGGTTGTGGGTGATCGAGACACATGACAACACCACTGACAATGTCATCAATGTATGTGAAATCACGTTTCATGTTCCCATGGTTATAAACATCAATGGGGTCTCCATTCAAGATAGCCTTGGTGAATAGAAACAAGGCCATATCCGGGCGACCCCAGGGGCCATAGACGGTAAAAAAACGCAACCCCGTGGTTGGAAGGTCGTAAAGGTGGCTGTAAGAGTGGGCAATGAGCTCATTGGATTTTTTGGTTGCCGCATACAGGGATATCGGATGATCAACACGGTCTTTAACGCTGAAAGGCAACTTTTTATTTTTTCCGTACACCGAGGAAGAAGACGCATAAACAAAATTGGATACCTGGTACTGGCGGGAAAGCTCTAAAATATTGAGAAACGCTTCCAGGTTGCTTTTCTGGTAAGCAAAAGGGTTTTGTATAGAATAACGTACACCCGCCTGGGCCGCAAGATGACACACCGTATCGATGGGGTGCTGCTGAAAGATTTCTTTGATTTTTTCTAAGTCGGCTAAATCATAGGGATACCCAGTGAACTGGCCGTGACTTTCTAAAAGGGCAATGCGGTTTTTTTTCAATTGGACATCATAATACTCGTTTAAATTATCGATTCCGATAACTCTTTGTCCCGCTTCTAAAAGCCGGAGTGCTGTATGAAATCCAATAAATCCGGCTGCACCTGTAACTATATATGTTTTCATAGTTTGTTCATTTTCATTAAAAAACAGTGCGTCTGCTTTATCAATCGTGGTCAGATTTGGAGGGTTTTTCGATAGGCTGGAGTGAAAAATAGAAATAAAGATTGGTTGTGAGCTTTATTTTAGTTTCTATAGTACCTAAGATTCTACTATTGTCAATGACAACTAAACAATCTCTCTGACTGGAGACAGGAAAAAACTGCCACTCCCACAAAGACAGGGATATTGCTATCGAAGGGGGAGTGACAATGGAGGATTCGACTAGAGCGAATCTCTCTTGAAGAGAGTCTCCAAGAGAGATTCTGAGAGGAGAAACGGATGTTGAAATGATTTTCTGAATGCTACTTTATTTTTGGTTTTCTTCGATGATTTTGTTTGCAAGCGCAAAGTTTTTATTAATGACGTCTTTGAATGCTTCGATGTTGTTATTGAGTGATTCGCTGATAAATTCTACGATCTGCTTCCCTTCTCTGGGTAAATCGCTGGTTACATGAGAAACGAACTCTTGATTTTGTTCTTGTATTTTCGAGGCAAGGACAAAAGCATCCTGAATACTTTCTTCAAATACTTTCAGCATTTGAACGGAGGTATCTGTGGTACTGATGTCAACACTCAATGTGGCTTCTACCGTCTTTTTTATACTATCCAGACCGTCATTACTATTGCGATAAAAATTACGAAGTACTTTTTTACTGTCTTCAGGAATTTGTGGTGCATAATCAAAAAATGATTCCATCATTCTTCCTGTTTGCTTCGAAGTCTCATTCAAGAAACTGAAATTCTGTTCCACCGTTTTCTTATTAAAATCAATAATGAATTCCAATAAATTTGCCATCATTCCCCTTTTTAAATGCGCTGTTTCCGAAAATTCCAGTATTTTTTTAAATTCAAATTAAATAAAAATTAAATAAAAGTCAACATATATTTTAGCTTTTTACAGGGTGGCTATTGAGTAGTTAAAGGATCTATGTTATACAATATGTGTTTCAAATTTGTTTACTAATTGCTCTGATCCTGTATGAAACTTCCATATCAGACTTATTTTAAAAAATTTGGAGAATAGTGAGACGTATCTTGAATAAATTTAAATTGAGTTTACAAAATGAGAAAAGAGCAAAAAGATGTATTTCGTAAAGAAGTAGGTGAAATAGTAGAGCGATTTCGACTCGAAAAAGGGTATTCTCGTCGAAAATTAGGAGAGGCCTTAGGCTATCAAGGGAATTCTGCAGTACAGGTAGTTGCGAGAATTGAATCGGGGCGCGCCGGTATTCCCAAGTCTAAAATCGACCAATTGGTACAAATTCTGGGCATTTCCAATAAAAATTTTGGTTTGAGCTCTACAAAATCTTTAAAAAATTTTATTTCTGCTGGGGGGTTTCTAGGAACACCGGGTAAGTTGCTGGGCACCACTATTGTAGACATGATGGACGCCAACGACGCAAAAACGGCACGAGAGGCCCTTGAAGATGATGAAGAAAATGGATCGAATGATCAGAATAATTATGATAGAACTGATTATTTTGATATCAGCCGTTTGATGAAAATTTATCGGATCCAAAAACCATCACAATCCTATTCGATGATTGAAAAAGTCAACATTATTGATGATTTGGCAGACGGGGATAATGAGGCTTTTTTGGATATTCTGGCCACATTAGACTTGGTTCCTGATGAAGTTTATCAAGCAATTGAAGAGAAGCTCACAGAAATACTGAAACCTGGCGCAACCGCTAAACCAGTATCAGACTAATCCACACTACTCCTAAATCAGTAGAGCACTTTTGGTTGCTTCAGCTGATCATTCTTATCATATGAAGAAATAATGACATCGACCGAAAAGAAAACTCTGCATATTTTATATGTGGACGATCAATCTACAGATATAGAAAAAGTACAAAAAATATTGAAGGCAGAAGAAGTTTTAGGAAATATGCTGCATGTTGAGACAGCAGAAGGCTTATCTTCCACGTTAGAAAAAAAATCATTTGATCTTATTTTATCTGGGTATTCTGTTTCTTCGTTTGATGAGGCCTCGCCGTTGGAAATCGTACGCCGTATGGATTCGCATGTTCCTTTTATTTTCATTTCCGAACCAATTGGGGAGCAAAAGGCCTTTAAGGAGTTTAAAAAAGGGGCCTCAGGGTTTGTATTAAAAGAAAATCTGACTCAGCTGATGCCTGTGGTGCGAGCTGCTTTGGCAGATCTTGATGAACGATTAGAAAATGAAAGAACCGAAGAGTCATTGCGCGTGGCTCATGAAGAAATGGAAGATCGTATTAAAAGACGTGCCAGCGAGTTGTTAAAAGCAAATGAAGAGTTGAAAGAAGAGCTTGCCAGACGTGAACGTCTGGAGTCAGAACTCGAGAAATACCGCAAGCACCTGGGAGAAGTCGCGGAGCAGCATTCCCCCGAACTACAGGTGAATAATCCGAAAATTCAAAAAGAGATCATCGAGAGAGAACGGATTGGAGCGCTAGCAGCAGCAGTCGAGCAGCTCGATGAAATAGTGATTATCACCGACCCCGAGGGAGTGATTCTGTATGTCAATGCGGCCTTTGAAAAAGTGACCGGCTATTCATATGAGGAAACGATAGGCCAAAATCCCAGAATACTGAAAAGTGAAAAACATGAAGAAGGTTTTTACCAAGAGATGTGGGCTGAATTGAGCCAAGGAAAAATTTGGAAGGGGCATCTGGTTAATAAAAGAAAAGATGGAACATTGTATGAAGAGGACATGACAATTGTTCCCATTTATGACAAGGAAGGCACTTTAACAAATTATGTGGGAATCAAGCGTGATGTGACCTATGAGGTACAACTAGAAAACAAATTACGTTCTTCCCAGAAGATGGAAGCCATTGGAACATTGGCAGGCGGAATTGCTCATGACTTTAATAACATCCTTTTTGCTATCAGCAGTTATGCAACGATGGGCAAAAAGAAAACGCCGGCGGACAGTCGAAATAAACACTATTTTGAGCAAATTTTTAATGCTAGCAGCCGAGCCAAAGACTTAATTCAACAAATTTTGACTTTCAGCCGCCAACATGAACAGCAGTTCCAACCTGTAGATATTACACCTCTGGTCAAAGAATCCATGAAGTTGATGCGTGCCTCGCTACCAACGACCATTGAGATCAATCACAAATTGGAGGCACAGAATACGACATTGTTTGCCGATCCTACTCAAATTCATCAGATCATCGTCAATTTGTGCTCTAATGCTGGTTACGCGATGCGTGAAACCGGAGGGAAACTGCTGATTGAGTTAGCAAATAGTACATTGGATATAGAGGCTGCTTTTTCCCATGAAATTATAGAAGGCGAGTACTTAAAATTAACAGTCAAAGACACGGGCTGTGGGATGACCAGCTATATCAAGGATCGGATTTTTGATCCTTTTTTTACAACAAAACCTGCTGGTGAGGGAAGTGGAATGGGCCTTGCGATGGTACATGGTATTGTAAAAAGTCATCATGGCGCAGTTGCCGTCAAGAGTGAACCAGGAAGGGGAACCACGTTTGAAATACTGCTTCCACTTGTGGTAGAAACGTCCAGTCCTGACGAAGACTATGAAATAACACCTGCTGGCAAAGAAAGCATTTTATTTATTGATGATGAAGAACTCATTATTGATTCGGTTCAAGACATACTGGAAGATTTGGGGTATATTGTAACAGCAACTACCGATAGTATCGAAGCTTTGAAATTATTTCGTTCCAATCCAAATCGCTTTGATGTGGTACTGACAGATCAGACGATGCAAAATATGACAGGTATTGATCTGGCTGAAGAAATTCTTCGCATCCGTCCCCGTATGCCAATTATCCTTGCCACAGGGTTCAGTGAAACGGTCAGTCAGGACAAGGCTCAAAAACTGGGAATCCGAGGATATCTGACTAAGCCCATTACAGAAGAACAACTAAATAAAGCAATCCAACAAGCTCTGAAAACGTAAATATTCCAAACCTGATTTTTTTTGATCAGTCATAACGCCTTTCCAATCATCGTTTGGTTGAAAAAAATGCAAGAGAAAAGGCAAATTGAGAATATGCTTTTGCGGCGGCAATGTGATGAAATCCAAAATTATATCAGCCGTTACCCCTCCGAAGAAAAAGAACAGCGCATCATCGAATGGATTGAAAAGTATGCCATGGGCTACAGAAAAAATATGGAGTCCATCATAGGCTTTGTGAACAGGACTCTGAAGTAGACGATTTGGAGGCTTATGGTTCTGTGGCAATTGGAAGTTCGATACGAAACAAGGTTCCATCTCCTACTTTACTTTGAACAGAAATTTGTCCTTTGTGCTCTTGAATAATAGCGTAGCTGATGGAAAGCCCCAATCCCGTTCCATTCCCCATGTCTTTTGTGGTAAAAAAGGGTGTAAAAATGGAATTCAGATACTTTTGAGGAATCCCAGCCCCCGTATCTTCCAATTCAACAATGTTTGTACTGTCCTGTTGAAATGTACGTATGTAGATTTTTTTTTCAGTAGATTCTTTAAGAGCGTCTTTTGCATTGTTCAGTAAGTTGGTAAAAACTTGTTCCAGTTGGATAGGATGGCAAAACACTTCTGGTAAATCCATCGACAATTTTTGAATCACTTCCACATTGTCTAGTTTGAATTGTCGTTCAAAAAGCAAAAGTGTATCAGCAATGACTTGGTTGAGCGTAGTTTTTTTATATTCACCTCGGCTTGTTTTCCTGCCAAAATTTCTTAAATGATTGATAATAGAAATAGCTTTTTTTACTTGTTTTACAGTCATAGCCAGCGTTTCTGGCACATTGCCATAGTTCCCATTGTCCACTTCTTCAGCCGTAATTTCTGTATTCAGACTAATCACTCCCAAAGGCTGGTTCAGTTCATGAGCAACACTGGTCGCCAATTCTCCAAGAGATGCTAATTTTGCGGATTGCAGCAACTGGGCTTCTATTTCTTTTTCTTTTTGGATGGCAGCCAAAGTTTTATTGATGGTGATGAACAAGTCACTCATTTGCAGTGGCTTGACTAAAAAATCAAAGGCTCCACAATTCATGGCGACTCGGATATTTTTAATGTCTCCATATGCAGACACAACCACGGTTTTGACTTTGGGATACAGATCGGAAATTCTCTCTAAGAGTTTCAAACCATCAATGTTGGGCATGATAATGTCCGTAATGACCATGTCGATATGAGTTTTTTTTAGTAGTTCCAATGCTTCGGCACCATGGGATGCAAATAAAAATTTAAAAATTCCTGCTTCAATTTCTTTGTAAAATTGGATACTGATTAAATCTGGAATATCTTTTTCATCATCAACAACCAAAATGATGGGGACCATGTTTCCTTTATTGCTTTGATATGTGGCGTCCTGAGCTTTTATGGACTCAATTTAGCAGAAATGATATTCAGCATACCATCTCTTTCTGGATTATCCATAATTTTCTTGCAATACTGAATTGAAAAAGATTGACTGTTTGACTGCTACTCATGCTAGATTAGCATATATTTTTTTATAATCATCATGATCAAGCATGCACTCCGATTCGACAGCATCAGGTTTCGTTTATGATTGAATACATCACCCCTTTTCTGTCAGCAACCATGGAAGTTCTAAAAACCATGGCAACGACAGAGGCAAAACCGGGTCGCCCTACAAAGAGGGGGCCTCAACCAGCAGAAGGTATCATTTCAGCCGTAATTGATTTAACCGGAGGAACCAAAGGCAGTATCAGTATTACTTTTACTGAAGAATGCATTGTCGGCATTGTCAATGCCATGCTGGGGGAGACTTACACGGAACTGAATGCCGATATTGAGGATGCTGTGGGAGAACTTGTCAATATGATATCAGGGTCTGCTAGAAGAGAGTTGTCCGAGTCAGGCTTTGTTTTTCAAAGTGGGACGCCCCAGTGTATAACCGGAGAAGGTCACACAATTGCACACTTTGCGGAAGGAACATTGATTGCCATTCCCTTCAAAACAGAGAATGGACTGTTTTATATGGAAGCCTGCTTTGAATCACAGGAATATTTTGATAACATCAAACAGGCGCAGGATACTGCTACCTTAAAAGATACGAACTCATCTTTAGTTTCCATTAAACTCCAAAGCTTTGTTGGAGAAGAGCAACCCGAATTTCAAGGCTATTTTTTGAAGCCAAACAGCCAAATCATGAAGCCTAGTTTTTTTCTGATTCCTGAATATGTTGCGCCCACCGAAGGAAATGAGCAGTGCAATTTCACAGCGTTAGAAGTGAATGTATGCCCAGAAACATTTTTTGCCAGCAACTCCGTTACTTGTTTTAAGTACGGCAACAATATTTCCAATCCATTGCTGGAAGATATGACACTGAAAAGTTCGTTAGTGCCTGCCCTGCTGGAGATGAAGGACAAAGGGATTACTATTCCTAAATCCATGTATTCTGTGGGACGTTCTGTGGAAAACGCTATTTTGTCGTATAACCTGGCAATGCGTACATCGGAGTGCCTTTATAAGTTTGATTCCCAAAAATTTACAGATGAGCTGGCAAAGATCGGGGAGTATGCTCTAAAAGCAGCCCTACTTTCCAAACTCATTAAATCCGTGGACAGAGAAAAAGAATTCCTTCGATTGGCCCACAGTACCTATCGTAAAAGCTTGCCTACTGCCTCAGGAGAGAGTTTTTTCCGTTATTGCTTTCGTTTGGTGACCTTATCCATTTACTTGGAAAATGAGTCTGCGGCAAAAGAAGAGATCGGAGCAATGGTCAAATACTTCCGAATGCACAATTCAGAAATTAAACAGGAAGAGGCTCCCCGCATCAAGCGTTACCTGCAATGGGTTGACAAAATATACAAAGAAAAAGACCAATTTTCATTTACGAAGCATCAGAAGCGGGACAACTACCGTTTCTTTGACTTTGAGTAATGAATTTTATCTTTTTGTCTTCTTTTCTCCTTCCTTTACTTTCTCAGGAAACTCACATTCCTTAACAATGGGACATTGTCCACAGAGAGGAACCTTGGCTTTGCACACATAGCGTCCATGCAGTACGAGAAAATGATGCGCATCCTTTTTCCACTTTTCAGGAATAGCCTCCATGAGCTGTTTTTCGACCTGTACAGGATTTTTTCCTTCTGTAAGCCCTGTTCGATTGGAAACACGAAAAACATGGGTGTCTACGGCAATAACAGGGACACCAAAGGCCGTGTTCAGGATGACATTGGCTGTTTTTCTTCCAACTCCAGCTAATTTTTCCAATTCTTCTCGTGTTTCCGGAACATGGCCTCCATGGATTTCCACCAGCATCTGACAAGTTTTGATGATATTGGCCGACTTGGTTTTGGCCAGTCCAATGGTTTTGATCCCAGCCAACACGGTCTCCTCTCCTGCTTCCAAAAAATCATGAGGCTCAGGATATCGTGCAAATAATTCGGGAGTGACCTTGTTAACGGATTTATCAGTGGCTTGAGCACTGAGTATGACGGCAATCAAGAGTTCAAAATGATTGTGATGGATCAATTCGGTGACCGGTTCTGGAATCGCATCGCTCAGTTTTTGGAAAAGGCGGTTTATTTTTCGTGATTGCACATCACCTCTATTCTAGAAAAGTTTGATGAATGACCTTGAGAGCTTTTTGCGCATCTTTTTGTTTAATAACACAAGAGATATTGATTTCTGATGCTCCCTGCGTGATCATTTCAAGATTAATCTCATTTTCAGCCAGTGCTGAGAACATTTTCCCTGCAACGCCAGGGACATGCTTCATGTTGTCACCCACCAGGCTGAGGATGGCACGATCGGGGATGATGGTGACTTTCCCCAGCTGCTCAAATTCTTTTTTGAGGTCTGTCAAATCATTGGGTGTGTCAACTGAGCAGGAGATGTTGACTTCCGAAGTAGAAATAAGGTCTATGACAATTCCATGACGACGGAAGATATCAAACACCTTTGCCAAAAAACCTGGAGAATGCATCATACGATTCGAGTTAATATTGATGACAGAAATTTTGTTTTTGGTGGTAACGGCAGTTGCTTTTTTGTCAGAGGACCGCTGTGGTGCTGACGAGGGGAGTTCTTTTTTGGGAATGATCACCGTTCCTGGTTTTTGCGGAGCAAAGGTATTTTTAATACGAACAGGGACTTTTGCGGCAGTTGTACATTCCATGGTAAACGGATGCAGCACTTCAGAACCAAAATAGGTCAATTCCGCAGCTTCGTTAGGAAAAATATAATCCAACACATGCGCACCAGGGACTTTGTTTGGATCGGCAGTGAAGATTCCATCCACTTCCTTCCAGATTTGTAGTTCTTCTGCTTTCAGTTTTCCTGAAATCAATGCGGCCGTATAATCTGTATATCCCCGCCCAACTCCTCGAATGATTCCTCCTGTCACAAAACCAAAAAAACCGGTTACCACCGGAATCACACCTTTTCCTATGGGCAATGCTTCCTCTATCATTTTTTGTAACTTGTTGCTAAATTTAGGATCAGTACTTTGCACACCAAGTGGTGCAATTTCAGATAAGTTTGTGTAGATTCCATCCATCCCCTGGTCTTGTAAAATCCCTGCTAAGAGCTGGGCTGAGAGGCGTTCTCCTGTCCCTACTATGAGGTCCTGCGATCTGGGTGAGATCTCTTGAATGACTTGTATGGCTTCTAAAAACGATTTCAGATGCTGAAGCTCTTCGTGAATATCAGTTGATATTTTTTGTCGAAGTTCTTTCGATTGGATGGTATTCTCTATAATATCAAAGTGTACTTTTTCAATAAGCCCCAGCTTTTGAGAATAATCTTTTCTGGCAATAGAGGCATTCCCTGCTTCTATCAATCGACTGGTGGTGCCCTCTGATTTGGTATAGCTGCTCAGTGCAGAAACAACGACAATGACAGAGTGGCTGTTAGCGGTATCTTTGATAATGTTTGCAACTCCTAAGAGGCGTTCTGAATTTCCCAGACTGGTGCCTCCATATTTTTGAACAATTAATGACATATTTCTTTGAATGTGAAGGTTGTGTATGAAATTACAATTGAAAAGCTTATTATTTATCATTTATTAAAGACACTTTAAAGCTTCTTACAGGAGATGAATGGAAAACGAGCAGGATAAAAAAAATCTGCCTTTGATTGGAATCACAGGAGGGATTGCTTCTGGAAAAAGCCGGGTATCTGCTTATTTGCGTGATCAAGGGTTTTATGTCATTGATGCCGATAAACTGGGGCACCGTGTATTGGATCCCCATCAACGCTCTTATAAGCAGATAGTGGATGTGTTTGGTTCCAGGATTTTGGATGACGATGGGGCCATCAACCGCAAGCGTTTAGGACATATTGTTTTCAATGATCATCAAAAATTATCCCAGTTGAATCAAATCTCACATCCTGTGGTTTGGGAGATGATCCTTGCCGAAATAGCTGAATTTGCTTCGCATTCCCGAGAAGGTCTGGTATTTGTGGAAGCCGCATTATTGATCGAGGCAGGACTCCATTCCTGCTGCCGCCAAGTTTGGGTTGTTGCGGCAACACCAGAAGCCGCGATCGCTCGCATGAAAAAACGGAATCAATTCACAGAGGCAGAAGCACAAGCACGTTTGAATGCTCAATTGTCCAATGAGGAGCGCCAAACATATGCTGATGTCTGGATTGAAAACAATGGCACGCTTCCTTCATTGTACCAGCAATTGGAGATGCTATTATCACAAATGGATTTTTGAAATTTTTTCTAAGTGTATTCCTCATTATGCTATCTGCATGTGTTATTGTTGATGTACAAGCAAGCAGTCTTGTCAGTGCATTCTGGCAAAAAATTTCTGCATTGTTTTTAGAAGGGCTGGCACCTGCCCATGTCATGCTGTCAGATCTTGACAATCCGGTAGAGCTTTTGATTGACAACTCCATTCAAAAGGGCTACCGCAAAATAATTTTGATTGGGAATGAGGGTACGGTTTTCCTGGGTATCAACAAATTGATGAAATTTCCTGCAGAAATGCGAAAGCAGTTTGAGGTGGGGTTGTGGCCATTGAACTATCCCGATATCCTCACCTATTCGCTCAACATGTCGCAGCGGTTAAAATCACTGACTCATGTCTTTAAAGTCGGGCATACGTGTCCCATTGTGTTAGGCAAAGTGCTGATAACCGATTCTAATCAAAGAATTCACACTTTTTATTTCTGGGAGCACTGTGATTTTTCTTTTATTGAAACGTCTTCTTCCTTAAAAAAATCACGGACTCCGTCCCTGTTTTCGCTTCCTTTGATTTTTACGCCAAAAGCTGGGCATTTGCAGATAGAACACAGCAGCTTTGAAGAACACGGAAAAATAAAGGTCCGCCTGGCTTTGCATTCCGGCCCTCTGCATTCTTTTCATGTCGACCCAGAAGAATTATCAAAATTTCGCAAATTTACACTGATGTGGCAGAAAAAAGGAAATTATGGAATCAGAGGTCTTGATTTTCCATGGAACGCCTGGCCGCTGAAAAAGACTCACTTTGGGTTGATTAAGGAAAGAACTTGTACAACGACCTACGTCCAGCTCTTTGATTCATCTATTTCTTTATACCTGGACGGGCAGAAAAAAAGAGGCTGTAGTGCCCACTTCGAAATTGCTCGGAATGCACTGCCTCTCATTGTGAATATGGTGCCATTTCGTTCTAAAGAAACCACAAAAGATGTGCTGAGAAACATCAAATCCGAAGGCGTTGCTGCCAATCGAGAAAATTACAATCAAAAAACAGGTGAAAATTAGGAAGGCGAAAATAAGAACGTGCTAAAGTCACGCAGAAGATCGTTAAAAAGACGAGTAGATTTGGGAAGTTATTGTTTGAGCATTCCTTAGTTAGAAGTCCAGGTGTGGTTAGTTACTTTTTTGTATTGCTGGACAATAGGAATTTGGTTTTCTGAAATTTGTTCCAGTGGGATAGTGATCGTATAAATAGCTTTGTAAGGAGACTGTTTTCTTTTGAAACGCAGCGCATCTCCTAAATCTTCGACTTCGTAATACTGAACTTTGGGGTTGGTGGACGTCAGCAAGAGATTGTCTTTATTGACGGTAAAATAAATTTCTTCTCTTTTCTTGCTGCTGCGTGACAAATAATAGTGGGTTTTCCAGTTTTTGCCTTCCAGCGATGCATACTTTTCCCGAAGTAAAGAATTTTCTTTTGTTTCTGTAATAATACAGAACTCATTGATTTGCTGATCGGTAAAGCCTCCCCGTGCCAGTTTCGCAATTTCTTCTGGTGTACACTGTTTAGGTGCGGCAAACAAGGATGAGTAAACCACAGCGGCAACTGCTATGGTAAAAGATACGATTCGAAACAACATGGCTCACCCTATCTTACTTGGTGTTCCTCATTTTAGTTCAGGTATGCGAATCCGGAGTTAAAATTTATTTTATAAAAACAATGTACAAAAATTGATTTATCACGCCGGACTTGATCCGGCATCCAGAAAACTCTGGAAATTCTTTTGGATTCTGGGGCGAGCCCGGAATGACATCGTTTTCAACTCCAGATTCATCTTCAGGTAAAAGAATCTACTGGTATTCGAGTACAGATCGTGTCCAACGGTTCATCAATTGACGGACATTATTGTTGATCAGTTGAGCGGATTTGCCGCATTTCCTATCAGTTTGGCTTCTTTGGTAGAAACATTTTTTTGTCCCTTGCTGGACTGGGCATTTTTACTATTATCAAAATCCAGTTTTTTGGGCACATCCTGTGTGAAGCATTGTCCTTCGATGATGGCACCTTCATGAATAATGAGTTTTCCAGGAGGATTGGATACATTTCCTAGAATGTGTCCTGCGGGCAAGACTTCTAGCTGGTCGCTGGCAAATAAGTTACCTTCCACTCTGCCGTTGACAATAATTCTTACCGCATGGATGGTAGCGACAATCAAAGCAGAGGGACCGATGGAAATTTCATTTTCACAATCAATGTCACCATTGATTTCTCCATCAATCCGTATGGGGCCAGAACAACGAAGTTTTCCTTCGATTTTCATTTCTTTACCGATATAGGTGGTCGTACCACCCACATTAGCTGTTTTTTCTTTATTTCCAAACACGGTGTCCCTTTTAGTTGATATGTTCATGATAACTTTGTTTTAGATTCTATGTTTCCTTGGAGTGGATAACTGTGGTGAAACTCCGATTTTGAGAAGAACGATTTGACACCCTCTTGATTGCTAGTTCGTGTCGTAAGTGTGAATTCAAGGCTGTTGTGATGTCATACTCCTCGAAAAATATCTATACATGAGATAGCAAGGCAGATGCAACTCCTTTTATATAAAAATTGAAGTAGTTTTTCTTTTCTCGTTTTTCTTTGAATTACAACGGGTTTCTGAGGAGTTGCCTTGAGGATGGCAGAAAAGCATGTTACATGAATAGCGTTCAACATTATATTATTGCAAGAGCAGTGATTCACCGCATGAGTTTTTACAAACGGAGTTAACTTTTATGGCAAAAAACATCACCCCACGTAGTCAAAATTATTCGCAATGGTATCTTGACGTTATCAAGGCTGGACAGCTGGCAGATTATGGACCTGTGAAAGGGTGCATGGTCATTCGCCCCTCAGGGTTTGCGATTTGGGAGGCAATACAGGCACAACTGGACCGGATGTTCAAAGAAAGTGGTCACGTGAACGCATACTTCCCCTTGCTGATTCCTCAGCATTTTCTGGAAAAAGAAGCAGAACATGTGGAAGGATTCAGTCCAGAATGTGCCGTTGTGACTCATGGTGGTGGCAAAGAACTGGAAGAACCATTGGTGGTGCGTCCTACTTCAGAAACGGTGATTGGGCATATGTATGCGCAATGGATCAATAGCTACCGTGATCTTCCTGTTTTGATCAATCAGTGGTGTAATGTGATGCGTTGGGAGATGAGAACACGTTTGTTTTTGAGAACATCTGAATTCTTATGGCAAGAAGGGCATACGGCTCACGAAACCTATGAACAAGCACAGGAAGAGACCATGAAGATCCTGGAAATTTATCGCAAATTCCAGGAAGATTATTTAGCCATTCCAGTGATCAAGGGAAAAAAGACTGAATCAGAAAAATTTCCCGGGGCCGACGCAACCTATGCGGTAGAGGCTCTCATGCAGGACGGCAAAGCCTTACAGGCAGCAACCTCTCATAACTTGAAACAGAATTTTGCCAAGGCTTTTGAAATCCAGTTTTTGGGCAGGAATAATGAACGGGAGTATGTGTACACGACCAGCTGGGGATGTTCCACACGGATGATTGGCGGATTGATTATGAGTCATAGTGATGACGATGGTCTCATCCTGCCTCCTAAAATTGCTCCCATTGCTGTTGCCATTCTCCCTATTTTTAAAAATGATGCAGAAAAAAGCAAAACCATCGAATTTGCAGAAAGTATTGCTCAGCGATTATCGGAACACCTGGACCCACTCCGGGTTAAAATTGATGATCGAGAAATGCGTCCCGCTGATAAATTTTTTCACTGGGTGCAGCAAGGAATCCCTGTCAGAATTGAAGTGGGTCCTCGTGATGTTGATAAAGGTGCTGGCATGGTAGCCCGACGAGATATAAGGGACAAACGGTCGATTCCTGTTGATTCGATTGTGGACACAGTGGTTCAGATGCTAGAAGATATCCAGAATAACTTGTATCAGCGAGCATTACAATTTCGTGAGGAAAATACGACCACTGTAAAGAGCTATGGGGAATTCAAACAAGTGCTCAGCGAAAAAGGAGGTTTCATCCGGGCTCATTGGAATGGTTCTGCCGAAGTGGAAGAAAAAGTTAAAGAAGAAACAAAGGCCACAATCCGTTGTATTCCCTCGGATGAAGAACCCCTGGCAGGCAAATGCATTTTCACGGGTGAACCCTCTCCGCAGGAAGTGCTTTTTGCCGTGTCTTATTAGGTGCTTGATTTTTTTTCAATCTCGGGATAGAAATAGAGAGTTGTACATTTTACTGAATTAACCTTTAAAAAAATAGTTGTTATGAATAGCACGTTGCTGGCTTTATTATCATTATTTGTATCACCAATGGATTAGCTTATTGCCAGCAATTGACACCTATTTGAATTGTGGGCTTTGGGCCCACAGTTGAAAAAGCCGTGGGCCACAAGCTCACGGCTTTTTTTTTGCCCTTTTTTATTCAGGAGAAGTTATGAAAACCATGCCTATTGAGAATTATCGCCCGTATCCTAAAGTTGAGTTGTCAAACCGCCAGTGGCCTTCAAATATCATTGATTTGGCCCCCATCTGGTGCAGTGTTGACCTGCGCGATGGCAATCAAGCCTTGAGCAATCCCATGACCATTGAGCAGAAGCTTGAAATTTTCAATCTGCTGGTGGCGCTGGGTTTTAAAGAAATTGAAATCGGATTTCCAGCTGCAGCCGATGTTGAATTTGCATTTCTTAGAAAATTGGTGGAGGATCATCTGATTCCTGAGGATGTGACTATTCAAGTATTGACACAAACACGTGCTCATTTGATCGAAAAAACATTTGAGGCCATTCAAGGAGTACCCAGGGCGATTGTGCACCTTTATAACTCCACCTCCACGGTGCAACGGCGAGTGGTTTTCGATTCGAACCGCAAAGGGATCATTGGCATTGCGGTAGAAGGTGCTGAATTGGCTCATGCCTGCGCAAAGTCCCTGCAGGGCACCAAAATCATGTTTCAATATTCTCCAGAAAGTTTTACAGGCACAGAACTGGATTTTGCAGTAGAAATTTGTGAAGCGGTGATGGGTGTGTGGCAGCCAACGTCTGATGAACCAGTCATTCTGAATCTTCCTGCCACCGTAGAAATGTCCACTCCCAACATTTTTGCCGATCAGATTGAATGGTTTGGCAAACACCTTCAAAATAGGGAAGCGGTGATTCTCAGCGTGCATACCCACAACGACCGGGGAACCGGGGTGGCCGCCAGTGAATTAGCGTTGATGGCTGGAGCACAGCGTGTGGAGGGAACCCTTTTCGGAAACGGGGAGCGTACTGGAAATCTGGATATTGTGACCATGGCATTGAATATGTTTTCCCAGGGAGTTGATCCGAAATTGGATTTTTCTGATATCCAAAAAATTGTTGCTGTTTATGAGCAATGCACTGGTATGTTTGTCCACCCCCGGCACCCTTATGCAGGAGACCTGGTTTACACTGCGTTTTCCGGATCACATCAGGATGCGATCCGAAAAGGCATGCTGGCTCACAAAAAACAGGAGTCAACCAACTGGGAAGTGCCGTATTTGCCAATCAACCCACAGGATGTGGGACGGACTTATGAGTCCATTATCCGCATCAATAGCCAATCGGGAAAAGGAGGGGTGGCTTATGTGATGGAACAGGAATTCGGTTATCAACTGCCCAAAGCCATGCATTCTGAGTTTGCTGAGGTCATTCAGCACGTCTCAGAAAAAACGGGAGAAGAAGTTTCATCCAGCGTGATTGCTCGCTGTTTTCACGAAGAATACCTCCTCCTCAACCAACCCATGGTACTGAACAATTGCCAGATTCATACAACCTCATCCAATACCGACTCGTTGGTCACCACAAAAGTCTGTGCGCTGATACAAGTTGATCATCAGGAACAATCGTTCATTGGGACAGGAAATGGACCGATTGATGCCTTTTGCAATGCCATCCGAAAAAATCAGGATATCGATTTTAAACTGGTTTCCTATCATGAACATGCCTTGGAGGAAGGCTCCAGTGCCCATGCGGTTGCTTATGTTCAAATTGAGTCAGGTGAGAAAAAGTATTTTGGAGTCGGCAAAGATACCAATATCAGTCTCGCTTCTATCAAATCGGTATTGAGTGCCGTCAACCGAGCATTTGCTGCAGAAGACAAAAAAGAGGGAACGGTGACTCAAGCAGCGTGAGCGAATTGAACCTTCTTATGACGAGTTCCTGAAAAATCGCAATCCGAATGTTCAAAGCAGGGGGTACCCGCAGAGGGTAAACTGACCATCAGTGAAGAGGGAGTCCCACAAGGATCTCCTGTCTCTCCTTTTTGATCATAGTCAATTGAACAGAGACATGTTATATTCTGGAAAAATATTTCAATTCTACAATAGATTGACTCCATGTTAAAAAGTAAATTTTTACGAAACCTGTTGTTAGTCTCATTAGGGATAGCAATCATTCCGGCAGTATTCAACATCCTGTATATATACCCGTCCTTTAGTAGTTTATTAATGCAAAATACAGAAGATGATGCCCTACAGGTGTCCACTCACTTAATCACTTCGCTTCAATTAGATCAATCAACATTTCAAAAAGAGACGTTTGGCAGCAATTTTTCAAAAGAAGTTGGCATCTTGAAAGAACACTTTCACCTCATGAAAGTCAAAGTATTTTCAAAAAAAGGAGAGGTTCTATTTTCTACGGGATCTGAAAAGGTAGGAGAAATGAACGAAAACAGTTATTTTCATGACATTGTTGCCAAGGGTCATTTTTATACTAAAGTTGTTCTGAAAGACACAAAATCTCTCGAAAATCAAAAAGTCGCACTGGATGTAGTAGAAACCTATGTTCCAATCATGAGAAACAATCAGTTTATTGGGGCATTTGAATTATATTACGACATTACAGAAAAAAAGGACAAAATCGATCAATTGTTATGGATTTCCTGGACGGTCTTATTTACCATAAGTCTCTTACTTGCCATAGGATTTGGATGGAGTGTATGGCAATTAGATATTCATATCAATCTTCGAAAATTCGTCGAAGACAAATTGAGAAAGCGAAATAACCAAATGCAAGAAGAATTAAATCTTGGACGAGAATTTCAACAAAAGATACTGCCAGAGCTTCAACATTTCCCCTATTTGATAATATCCAAGAAGTATTTGCCGTATGGAGAGGTTTCAGGGGACACCTATGACATATCCAAGACTCGTGAAGGAACCATGAATTTCTTTTTGGGCGATGCCACAGGACATGGGGTTTCTGCGGCTTTTATGACCATGATGGTACAAATAGGACTCGATAATATCAAGTATAATTTACCCACCGATGAAGTGATGCGGCAAATCAACACTTCATTGACATCGCATGAAACAGAAAAATTCATTACAGGTATTTTTTTTCGCATTACTTCAGAAGGTTTTTTAACCACGAGTAATGGAGCACACCCCCCACTGATTATCCTTCCCGCAGACTTAACGGGACCTGTGGTGCTTAAAGAGTCCGGATCCCTGATTGGTGCATTTGCTGAGGAGCTGGTGCCATTTGTTGAAGAAACATATCAACTTCAACCGAATGATCGCATTTTCGTTTATACCGATGGTCTCCCTGAATGGACAAATAAGCAAGGAAACGAATTTGGCTTAGAGCGCTTAATGGATTTTCTAAAAAGCAACAGAACATTAGATATGGACGTCATTTTAGATAATTTGCTCGAACATGTACTCGACCTTTCAGAAGGAAATGAATGTGGCGATGACCTGACCATGTTTATGTTTCAGTATATAGGCTCGGGTCACTCATCAAGACAAACGGTGAGCTGATCAATAATATTTTCATTTTAGAATATCCATTCAAAACCACTTATGTCATTCATCCGTCAACGCCAAAATTTGCTGATCTGCTTCTCATTGTGCTGTTTCGTAGTTGTCATTAATTTTATCACCATGCCTAAACACAACTACCCCGGCGACCCCATGGCGACCCGGTCCGCAACCACCACCTTATTGAGAACAGGAAACTGGGATGTCCCAGTCGCTGTAGTTCTCCATCTCAGTCAAGAAAAAGGTCAATATTACTTCCAGAACACAACGAACAAAAAATTGTACTCTAAGTATGGAATTCTGAACACCGTCTTGTATATTCCGCCGATACTGATTGAAAAGTGGTACCGAGGCGAGCTGGACTATGATGCCGAATCCAGGATTCGCACTCTCCTTCTGAATATTTTTAATATTATCATCAGCATTGTCATCACCGTTTATTTATTTTTTCTTTTATCACTTTATACCAAAAGTTCTTGTATTAAAGTCATTTTCATCTTAGCCGCATTCTATTCGACGTTTCTCTGGAATTACTTGCGGGCTCCCACTTTCGAAATCTTTCACGTCCTGTTTTTTTTGATGTTTTACTACCATCTCATCAAATATAAACGCCAATCGGATACAGATAATGATTCTTTTCATCTGCTTGCATCGGTTTTATCTCTGGTTTTGTTGTGCCTGTGCAAGCTTGTTTTTATGCTGCTGATTCCATTGTTGTGCAGTGCTTTGCTGCTGATAGGATACCAACCCGCTGAAAGTATTTTTCAACATACCATAAAACAGTTGCGCTCCCATCACAAAACCTATGTGCTCTACCTGATCCTTCCCATTGCAGGAATGCTGGCCATTATTCTATTAACCAACCACTATAAATTTGGATCTCCATTTGAGACCGGTTATAGCCAATGGGCAGCCAATGAAAATCTTTTTGGCGGGGACTTGAGGATTGGTATTATCGGATTTTTATTCAGCAGCCAGCGCAGTATTTTTTTACACTTTCCTGTTTTGTTAGTTGCACTACTGGGAATCAAAACATTTTATACAAAACATGCATTTGACACTCTTTTTGCTGCGGCCACCTTCATCCTTTTTTTATTAACCTACTCCAAATTTATTCATTGGGCAGGAGAAGCATGTTACGGCCCTCGTTATTTGTTATTCATCCTTCCTGTTCTTTCCTTACCGCTGGTGGAAGTCTTGCATCATCTGTTCAGTTCAATTAAAAAAAGAAAAAAACAACTGTTGCTGGTGTTCCTTACCGGGATGACCCTATACAGCATTCTGCTCCAGGTTCATGTCAATTCCCTGAGATTTCATACCTATTATAAACTGGAGCACATCATGAACAAAGCTTCCTATTTTCGATACGAAGATCTCAAAAAATACATGCAGATTTTACACTTTGGACAGATTTATCATGATTTGATTCATTACGAAAAATTTGGTGACACTTTCTATCCTCTAGAGACATTTCGAGGTCGTTTTGATAAAAATAATTTTGCAAAAATGGAAAAAGACCTACAAAATATGATTCAATACAACTACTGGCTTTTTTAAAAAGGTTTATCAGCAAAGAAAGGAATCCTTTTGGCAAAACGAGATTATTATGAGATTTTGGGAGTATCAAAAAATGCCACTCCTGAGGAAATCAAAAAAGCATACCGAAGTATTGCCCTGAAAAATCATCCTGACCGAAATCCTGGAAATAAGCAGGCAGAAGACACATTCAAAGAAGCTTCTCAGGCTTATGAAGTGCTTGGTGATCCAGAAAAGCGTAAAAAATATGATCAATATGGTCATGCTGCCGAAGGGATTCATGATGGAAATTTCGATCAATGGTTTCAGGGTTTCCGCAATGGACAATATCAAGGAGAAAATTTTGGTCCCGGAGGTTTTGGAGGAGGAAATTTCGGAGGGGGATTTTCTGATATCTTTGGCGATATTTTTGGGGAACTCTTTGGCCAAGGTTCCTCCTCAGGCCATCAGGGTTTCCAGACAACCCAGCAAAAGGGTCGCGATGTCGAATACAACACAGAAATCTCTTTTGACAAAGCGGCACTAGGTGGTGATTTGGAAGTCCGTGTCCAGGGACACCAATTGAGAGTGAAAATACCGGCAGGGGTGGACACAGGCTCCCGCATCAAACTGGCTGGCAAAGGACAGTCAGCAAGTCAAGGAGGAAGGCCTGGAGATCTGTACCTGGTACTTAAAGTCAAACCCCATCCTCTGTTTGAAAGGGAAGGCAGCAATCTGTATTATGAAGTTCCCATCAATTTCAGCCAGGCAGCATTAGGCACTGAGTTAGAAGTCCCAACCCTGCAGGACAAAGTGCGTCTGAAAATTCCTCCAGGAACTCAAAGTCATTCTGTTCTGCGCTTAAGAGGGAAAGGAATCCAAAATTCTCAAAAAAGGACTACAGGAGACCTGCATGTACGAGTGATTGTGAAAACACCGGTAAAACTCACGTCGTCACAACGTCAACTGTTTCAAGAATTGGAAAAGTTGTCCTCCTGAACCCAGTAAAAAAAATCGGCCCGGTGGACTTCAACCATCAGGCCTTTTCTACAGCCTCGAGCAAAGCTTTGGCAAATTCAACCGCTTCCTCGGCCAAATCTGATTTTTCCCATCGACACGCAAAACTGCCATTCTCTGTGTTATAGAGATCAATCGATTTATTGGCCAGCAACCCCACCAGAACTCGGGTGGAAACTTCTGTCAATACGGTTTTATTCACATTGGGCTCTTTTGCCTTCTGGTTATCAGACTCCCCCCAGGGATTATTTGGATATTTTGCCATGTTTCTTTTTGCTTCCTCCTATTGACTGTTCATCCTTTAGAATAGTCACTCAGATAATCTTTTTCAATGGGATTCCCCTGAAGTGCATTATTGATGGCTTTGCGATGAAGCAGAATGACATAGAGCAGGGGAAATAAATGCAGAATAATCACTAAACCAATAATAATATCCGCCGCAGACCAAATGATTTTTACTGGAAAGAACGGGCCGCAAAAAGTAACCAGAATGAAGGACCAGCGGAACATGAAAACATTCTGCCCTCCTAAAAATTGGAAGCAGCGCTCCGCATAATATGCCCAGTTGATTACCGTCGTGAATGAAAACACAACCAGACAGGCGATAATCAAGATTTTTCCAGTATCTCCATAAAAGGATTGAAAGGCGGAAGTGGTCAAAAAAGCACCATTGTCCTCCGTCCAGTTTCCAATGCTCAGGACTACCAGTCCTGTCATGCTGCAAATGATCAGCGTGTCCACCATCGGTACAAAAGCAGCCAGAAAAGCATTGTCGCGGTCGCTGTAGTGATTGGAAGCATGCAGAAAAGGAGCCACCCCAATACCGGAAGCATGAGAAAAAATTCCTCTGGACACACCAAACTGCAGGCTTTGTAAAACACCATAACCAATCACACCGCCGGCAGCAGAATAGGGAGTGAACGCATGATCAACAACCAGGTCCAAAATAGACATCGTCCGCGTTGGATCAGAAAGTAGAATGAACAGACTGGCACCAACATAAAGCAACATCATCCAGGGAGTGATGGTCACACTGTAGTCAACAATTTTTCGCATCCCTCCCATGATCACAAAAGCAACCAGACCGGCCATGCTAACGGCAACCAGGAGGTTGGACAACCCAAGTTCATCCTGCAAAGCATGAGCCACCGAATTGGATTGGATCAGGTTGGCAGTCAAAAACCCCTTGACCATTAGTAAGACAGCTAACGCAGCAGGAACCCAAGCCCAGGAACCGATAACAAAAGGTTTGATGTAGGCCATCGGAGTGGCATACAGCGGACTTTCCGGATCATTTCCCTGGTAACGCAATCCCAGCCAGACAGAACACATGCGAAAACTCAGTCCTGCCAAGGCAGAAACCCACATCCAAAATAAGGCTCCCGGTCCTCCCAAGTGAATAGCCGTTCCCACTCCTGCCAGATTGCCCACACCAACACTGGCTGCTAAGGCAGTAAAAAAAGCACGCCATGGTGGTATATGACGCTCATGATCATGCGCTTGTTCGGGCTGTTGGTATCTTTTATTCCAAATCGCAGGCAAAGCGGGTATCACATACCGCCAGCCAGCAAAACCTGTGAGAATTAAGACGAGCAGCCCCATCTCCAAATAAATAAAGCTGAGCATTGGATTCCAAAGCCAGCTTGCAATTGTTTCCATACGTGCTATCGATTCTTACATGAATTCATAGAATTATTTTGAATACCCCACTTTTCCCATATTTTTTTATTGTGTGCAAGTTCTGAAAAGAGGCGGATCTGGAAGGAGCACTGTTTGTTGAACAGCAAAATAAAAAAAGGAAGGAGCGGGGAGAGAGATCTTAAGCATCTGAAATTATAATTTTTTAAGATCTCTCGAGAAAAGGTGTTACAAACCTAATGATGACAAAAAAAATTATGCCATGTACAAAGAATCAACTCAAGCGCCAATAGTAGGGATACTGCTAATCGATTGAATATAATGAGCACGCTCAAAAGCACTTGGGCTGTCACATTTGACCTGGCTCATGCTTCCCTGCATCTGCTTCACCGATTCATACTCATGCTCTTCCATCCATTGCTTCAATTCCTGTTCTATCACCTGAACATGATTGAGACCATGACGGTACAAGGTAGAACAAAGCATGGTGACATTAGCGCCCACCATCAGCATTTTGAGTACATCGTCTGTACTCAAAATTCCACTGGTTGCCGCCAAATCCACACTAATACGACCATAAAGCAGTCCAATCCAGCATAATGGTATTCTCATTGCCTGTGGTGTGCTGAACAAAACACTGGAAGACACTTCCAGGTTTTCCAGATCAATGTCTGGGCGATAAAAGCGGTTGAACAAGACCAGTCCGTCGGCTCCCGCCTCTTCAAACTGCTTGGCCATGTTTGCCAAATTACTGAAAAAAGGGCTGAGTTTGACAGCAACCGGAATGTTCAACGCGGATTTTACAGATTTTAAAATATTGATGTAGGTTTGTTCTACTTCTGCACCAGAAAGATTAGGGTCGGATGGGATATAATAAATATTCAGCTCCAAAGCATTTGCTCCGGCCTCTTCCAATTTTTTTGCATAATCTATCCACCCCCCGTCAGTTGAGCCGTTGAGACTGGCAATAATAGGAATATCGACAGCAGCTTTTGCATTTTTCAGATGCTCCAAATACTCTTCCGGGCCTGTGTTGAATGAATGGTGATCTGGAAAATAGTTCAAGGCTTCTGCAAAACTGTTTGTTCCACGATTGAGGTGATAATCCAGTTCCTGGCTGGATACCAGGATGTCTTCTTCAAACAAGGAAAACAAAACCACCGCAGAAGCGCCTAAGTCCTCCACCTGTCGGATATTGTCAATGTTTTTAGAAATACTGGAAGAAGAAATAACCAGCGGGTTGTGAAGGGTCATCCCCAGATAATTTGTACTCAAGTCCATGATAACCTCCGAATAAAAGCAACCGATTGTACGATCTATAATTAATTAAACAATATTCAGCATAAATGTGTGGTGATGCTGATTTGCAGAATCACCAACTGAATGGATATTTGACTGTTAAATGAGACGAAAAGAACAACTTTGTTATTCTCCAGAATAGTCACGGGAAGCCAAAAATTCAAACAACTCTCGGCGTTCCTTGATTTGTTTTTCGGAGAATTTCAATAACTCTGCAGCAACTTTTGGCTGGCTCTTTGTCAGCATTTTGTATCGGTTTTCCGCATAGATATACTCTTCCAAACGCATTTTTTGTGCAGGAGAATCGAAGCTCAAAGGATTCTTTCCTTCATCCTTGAGCCTGGGATTATAGCGATAAAGCAGCCAGTGTCCAGAAAGAACAGCCGCTTTTTGGTTCTGCATACCCCGGCTCATATCAATTCCATGGGCAATACAATGGCTGTACGCCAAAATGATTGATGGACCTGGATAAGATTCGGCTTCCAGAAAAGTACGCAGGGTGTGCTCGTCTTTTGCACCCATTGCCACGCTACCCACATACACATTGCCATAGCTCATGGCAATCATACCAAGGTCTTTTTTCGGAGAAGTTTTTCCTCCTGCAGCAAACTTAGCAACCGCTCCAGGGGGGGTGGCTTTCGATGTTTGTCCTCCAGTATTGGAGTAAACTTCCGTATCCATCACTAGAATATTGATATCCCGTCCACTGGCCAGAGTATGATCCAACCCGCCAAAGCCAATATCATAGGCCCATCCGTCTCCACCAAGAATCCAAACACTCTTTTTCACCAGTGAGTCGGCCACATCAAGAAGATTCTTTGCTTCCGGACTATCCACCGAAGCGAGTTTTTCTTTCAAAGCCGCAACTCTTTGCCGTTGATCATAAATTCCTGTTTCGTCAGTTTGGTCCGCTTCTAAAAGCTCAGCTACCAGATTATCACCAACTTGACCTGCTAGTTTGCGAACCAGTTCTCCCGCAAATTCTTTTTGTTTGTCAATGGACAGGCGGAATCCTAAACCAAATTCGGCATTGTCTTCAAATAACGAATTTGACCAGGTTGGTCCTCTGCCATCTTCGTTAACAGTCCATGGTGTAGTCGGCAAGTTCCCTCCATAAATGGAGCTGCATCCGGTTGCATTCGCAATCATTGCCCGATCACCAAACAACTGTGATAACAGTTTGACATATGGAGTTTCGCCACAACCTTCACAGGCACCGGAGAATTCAAACAAGGACTCCTGTACTTGCTGTTGGCTGATGCGGCCCCTGTTCAGTGTACGTCGATCCGGGGTTGGTATCTTTGTAAAGAAGTCCCAGCTTTCACTCTCCTGTTCTCGTAATGCAGGCTGCGGAGTCATATTGATTGCTTTCAGTCGGGTTTCCGTCTTGTTCTTAACAGGACAAATATCGACACAAATTCCACAACCCGTACAATCTTCGGGAGCCACTTGAACCGTGAAATTCCATCCTTTCCAGAGACGATCCCTCGCTGCTGCCGATTTGAATGCGGCCGGAGCACCATCCAAATGCTTTTCTTCATAGGCATTGGTACGAATCGAAGCGTGTGGGCAGACCAATGAGCATTTTCCACATTGGATACAGATTTTTTCATCCCAGACAGGAATCTCTAAAGCAATATTCCGTTTTTCCCATCTCGCTGTTGCGGTAGGAAACGTACCATCATTTGGCAGAGCACTGACAGGTAGACTATCTCCACGTCCTGCGATAATTTCGCCCAATACATCCTTCACAAAAGCAGGAGCGTTTTCCGGAACTGGTGGCAAAAATTCAAGGCTGCTGCTTACAGCGGCAACATCCACCTCATGTAAATGAGCCAGCGTCGCTTCCACAGCCTTCAAGTTTTGCTCAACCACAGCCTTTCCTTTGGCACCATAAGTTTTCTCAATGGATTTGTTGATCTCACCAATGGCTTGATCTTTGGGAAGTACGCCAGAAATGGCAAAGAAACAAACCTGCATGATGGTGTTGATACGACGCCCCATTCCCGAATTTTTGGCAACATCCACGGCATCAATCACATAAAATTTAAGATTTTTTTCATGAATTTCATGCTGGATAGGCCGGGGCAGTTTGTTCCAAATTTCATCCTTATTTTCAGGAGTATTCAACAAAAATGTGCCTCCCGGGACAATGTGCTCCAGGACATTATACCTTTCCAAAAAGACGGGTTGATGACACGCTACAAAGTTGGCTTCCTGGACTAGATAAGTCGAATGAATCGGAGTGGGCCCGAAGCGTACATGAGAGATTGTCATCGCACCAGACTTTTTAGAATCATATACAAAATACCCCTGAGCATGCTGCTCTGTATTTTCCCCAATGATTTTGATCGTGTTTTTGTTGGCACCCACTGTGCCATCAGCACCCAATCCATAAAAAATAGCCCTGGTGACATCGTCTGTTTCTGTAGAAAATTTTGGATCATAATCCAGGCTGGTGTGCGTCACATCATCCACAATTCCAATAGTAAAATGATTTTTGGGCTTTTCCTGTGTCAGATTATCAAGCACGCCTTTAACCATGGCAGGGGTGAAATCTTTGGAAGATAACCCATATCGACCACCCACTACCTTGGGTAACGACTTCAAACTGCCCCACCCGTTATTCATTGCTTCATGCAGTCCAGTGAGACAATCCACATACAGCGGCTCACCTGTAGCACCTGGTTCTTTGGTACGATCCAAAACGGCAATGCTCTTTGTGGTTTCGGGCAACGACTCTATGAAACGTTTTGAGTCAAATGGCCGATACAGACGAACTTTGATTAAACCAACTTTTTCTCCCTTATTTTGCAAAAATGCTATAGTTTCCTGAACAGCTTCACAACCAGAGCCCATCAATACGACAACTCTTTCTGCATCCGGGGCACCACAATAATCAAATAAATTATAGGTACGTCCGGTTAGTTTGGCAAAATGCTCCATTGTTTCTGCAACTATATCGGGACAGGCATCATAAAATGAATTCACGGTTTCTTTTGCCTGGAAATGCACATCCGGGTTTTGTGCTGTTCCCCGCAGTATAGGGCGATCCGGAGACATAGCTCTTAGGCGGTGCTCCATTACAAGTTTTTCATCAATCAAATCCCTTAAAACGTCTTCACCAACCACCTCAATTTTATTGACTTCATGAGACGTACGAAAGCCATCAAAGAAGTGTAAAAATGGGATGCGGGATTTCAATGTGGCAGCATGAGCAATTGCAGCTATATCCATACTCTCTTGAACTGAACAGGAAGAGAGCATTCCAAATCCAGTGGAGCGTGCACTCATTACATCACTATGATCTCCAAAAATCGATAGTCCCTGAGTCGCCAGGGTTCGTGCTGCAATATGGAATACTGCCGAAGTGAGCTCTCCTGCAATTTTATACATATTTGGAATCATCAGCAGCAGTCCCTGTGACGCTGTAAACGTCGTAGTCAGACTGCCAGCCTGCAATGATCCGTGAACCGCTCCTGCGGCTCCTCCTTCACTCTGCATTTCAACTACAGATGGAATCGTTCCCCAAATATTAGGCATTCCCTGGGCTGCCCAAGCATCAGCAAACTCACCCATTGTAGAAGAAGGTGTGATCGGATAAATAGCAATTACTTCATTGAGACGATATGCAACATAAGCCGCAGCCTCATTACCATCCATCGTTTTAAATACGGGTTTACTCATGACTTACCTCCATTATTTTAATACCATTTCAGACAAACAAAACAGAATTGTATCAATTGACCTGTATTGGCTTTTTTACCATAGTATTTATGTGTACTTGGTCTAATAAAATTGTTATACCGATTTCCCCTGGTGCAAATCCTAAAAAACAAAATTCAGCAATAGTTTAGGAATTACTCTGTCAAAGCAGTGTCAAACTATATTCCACATTGGGGGCGCAATGTAAACACAATTTTATTCATCGGATTACGAAACAGCCCTCCTCATATCATAAGATCTAGAAGACACCATTCCATAACATCTATCCACCTTTACCAATTGATCGAGCCTTGCTTCATGACATGACCTTTTTCCCAAAACAGCTCATACCTTCAATAAATTTTGAATAATCCGGTTGAACTCAGAAACTTCGACAGGCTTAATAAAAAATTCACGAATGCCGATTTCTTTCGCTTTTTCCTCAGAAATGGCATCGCTGTATCCAGTGGCTAAGACAATAGGAAGGTCGGGTCTGATTTTCAAAACTTCCTCACTCAACTTATCTCCTGTTAAATGGGGCATGGTGTAGTCCGTAAAAACCAGATCAAACTGATCTGGGTTCAGGAAAAATTCTTCACGCGCATCAACACTGCTATTGAAAACAGTGACCTCATATCCCAGCTGGTTTAGCATTGTTTCATAAAAACGGGTTAAATACAATTCATCATCCACCACCATAATATGACCTTTTCCCTGTTCTTCGGAAAATTCGATGATCACCTGATCCTGAACCTTATCTTTCACCATTGGAAAATAAATGTAAAAAGTAGAACCTTCCCCAACCCGGCTTTCGACAGCAATGGCACCACCATGCTGCTCTACGATACTGTGAGTAATGGACAATCCCAACCCTGTGCCTTTTCCCACTTCTTTTGTCGTAAAAAACGGATCAAATATTCGTTCTTTCACATCAGCAGGTATACCGCATCCTGTATCACGAACCATCAACTTCACATAACCCCCCTCACTTAGACCAGGCAGAGGTTGTTCATTTTTATAACATTGTTCTTCTTGTAAACTAATCGTGAGGATCCCGCCTTCATCCTGCATGGATTGAACAGCATTGGCACACAGGTTAATAATAACTTGCTGGAGCTGTGACGGATCTGCAAAGATTGAAAAGTTATCCGAGAGGATTTCTTGTCGAATTTCAACAGTAGCTGGAATCGTCGCCCTCATCAGCATCAACGATTCTTCAATAACTGGAGCTATCTTCAGAACACGGAGCTGCTGTTCATCCATTCGGCTGAAAGTGAGAATTTGTCTAACCAGGTTAACAGCACGCTGTCCTGCTTTATACATACTATCGATATAGTCTTTTTCTTCACTGCCTTCCTGCATATTTTTGAGCAGCAATTGACTATAACCCTGTATAATGCCCAAGACATTGTTGAACTCATGGGCAATGCCTCCCGCTAAAGTACCTAATGATTCCATCTTCTGTGATTGCCGGAGCTGGGTTTCCAGATTTTTATGCTCGGTAATATCCTGCATGATCATGCCCACACCAAGCAGTAGACCATCCCCTGTTTTTACCGGATAATAGCTGGTGAGCCAATTTTTTTTTGTTTCCGGTGCTGCAGAAACAAAACCGGTCATTTCAACATTCAGGACAGGGCTGTCGTCTTGTATGACTTGTTTGCAGACTTCCTTCACCTGATCCGCAATTTCGGGGATCATGTCTATAATGAACTTGCTGGTGTGTGATTCGGCAGTCTTACCACTGATCTGTGCCATGACTTCATTGATCCTTAAAAAACGACCATCCGTAGACAAGATGCACAAACCTACCGGCGAGGCATTGTAGATATGTTTTAACTCCGCAAGCTGCTGATTCAGACGAAGCTCATTTTCCTGCAGCAGTTCATTGGCCACTCGAAGTTCACTGGTGCGCTGTTCCACACGCATTTCGAGTTCGTTGAACAGCTGGTGACGCTCAATGGCATAATTGACAAGGCGAATCAAAATCGTCGGGGATATTTCATCTTTAGGCCAATAATCCTGTGCTCCCTTCTGCAATGCGGTCACCCCCAGGGACTCATCGTCCATGCCTGTCAGGACAATAATAGGCACATTAGGCACATATTCATGAACCCTGACCAGGGTATCCAGCCCTTCACTATCCGGGAGGTTTAAATCCAGCAGCACAATATCGGGTTTCCAATGATCCAGATAATCCAAACCCCGTGCTAAAGTTTCCCGATGCTCTACGGCAAAGACACGTGTGGGCCATTTCTCAACATCCGTATCCAGCAGCATTTCCACAATAACCCCCGCTGCTGTCAGGCTGTCTTCTATTAACAAAATGGTAGCACTGCTTCTGTTCACCGGCGGTCCCCCTGCTCTGTCAAAACCTGTTGGTATTACAAAATAAACGAGTTTCCTTTAAGAATCATTGCATAATACAAACGGCTTGTCCAGCAGGATATCAAGAAGGAAGGAACACCAAGCTGTCTGCAGTCGTATTCAACTCCACCAGTGTCCCTAAAGGCAGTGTCAGGCTGATTTCTCCATGCCCGGAAGGAAGCCCAAAGGCAACAGGAAACGGATCGTTCTTAAAAAAATCTACCAGCATTTCCCAGAGCAATCCATCCGTCCCATGACATCCCACCATCTCTCCAAAAACGAGCCCTTTCAATTGATCCAATTTACCAGCATTCCGTAAATGAGTCAGCATCCGGTCAATACGGTATGAATCCTCCTGAACATCTTCCAGGAACAAAATTTTTCCGTCTGTCTCAATTTCATAAAATGTTCCCAATGAAGCGACCACAAGGGACAAACACCCGCCTGTCAGAAAGCCTTGTGCTGTACCAGAATGAAGGGTCTGGATGGCATGAGCCGGGTAATGATCCGCATGAAATAAATGCTCTCGAAGAGACTGCTGGGTTTGGGCTTTTTGCGGAGATTCTAAAAATTGCGAAGTCGCCAGATTGGGACCATGAAACAATACCGCTGACGATACTTTTTGTAAGTAGAGCAGCAAGCTGGTGGCATCACTCAACCCCACAACTATTTTTTGATGATTGGCGACGAGTTCCGAGTTCAGACCAGACAAAAAACGAGAGGCCCCATATCCCCCTCTTGTCACAAACAATGCCTTGATCTGCGGATTCGTATAAAATTTTTCAAATTGCTCCAGTCGGTAGGAATCCTCTCCAGCCAAATAGAAATAGCGATTTTCGTAGCTTGGTTGTAAATGAACATAAAGTCCCCAGCTTTCTAAAACGGCAACCGCCTCTGCAATCAAATGCTGCTTTTCCTTCGTCTGATGACTGGAGGGAGCAATCAGCGCAACGGCATCTCCCGGTTTTAATTTTAAGGGTGCAGTCATGATGTATTCTTTGTAAAGACGTTTCTCCAATCAGAGGATTACGCTCAATTCGTTTGATTGATTTGGGTACTGGATCAGCGTACAGTAAGCAAAGTTTTACCAAAACATTGCTGCTAAATCACTATAAAAAACAGAGTGTTTTACTTTGCTGTTAAAATTTGCTTTACTACGTGTCTGTCCACTGGTCAACCTAGAAATTTCAAATACATGAAAACAATATGAGCAATCCGTCCACAAAAAAAGAGATCATTATCGTCCTGATGGTCCTTATCTTCTGCAGTCGTTTATTCCAAATCAATGACCCTATTGTAGACCACCATAGCTGGAATCAGATCTCAGCCGCTTCCATGGCCAAGCACCTTTATTACGATTGGAGCACCTTTTTTAGCCCAACCGTAGATTTGTATGGTTCTCCGGATAGCACCAGCACCGTGTATGCTCAGGAAATGCTCCTGTACCATTTGCCCATTGCTTTATTATACCACTTATTTGGAGTGGCCGAATGGGCAGCTCGCCTGGTCAGTATCACCTACGGGATGATTGGATTATGGTACTTGTTTTTGCTGTCAAAACGTTTATTTGGGGAAAATACAGCGATCCTGACTCTCTTTCTTGCTGGTTTTTCTCCCTTGAATTGGTTTTACCACCAGAGTATCATGTCCGATAACAGCATGGTCACTGCCATGATTGCAGGATTTTACTACTTCTATTTATGGCTGGAAGACAGGCAAAAAGAAAAATATTTTTGGTATTCCTTATGCTGGACAATGGCAGCAGGGCTTTTCAAAAGTTATGGGCTGGTCATCGGGGCAGGATATCTCTTGTTGATTATATTGAGAAAAGAATATCAGCTCCTGCTGTCACCAAGACTATATCTTTTCACTATTCTAGCCTGGCTCCCGGCAATCCTTTGGATTTATCATGCTCTGGGGTTGGAGGAAGGAAAAACCGAATTTTCAAATATCAATCAAATTTTACATCCAGAGCTATTGTGGAGCTGGAGTTTTTATAAGAGGATGGTGCTGGCACGCTTCACGGATCAGCTGCTCACTCCTCTCATTGCTATAGGCTGTGTGATTGGGATGTGCAAAGCACGTTTACAAGAAAAACAATACCATCCTCCCATCGCCTTGCTAGGAGCCTGCTTGATCTATCTTTTTATTGTACAGAGAGGGAATTTTGTCCATGATTATTATCAACTGCCATTTGTCCCATGCCTCACGCTCTTTGCGGCCATTGGCATCAGGGAAATATGGCGTTGGAAGAAACTCCAGATCTCTCAGAGCAAACCTTTGATTGGAAGCTGCCTAACCCTGTTTTTTTTTCAAAGCCTCATCTATACCTACAATCATGCCAGGGATGACATTGGTTCCTACAACGCAGGGACGCAGATTGCCGCATTGAGTGAATCTTCAGAAGACAAGGTATTGGCTTTTGACATTGGGGCGAACAAAAGAAATCAACTGGTTTATTATTCCAACCATAAAGGGTGGCATGTTGCTCATCTGGACTGGAAGGTGCTCGCAGAATATCAATCGCGTGGCGTTACCTGGCTGGGTGTCAATCTGCTAAAAGAATCCCATTTTAAAAAATATGAACTTTTTCTGAAACAGCTTGGACAAAAATATCCAAAGGTCTGGGAGAATCAAGACACCGTAGACCGCTATGGACGTCCAGTGCTGTCTCAAGTATATCACTTGAAATGAGCAAAGAAAAAAACAGGGATTTTTCAAGAGGACGGTGCAGAGAATATCTCCGCACCATTAGAAAGTTTAAAGATAAGGGGGGGAGGGATTTATCTTAATTGACCGCAGCTTTCAATTTACTGCCAACACTGAATTTCACTGTATTAGATGCAGGGATGCTAATTTCCTGGCCTGTTTGAGGATTCCTGCCTTTGCGTGCAGAACGCTTTGAAACAGAAAAGGTGCCAAAGCCAATCAAAGGAATTGATTCACCTTTGCTCAACGTGCTTTCGATCACACCCAATGTTGCGTTCAAAAATAATTCTGCATCTACTTTAGTTCTACCCGTTTCCTGTGCAATCTCTGCAATTAACTCTGCTTTTGTCATTATGACTCCTTCCAATTATAAAATTAATGATATTGTTATGCCTTATGGCACAAACGGTCTAAAAAATTTTCCCTTGTTGCCTCTTAAATAAAGAGCTCTGATTCAATAGGGCGCATCTCAGAGAAGTAGAATTTGTTGATATTCCACTTTATCTTTAAATTAAAGATCTATTGTAAAGATGATATTTAGGTATCCAAGACTCGTCTATCTTTCTTCTCCAGAGAAGTCAAGCTTTCACTTAAGGTTTATTTGAATAGATTCGTTAATTTTTAATAAATGGCTCGAAACTAGTTCCTGACTCAGTTAAAGTGGTAAGAATCAAGTTATTTCAGCCATTTTGAACCCATGTATTCTGCATTCAAATGGTAAGAATAAAAATTTATTCTTTTTTGATTAATATTTCCATAGCACCACTCAACTCAAAGAAAAAATGGGACTAATGTTCGTATTTTTGCTATAGTGTTCCAGCACATTTTTTGGGTTTGATCATATGCAATGACAAAAAAGCCGCACAGGGCATCATATTATCATCAAAAAACAACACTATCATGACGGAAAACTTTGAAACAGGGCAAAAGTTTCCATTTTTCTTTATCATTTCTGCCATTTTCCATGTGATTCTGCTGATTGTTGCGATTGTACTCCATCCTGCACCCACAAAAGCAACGCTTCAGGAATCCACTGCACGAGTGGGGGTCAAATACATGACTCATCGTACAGCAATCCCTTTTCCTGGATCTACAGCCCCCACCCACAAGAAAAACATTCCCTTTCCTCCAAAAATCAAAAGAGCGTCTGTCCCTAAAACGGTTAGGCCGGTGGCACCCATGCCTCCTCCAAGGCCTACTAAAACAATTAATGCCCCAAAAGCAAATATCCTTAAAGCGCCGCAGGCAAAACCCCGATTCACCTCTAAAAAAAAGCTAGTGCTTCCCAAACCACTGAAGCCAAAGCGTCAATCTTTAGTTAAAGAACCGGCGTCTAACACACCGAAGCTCTCAAAACGCAAAAAACCGGTGGCAGCTTTACCCAAATTACAACCAACGTCGGCAGCACCTTCTTTAAATAAAAAAATTCCCAGCATTACAAATCCGGTATTACCTCAAAAATTTTCAACTCCAGCACCACCAAAATTTTCTGTCACACCAGACTATAATGATCCTAAAATAACCATTCAGGATATTTCGCGAACTCCCGAAGATTTGAAGCAGCCTCTCTCCCCACCTGTCATCAACACAGCACTGCCCGTACCAGAGGCTCTATCAAGTTCTGGACAAGATCTGTCTCCAGGAGCCTCTATGCAAGGAAATGCCGCCCTTCCTGGAATAAATTTTAATCTCACACGGCATGTGAGAGACCAGTACAATGCTTTGATTGCTGCTGCCATTAAACAAAATCTTTATGCACCGGAGCGTTTTGATACAAAAATTTCAGTAAAAATCAGAGTGGCCATTGGCTTGCACGGAGAATTAGTAGAATATAAGCTCCAACAATCCAGTGGTATGGAGGCATTTGATCTTGCGGCACTCAATGCCGTAAAAACAACAGAGTTTCATGAACTTCCGGAAGAACTCGCCAAGAGTCCCCCATATGTGGTTGTATTTAAAATTTCACCCTGATTTTCCATCATAACCGGATTTAAAAATAATATAATTTTCAAGGATTGAATATGTTATTACGCTACCTGACAGCGGGATTGCTTTATGGTCTTTTAATTGTGTTTCCTTTCACCAGTATGGGGCAGGCATATTCACCAGATGTGGTTCATATTGAAGGCTTGAAATTCTCACGATTTGTTCTGAGCGTCAAACCGTTAACCAGTTTCATGGCACACTTCAAATCGAGAACCTGGTTAAAATTGATTGAAAAGAATTTATGCTGGAGTGGAGTTTTCAAGCTCTACCATTCTCAAAACAATTACTGCCGAATTTCCAGTGGACACCAAGATTTTCAAATTCATTTAAAAGTCCTAGCGTACGGCAAATCAAAAAGCCTTCAATTCATTGTCACCGACAACATTGGTATTCCTTTGTTTGATACACACGTAAAACTGCTCCAAAACAAATTGACGGAACGTCAAATCATGAAGGCCATTAACTATGTCACTGAAAAAATCACGATGCGGCCTGGTATCCTAGGCTCCACTATTGCGTTCTCTTACAAACAGCCAAAGAAATTGAAAGTCATTGCGAGGGTCAATACTCATGGGCAATATACGAATGCGATATCATTCAATCAACAAACCAATATTGCCCCCAGATGGAGTCCAAGCGGAGACAAAATTGTTTATACCACCGTCAGTCGACAAGGCACATCCATTCTGCTGGATGACCTGCAACGGAACGCATCGGTACTGGCCAAATACAAGGGGATCAACAGTGGAGGAAGTTGGTATGCCAATGGAAAAAAGATCATCATCACCCTCAGCAAAGATGGCAATGCTGACCTTTATGCAATGGAACTGAAAACTTATAAACTGGAACGCCTCACACACCATCCTGCCATTGATACGTCACCCGCACTTTCTCCAGACGGCAAATTCCTTCTCTTTGTTTCCGATCGCTCTCAATCAGAACAAATCTATGTGATGCACATTCCCACCAGAGAGGTTTCCCGTTTAACGTTCATAGGTCCCCGCAATACAGATCCTGCCTGGAGTCCCGATGGATCCCTCATCGCTTTTACAAAATATGTCAGAGGACGAGATCAAATTTATATAATGGATGCTTATGGAGAAAATGGACGCGCCATTACCAGAAGCTCTTATCCAGCAGAGCAACCCGCCTGGTCTCCTGATGGAAGACAAATTATTTTTGCGTCACGACGGGGAACAAATTATAAACTATACATCATCTTTCTCGATGGAGGGGGCTTACGCCGACTCACGCATTCGCCAGCAGGATACGAAGAAAAATCTCCATCCTGGACACTTCGCCAATTTTGATTGTAAGGAGCAAACATGAACAATCGCAGCATTTTTTTTTCTGGATATTTGAAGAACTTTTTAAATAAACCGTTTTGGATGGGAACTCTCCTCTTGATGGCAGCAGGGATATGGAACGGTTGCACAGCCACTGATATGGCTTTCCCCACAGAAGGGGAATCGGGTAATCTAGAAAACCGGATGGTCAAAGCTTTGAGATCTCATTCGTCCGCTTTGCGGCAATTGAAGGCCCAAATCGATACTCTGCAGCAAGAATTAAAAGATTCTGAAAGGCTGAAACGCAATCAAAATATTCTATTGTTGGATCTGGAGAAAAAGTTTAATGAACAGACCTCACAACTCGAGAGGAAACTCGAACAGCAAAAACTGAAGATGCGGAAACAAGAAGGAGAGATGGAGCGTTTGAATAAAAATTATCGAGAAATACGATTGGCATTCGACCAATCAAACCCTGCCAAAACAAATAGCGTTCCTCCCCCCTCTGCCAATTCCAATGTTGCAGCACCCAAACCGTCCCCCAAGGAAACTCCTGATGCAACAACACCCCCGGCCTCGAATGTAGCTGATGCAGATCAGTTGTTTGAATCTGGGTGGGAATTGTTTAAAGCAGAACAATATTTACAATCCATAGAAATTCTTCAAAAATTACGAAAAAACTACCCCAAGCATCCCAATGCCATTGAAGCTCACTACTTGATCGGAGATGCTTATTATTCCATGCAGAACTTCCAATCCGCAGCCATTGAGCTGCATGATTTTGTTCAGCAAAACCCCCAGTACCCCAGCGTCTTTGATGCCCAGTGGAAATTGGCGCAATCTCTGGAAAAATCAGAAGAAATTGGCTTAGCCTTAGAAATTTACCAGAATATCACACAAAGCGAATCCCCTTACCGGGAAAATGCCCTGGCACGTATCAAATTCTATGAAAGCCAATAATAATCAACATGATTTTTTTATTCCAGCTGATCAGGACGAAATCGCCAGAGAAAAACGCAAAGCACAAACTCTGAGAAAGTCCCAATGGTGGAAAAACCGACGTGCCTGCAATCGGTGTTATTATTGCAAAAAAACGTTTCCTGCCAAAAGTCTGACCATGGACCATCTGATCCCTTTGGTGAGAGGCGGAAAAAGCACAAAGGGCAATATTGTGCCTTGCTGCAAAGAATGCAATAATCACAAAAAATACTTATTGCCTGTTGAATGGGAGGAGTACCTGGAAGGTTTACAGCAGAATATTCGATAAATGCAATAAGCCCCTATAACATGACCCAATTAACGAGCATGAATCGGATCATTCAATTTTGGATTTAAGATCCTCTATCTGCTCCAGTGCTTCCTTAAATTGAAATCCATTGATACTGTCTTCAATTTTTTTCAAGACGGAGTCGGCTTCAGTTCCCTGAAGTTGTTCCTGGAGTACTTCCAAGATATCGAGCGCATCAGTATCATTGTCTTCCAGCAAATCTTTCAATTCTTCTAAAAGGGAAGTGACTTTGGTTAAATCGACGGGAGCGGCCGCAGCTGCTTTTTTCTGTACTTGATTTTTGTCTGGAACTGGAAAGAATTCTTCAATAGAGGAAATGACTTGCTCCAATTCGGTTTGAGTCTTGGAAAACACTGTCTCCGAAATGTTTATTCCATTCTCCTTGATGTCTGATTCGAGTTCCTTTGCCGCTTCATGCAGTTCCATGGCTCCAATGTTTCCAGCCACGCCTTTTAGGGTATGAGCCAGTCGAATTGCTTGCTCAATCTCTTGACTTTGCAATGCCTCTTGAACTTCCTGAATAGCTTGTCTCTGATTTTTTTGGAACATCTTCAAGATATCCAAATAGGTTTTTTGATTTCCTCCCACTCGAGTCAAGCCGGTCGCAATTTGCAGTCCCGGCATTGTTTCAGGTAAGGGCTGTTCAATGTTTTTTGCAGGTTTTGCTGCGCTGGTAAAGTGATCAGGAATTTTTCTTTCTCCTGGTCTGATCCACTGGGCCAAGGTGGAAAACAATTGATGGGGATCAATTGGCTTGGTGATGTGGGCATTCATTCCTGCAGCAAGAACGTTTTCTCGATCGATCACCATGGCATTAGCCGTCATAGCCAGGATGGGCAAGTTTTTAAATTCTGGTTGATTACGGATAACTTGAGTTGCCGTATATCCATCCATGACGGGCATCTGGATATCCATCAGCACCACATCATGTTTGCCATCAACCATCTCCGTTCCCTCTTTGCCGTTATTGGCAATTTCTACAAAGAAACCGGCTCCTTCTAAAAGCTCCCTGGCAATCTGCTGATTGATTTCATTATCTTCAACCAATAAAATTTGAGCTCCTCGAATTTGATCCAGGCTTTCTATTTCATTGGAATCTTTCCTTTGTTTTATTGTGGTATCGGCGGGCGCTTTACCAAAGGTTTCCAGTATGGTATCCAGCATCACCGAAGGATTGACGGGCTTCATTAAAAAAGCATCCAGGCCTATTTCTTTTGCCTGATGAATCAATTCTTCCTTGCCATAAGAAGTGCACATGATGATTTTGGGGATTTGTGGCAGGTTCAAATGGTTGAGGATCTGTCGGCTGGTTTCCATACCATCCATGCCTGGCATTTTCCAATCCATGATCACCAACTCAAAGGGTGCTGATGCTGAAGTCAAGGCTTCCAAAGCCTTGACTCCGGTATAGGCTAAAGTAATGTCAAATGAAAAAGATTCTAGGATTTCCTGAAAGATCTGCCGTGATGTTTCATTGTCGTCAACCACCAACACGCGTAAACCGCTGAGTTCTTCGACAAAAGCCCGTTGAACTTCTTTCCTTTGTACCTGGAGCCCAAAAGTTGCTAAAAAGATAAAGGAGCTTCCTTCGCCTGCTTGACTTTCTACCCTGATGTCACCACCCATCATTTCTACGAGACGTTTGCTGATGGTCAATCCCAGCCCTGTTCCTCCAAATTTTCGTGTCGTGGACGTATCCGCCTGAGAAAACTCCTGAAATAATTTTCCTATCTGTTCTTGGGTCATTCCAATTCCAGTATCTTTGATCGTAAATTGGAGTGTGATCTTTTCTTTTGTGCGCTCCGTCATGTTTATGGCAATGATCACTTCCCCTCTTTCTGTAAATTTGACCGCATTGTTGGCCAGGTTGATCAGAACCTGCCCCAGTCGGAGTGGATCACCGATGAGGAGCCTGGGAATATCGGTAGGGAGTTGAATTAACAATTCCAGCTCTTTCTCATTCGCTTTGGCAGCAATCAGATTGGTGGTGTTGTCCAAAACCTCGTCTAAATGGAATTCCACCGATTCCATGTCCAGCTTCCCTGCCTCAATTTTGGAAAAATCAAGGATATCATTGATGATGCCCAATAGAGAATTGGCTGAATTGTGGACTTTGTTCAGATAATCTTCTTGTTTTGAGGTCAATTCAGTCTGCAGAGCGAGGTGGGTCATTCCCATGATGGCGTTCATGGGAGTGCGGATTTCATGGCTCATGTTGGCTAAAAAATCGCTTTTAGCTCTAGTCGCAGCTTCTGCGGTTTCTTTTGCATCAGAGAGGTCATCACGGCTCTTTTTCAAATCTGCGGTACGTTGCTCGATTTGATACTCTAGATTTTCTTGGTGCATGCGCAGTTCATTCTCAGCAGCCTCTTGTGCACCCAGCATTTCATTATAGGCATTCACAACCACACCCAACTCATCATTACTTTTCCAGGAAACTTCGGTCCTCTGTTCACCGGACCTGGCTGAGCGGATGGAAAGCTGCAGCAAATGCAAAGGCAAGCTGATGAATTTGCGAATAGTAAAGACCAGGGAGACAATTAATGCCACCATCAATGTGAACAAGATCAGACCGTTGAACCACAAGTACTCTTTTAATGATTCAATCACCTCGTTGTCATTAACTGTGATCTGCAGCCTGCCGAGAAATTGGGTTTTTGTACCAGTCATGAGCACAATATCCCGACTGGCACGAAATCCAGGTATTGAGGGTTCACTATTTATTGGACCACGGTTCTTCGTTACCTCGCCGTTGATGTCGTAGATGGTGATCGATTCTACTGCCGGCAGTAGCATGATTCTATCCATGAGATCCTCGATCTCAGGATCATCATACTCCCAAATCGGTGTCGCAAACACTACACTTTGCAGCTGCAGCATTTCTTCGAGATTTTTGGTTTGTTGTTTGATCCCTTTGTCATAGTGCTTCCATCCTTGGTAAGTAAACACCAGTACTTCAGAAATAGTTACTAATGGAATCAATACCAGCAGGATTTTAGCGACAAGAGATTGTTTGAGTATGCTGAAAGTCATATACTCCTAGTTCAGAGGCGCAAGATCCAGTTTGACGCCATGAAGTTTTTCAAGTTTGTCGTATATGTCCGTTTTGGCCAATTTAATGAATGACTTTTCAAACGAGGCCATGATTTGTTGCTTCTTTGGATGTTTTTTGGAGATTAATGCTGCACCCAAGTTCACCTGTAGCGGAGGTTCCAATACCCTCAGTTTGGATTGTACTGGAGGACTTAATTTTTCAGCAACTCCTAACATTTGAATAGGGTCGCTGACAATGGCATCAACTCGTCGACCCACTAAAATCCGAACCATCGCTGCTTCAGTGTTCACGGCAAACACCTCCGAGAATATGTGTTTGTTGTCATAAAATTTTTCGAGCCCCCCTGACGTGCCGAGATAACCCACTCGCTTACCTTTCAAACTCTCAAAAGTCCCATCGGTCAGAGGCGAATCATCACGGACAATAAAAGAAATTTTGTCAATGTGGTGTGTGCGGAGATAATCAAAGTCATTGTCGAAGGTTGGTCCCTTCCAGGCATCAGCAACCAGATCGAATTGAAGATTTTTTGTCAATTCGATGCACCGGTTCCAGGGGCGAATAAAAACTTCGACCTCATAACCAGCGTCTTTCAGAATATGGGATACGGCATCGGGAATGAACCCTTTATTGGGTAATTTTTCTCCGCCGAGCTTCCCCCACTCCAGATAACAAACCTTGAGCTTTTCGGCTGATGCCAGTTCCGGCAAAAACAGGGCAAAAAAAAGTATAGTGATAAATAATGATTTCATTGGGTCTCCTTGTATTTAAGCTGAACGTTTAAGCTCGTTTTGACCTACTGTTGCTGTATATATTCTGAATGAAGACAGTACCTGTTTTGGTATGTTTTAACAAGGCCGTTTATTTCCTAAGGAAAACGAAAATAATAACATGCGATACGCATGATTTTCATCGAGATTCAAGGCATTTTATCGGGCGCATAGCTTGCTATGTCACCAGTAAAGCAATGCAGAAGATCGTTGAAAAGACAAGTAGATTTCTAAGTTATTGTTTGAGCATTCCTAAGGGTTCAGGGTTTAATAACTTTCAAAACTTGTGTTACAATAGGAATAGCAACATAATTCCATTGAAGCAAATATTGGCCAAACTGAATTTTCATGTTTTCCTTAAAATTGTCAGTTACTTTGCACCCTGTTTCAGGGTTTGGTCTCAAGTTCAGCCGTAGCTTCTGGTAATATTCAAATAATTCTATTGAATAATATTACCGCCCCACAAGTTTTCCAGAAAATGCTTCCAAGGCATAATTTGTATTTTATCATAGATCCGCTGTTCCATTTCATTGCATACTACTAACTGTTGGAGCCTATATCTTCAGTTCTTAGCTGAATAACGCTTGGAGGATCAACCACCAAGATCCATTCTGGGAAGCATGGCCTGCAACTCAACGCCCAAATTTGCTGAAAAGAAACAAAGTAAAACTGTTGAAGAATTATGTTGATTCAATCACATGAACATCCTAATATGTCGATAAAATTGATTTTAATCGACATATTCTGTAAATATATTTACATCATCAACACAATAAAAATTCTTAAATCTACAGATGACTTTTAATAGAAACAAACCCTACAATGATCTCCAGTTGCTTCCTCCACAGGAAAATATGGAAACTCAGGAAGTCTTGAAAAAGGCAATCTCGGCAAATCGAGTTTTGGCAGAGCTTAAAGGAATTGGTTCTATCATACCAAATCAAGGAATGCTGGTTAACAACATTGTTCTTCAAGAAGCCCGCAGGTCGAGTGAAATCGAGAATATTGTCACAACACAAGATGATCTTTTCCAAGCAGCAGCTTCTCTTCAAGCATCAACACCACCAGAAATCAAAGAAGTTTTACGTTACCGAGAAGCATTATGGCAGGGTTTTACGTCCTTAAAGAGTCGTCCTCTTTCCACAACAACAATGGTGACGATTGCTCAAACCGTCAAACAAAGTTCTATAGATATACGTAAGCAAAATGGAACCAAAATAGCCAATAGCCAAGGTGAGGTAATCTACACGCCTCCTGATGGTGAACAGGTTATCCGTGACAAGCTGGAAAATTTAGAGCAATTTATTCATGCCAATGATGAGGTTGATCCCCTTATCAAGCTAGCAATCATTCATTATCAGTTTGAGGCTATTCACCCATTCATTGACGGTAACGGGCGGACAGGGAGAATATTGAACATTTTATATCTGATTGAGGCAGGATTGCTTGAAATTCCTGTCCTTTATCTTTCTGATTATATCATCAAAAACAAGAACGACTATTATCAAGGGCTACGTCAAGTGACTGAACAAGGGGCTTGGATTCCCTGGACCCTTTATATTCTGGACGCAATAGAGGTCACAGCGACTCAAACTAAAGACAAAATCATTTCAATTCGTGAGTTGCTCGAACAAACCAGTGATTTAGTCAAGAATAAAGCTCCTAAAGTGTACTCTAAGGATTTGATCGATGTTCTGTTTACTCACCCGTACTGTAAAATTGCATTTTTGGTGGAATCTGGGATTGCTAAACGGCAAACTGCATCCGTTTATCTACAAAATCTTGAAGAATTGGGGGTACTGAAGAGTGAAAAAAGAGGACGTGAGGTTTACTATATCAATCATCAGTTAATGGAGAGACTCCAACAATAGGGGCTTGATCACATTTTCGGCCAGTTTCTTTTGCAAACGCTTGATCGTCTCCTGGTGTCATTCCGTGCTTGACACGGAATCCAGACGGTCCGCCGCTGCGGTGCCACAAATCAAGGTATGGATCCCGCATCAAGTGCGGGATGACACAGAGAAGTAAAATTCGTCAATAAAATCAACACAGTCCCGTTTTACATGGATAGCCCGTTTTAATCACCAGAATTTTTACAAGGAGAATACAATGCAAGCCTCAAAAATTTTTGTAATCGCACTCTTGATCCTGATTATCAATGTTCCCA
>JADGAT010000001.1 GCA_015231885.1 SAR324 cluster bacterium
AAGGCACCGTAGACGAGGAAAAAGACAAGTCATCTGTAAAGGTTATTTATGTACGAGCCCTTAGTAGTCAAAAATTAAAAGAGTTTCAACCAGTTTGAGAATGACGACGAGTCCGATCACTTGCCAAATTCCATCGAAAGATTAGAAACGCAACAATGGATACAATGAAAAAAAGGCTCTTTGATAATTCCCGTGGTAAATGCTTAAGTTTAGTGGGATTGATCATATTTTCGCCCAGTTTCTTTTGCAAACGCTTGATCTATTCTCTGTGTCATTCCGTGCTTGATACGGAATCCAGAGTGGTACAAACGTTTTCTGGATACCGGATCAGGTCAGGTATGACAATTTGGTGGACCAAATTATGATCATACCCAGCCCCAAGAAAACTAATTATCATATTGATATTTTTGAATTTTTTATATTATAGTGCATGGGAGATACAATCTGAACCAGTCTGCTAAAATCCTATCTTGCGCTTACAATCGCACAATGAAAGCTAAAATAAAGCTCGGTATTATTGATTATCTCAATGTCCTCCCTGTCTACTATGGATTTTTGAAAAAACATTTTTCCATAGAATGGGAAGCCATTAAAGGGACGCCTACCGAGCTGAATCAACAAATTGCAGCAGGTCAGCTGGATATTGCTGTCATTTCCTCTTTTGAATATGCCCAAAATCCGGATTTTTATTACTTATTTCCAGACTTGAGTGTCAGTGCCAATGGTGCGGTCCATTCTATTTTTTTATTTTCTCACATTCCCTTGGAAGAACTCACAGGACCAGTTGGCTTGACTCGCACTTCGGCCACTTCTGTTCATTTATTGAAATACCTCTTAAGAAATCATGAGGTTACTTACTTTTTTTCACAAGATGATGATAAGAAGCAAACCGAATTACTCATAGGCGATGAGGCCATCAGGATGTACTATACCTCACAATATCCGTATGCTTATGATTTATCTCTGTTGTGGAATCAGGAAACGCAGCTTCCTTTTGTATTTGCCGTATGGGTGGTGAGGCGAGAAATTTTTGAAAAACACCCGCAGGAAGTAATAAAAATTTATCACTACTTTCTCCAATCCAAACAAGAATCCGTGCTTTTTTATGATAAGATGGCTGCAGAATTCAATCGTGGGATTTTTCCCTCGGCTCACGCATGCACCGATTATTTGAAAAACTTACGCTATGATCTTTCGCCGTCATTCCAGGCAGGGTTTTTATTGTTTCAGCAATACTGTGTCGAATTAGGGTTTTTAAAAAAAGTAGCTCCACTGCAGTTTTTTCCCTTTCCAGTCAAATAAATCGGGAATATTCTATTTTGTCTTTTACAGACAAACCATTTTTACATTTGCTCTCGGTTACGACCATGTTCACAACACTTCTCAGTGGTGCCCTCTCTCTTTTTCTAGGAATGGGTGTCGCCCGGTTTGCCTTCACTCCTATATTGCCTTTGATGCAGTCAGATTTTGTTCTGTCTGATACGATTTCGGGTGCGCTGGCATCGGCCAATTATCTTGGGTATTTGCTGGGTGCTTTCTATGTCAAAAAGCTATCTGTCAGGGAAAAAGCTTATCCCTGGTTTTTAATTTCGGTTGTGGCCAGTCTTGCGTTCATTGGCTTGATGTGGTTTGAATCACATGATCTTTGGTATGCTTTTCGTTTTTTATCCGGTTTCTTCAGCGGTTTGCTTTTTGTGTTGAGCTCCGAGTTCATCCTGGCGTATTTGATCGAAGTAAGAAAGCCGCAGTACTTTGGTATCATTTACAGTGGTATCGGCACGGGTATGGTGCTTTCCGGCCTAACGGTACCAATGCTTTCTGATCATTTCAATTCTTCACAGATATGGCTATGGCTGGCCGGGTTGAGTGTGATACCAGCAGTTTTTGTGATCCGGTACATGCCCAAATCAAATATAATGAGCAGTAACGATGCTGCCAATCAAACAGAAAAAAACCGCTCACCGCTGACTTTTCTATACGTGGCTTACTTTTTGGAAGGATTTGGATACATCGTCACAGGGACATTCATTTCCGTTATTGTACTCAGAGGAACCGGTTCCGTACTCTTATCGGGATATGTCTGGGTGATTGCCGGTTTAGGTGCAGTTTTCATAACACCTGTCTGGCCTTTACTTTCAAAGCGATACGGGATAGCCAATATTCTTGTTTTAACCTATTTTATCCAATCAATTGCCATTGCAATACCGATCATTTTCTCCAATACCCTGATGACTATCCTGGGGGCCATCGGTTATGGCGGAACTTTTCTGGGTGTTGTTTCATTAGTCATTGCTTATGGAAAAAATTTAAGTCCAACGGGCAATACCATAGCAGTGTTGACGATTTTTTTCAGTCTAGGACAAGTCCTCGGTCCCTTGTCCGCTGGCTGGCTGTCAGACGTTTCAGGAGGATTTGATCTGCCTGTTTTATTAGCGGCTGCCATGATTCTGCTGGGTGGCATCATCATACTAATCAACAAAGGAGAAAAACATGCCATACCTTAATTTGAAAATGACCAAAGAAGATGGAGGAGCTACAACAGAACAAAAGGCTGCTTTGATTGCAGGTTTTACCAAAGTTTTTGTAGAAATTATGGGTCGAGGTCAGAAAACCATGGTAGTGACAATTGATGAGGTCCATACCGATAACTATGGTATTGGTGGAGAACAGGTAACCGAGATCAGAAAAAAATGATGAGATACTTCAAACCTTGGTTATTATGATTATGATCTTTTTTAAAATTATCAATAAAGCATATATTATTCTAATATTTTAGAAATTGTTTTTACAAGCTTGAGTTGCATATCCTGGTAAATCTGCAATAATCACATATTTGGTCAACCATCTTCCCAATTGGGAATTGCAAGCATAATCAACCTGTAGTGCTGGAAGACACGATGTTACGATGGATAATCTGCAGTCTGCTGTTTGTGTTATGTTGTGGAAGCAATTTAGCGGCAGCGGTTGAAACCTTTACTGTGGATACCAGGCAGAGTGAAATTCGAATTTTATTATACAAAGATGGAGCCCTGGCAAGACTCGCACACAATCATGTCATTGTGAGCAAGGCCGTTGCAGGCAGTGTTGATGTCTTTGCTGAAGATATGGCAAAGTCTTCTTTTCAGCTATCCATTCCTGTTGCCTCATTGATTGTAGATGACTCAAAGTACCGACAAGAAGAAGGAAAAGGCTTTGATTCAGAAATATCTTCATCCGATCAGCAAAACATCCGGAAAACCATGTTGGACGAAGACATTCTCAATGTCCATAAATTTCCTGACGTCACCGTCCTGTCCAAAGAGGTAATGAAAAAAGGATCTCAGCTTGAAACAACTGCTGATGTGACCATCAAAGGGACAACCCTTCCCGTGAAAGCACTATTGAATCTATCCCGGCAAGATTCAAAACTATTAGCCACCGGTTCGGTCAAACTCAAACAAAGTGAATTTGGCATTGAACCCATCAGTCTGTTTTTAGGAGCAATTAAAGTCCAAGACGACTTTGTCATCAAGTTTCGTATCGTAGCCCATTCCTCAGAAAACTAAAAAAAATCAAGATAAGACTCGCCCAGGAAGATAAAAACGACTCCAATGTGATAGCCCTTTCTCCTGCACCTTCAAGAAATTTTGATAAAAAGAATATTTTGCCCTTCCCCGGAAAATTAGGTACCTCGTCCCCATAGACAATACCCTTGATATTTGTTACGAGATGTTCAGGTATTTCCTTCTTTTCCATAATTTTATATATCCCTTGATTTAATTGGTGATATGCCTCCTAATAAATTCTTTCTTTTACTCATTCTGTTATTTTGTCTGAGCCCATTTCCAAGTCAGGCACGTCCGGGAAAAATCAAATTTGAACGTATTTCTACAGAACACGGGTTGTCCAACAGTATCGTCTATGGCATCATACAAGATCAGGAAGGGTTCATGTGGTTCAGCACCCAAAACGGAATCAACCGTTACGATGGTTATACATTCAAAGTGTTTCGTGTTGATCCCTTTGATCCAGCTGGCCCCTCTTCTTCAAACAGCGGATTTATTCATGAAAGTCCCAATGGGATTCTCTCTTTCTCGACTTGGCTGGGAGGATTGAATCAGTACGATCCGCAAACCGGGAAATTCACAGCCTATCCTCATGACCCCAACAATCCCAACAGTATCAGCGACAATAGCCTCTATCCCATTTTTGAAGATGCTTCAGAAAATCTCTGGATAGGCACCTACCGTGGCGGAATGAATCAATTCGATCCAAAAAATAAACAATTCATCCGTTACCAACACGATCCCAACAATCCTAATAGTATCAGCCCAGGTTTTGTCTACTCCATTGAAGGAGACAAGGCTGATAATCTATGGATTGGAACCGATAAGGGGCTGGATTATTTTGATCGACAAAACAACACATTTCAGCACCATCACCATACCCCCTCCAACAACCAAAGTTTGAGCAACAGTTTCATTCGTTTTATTTACCGAGATTCCCAAAACACCATCTGGGTGGGTACACGGCATGGATTGAACCGTTTCAATGAGGGTTCTCAAACGTTCACTCGATATTTACACAATCCTGATGACCCAGATAGCATCAGCAACAATATCATCAATTGGATTTATGAAGATAGAGATGGGCGATTCTGGGTAGGAACCAAAGGTGGATTGAACTTGATGGATAGAGAAAAGGGGCTATTTACTTATTACCAGCATGACTCCAAAGACCCAGATAGTTTGAGCAGCAATGATGCTAAAGTAATTTATCAGGATCGTTCGGGAACCATTTGGGTGGGTACTCAAGGCGGTGGTTTGAATAAATTCACTCCAGGAACTGAAAAATTTCAGGCTATCCGAAGTACTTCTGATGATCCTGAGAAATTGGACAATACACAAATTCGTTCAGTTTACATAGATCGTGCAGGAATTGTTTGGGTTGGAACCCGTGATGGGGGCTTATATCGACATGATCGTACTGTAAAAACATGGAAACAATACCTTCATGATCCAAATGATCCTAATAGTATCAGTAATGATCGTGTTTATTCCACTTATGAAACGAAAGACGGGGAGTTCTGGGTTGGAACAGAAATAGGACTGAATCATTTTGACCGGGAAACAGAAAAATTCACTCGCTATCTTCCTGATCTAAACAATCCTTATAGCATTTTAGGATACGAAATCCGTGATATCCACGAGGATGCTAATGGAATATTATGGATCTCTACCTTTCACGGACTCAACCGCTTTGTTCCAGGAACTAAAAAGTTTCAACATTTCCAGCATGATCCCGATGATCCAAATACGTTGGACTCCAACAAAATCAACCACATTTATGAAGACGTTGCAGGTCAACTCTGGTTGGGTTCCTGGACTGGCATGAATCGATTTGACCCCAAAACAGGGAAAGTAAAACGATATACATGGAAAGCTCCAAACCCTAAAGCATCCCGCGCTTTTTATGTAAATGGGCTCTATGAAAGCTCTCCCGGGATCTTGTGGATTGGTTCTGCTATTGGACTGGCCAAGCTCAATGCTCAAACAGGGAAGTACACTTTTTTTACCAAAGAGGATGGCTTACCACATAATAATACTGTCGAACTTGCCCCTGATCAACAAGGAAATCTTTGGATAAGCACACAAAAAGGAATTTCGAAATTCAACCTGGCTACCCAAACCTTCCGCAATTATGACATTGAAGATGGCTTGCATGGACGCCAGTTCAGCTCTTTCGCTTTTCATAAAACATCAGGGGGTGAGATTTTTTTTGGTGGGATTGGTGGAATTACTCATTTTTTCCCGGAAAATGTGAAGAACAATCCAAACATTCCTCCTATTGTGATCACTTCTTTTAAGGTATTTGACAAGCCTGTTCAATTGGAGCAATCCATCACAAAAACTAAGAAAATAAAACTTTCGCATCAGGATAATTTTTTTACCATAGAGTTTACCGCTTTGGATTTTCGGTCTTCCAGGAAAAATCAATATGCCTATCAGCTGGTAGGAGTCGATAAGGATTGGACCTATTCTGGTGATAGACGCAGTGCCAACTATACCAATTTAAGCCATGGGCACTACACATTCCGTGTCAAAGGCTCCAATAATGATGGAGTGTGGAATGAGGAGGGAGCCACACTGGAAATCATAATTATCCCCCCGTTCTGGCAAACCTGGTGGGCTTATGCTTTCTATATTATCGTTGTCATTGGTTTCTTTGCGGGGAGTATTCGTATTCGCACACAAGCTCAAGCCAAAGAACTCGAGAAACAACGGGTGATTAATGAGAGATTAACCCAGGTCAATCAACTCAAAGATGAATTTTTGTCCAACACCACTCATGAACTACGCACACCTCTGGCTGGAATTATAGGCATGGGGGAATCGATGCTGGAAGATGTGGAAAAGCAGCTGACTCCTGTCCAAACACAAAATCTTTTTTTGATTGTCCAAAGTGCAAAACGCTTGTCTAATTTGATTAATGATATTCTCGATTTTTCCAAAATCAAACATGGTTCGCTCCAGTTGAAACTCCAACCCATTGACTTGAAAAGTCTCGTCACCATGGTTATGGCACTGACCCAACCCCTGGTAGGGCAAAAGCAGGTAAAATTGGAAAATCAAATGCCAGACGGCCTGCCTCTCATCCTGGCCGATGAAGACCGTTTACAGCAAATCCTCTATAATCTTCTTCAAAATGCCATTAAGTTCACCAATGAAGGGAGCATTACGGTTGAAGCTCAAGTAGAAGATGCACATATCCGTATTTCAATTTCTGATACAGGAATAGGAATATCTGAAAGAAAAATTGAACACATTTTTGAATATTTTGAGCAACTGGAGGGCACGGAAATTCCTAAGTATGGAGGCACGGGGCTTGGTTTGCCAATCACTAAATTATTAGTTGAATTACATAAAGGCAGTATTGAGGTACAGAGTCCAGTAGCAGCAGGAAACCATCCCAGCGGTTCTACTTTTACGGTTCGCTTCCCTATCTCCCAGGAAACGCAACAAGCAGCAGTAACCGTGCCAATTAATTCGGTAGACGGCCTGCTGGATTTGTCATTAATGAAGCAAGTCTTATCACGCCCCTTTCCTGGTGATGCCCCAATCATTTTGGCAGTTGATGATGAAGCCATCAATCTCCGTGTTCTTCAAAGCCAGTTGCAGAATGCTGATTATCGTGTCCTCACTGCCCAGGACGGAGAGCAAGCACTGGCCGTTTTGGAGTTTGAACGTCCGGATTTGATGATCCTGGACTTAATGATGCCTGGAATGAGCGGTTATGATGTTTGCCGTCAGGTTCGTAAAAATATGGATATCTATGATCTTCCCATTTTGATCCTGACAGCCAGGCATCATATGGAGGATAAGGTCAAGGCATTGGATTGCGGTGCTAATGATTATGTGACCAAGCCTTTTGACAAATCTGAGTTATTGGCCCGTATCCAGAACTTGTTGAGGATCAAAGAAAATAAATCGTTGCAAAAAGAAATTGTTCGACGCCAAAACACAGAGAAAAAACTGATATTTTCACATCACCGTTTGGTTCAGCTTCTGGATGTTGCAGAAGATGCAATTATTGCGGTCGATGAGGAATGGCACATCACTTTTTTTAATCAGGAGGCTGAGCGTCTTCTCGGTTATTCCCCCCAGGAAATCCTGGATCGCTCCCTGGAACTCATTCTTCCTAAGATTGTGATTGCACAGTATGATCAAAGTCCAATAGACGGAGAGAAAAGTTCTAATGAACTGGAGCGTCTGGAATCCCAAAAGGAGCTCCTCATCTATACCAAACATCAGAAAGAAATTGCGGTGCAAACGTCGATTTCCCGTTTCCAAATCAATGGAGAAACGGCTTTTGGATTGATTCTGCGCCAGTTGCCATCTCCTGATGGAATGAGTGACACTGCTCCCAGTCCTCCAATCACTTCCCAGCAAACTGTGCTGGAAGAGTTGAACCAGAGTCGTGCAAGACTCCAGGTGTTGGAAGAGGTACTCAACAGTATCATGCATCAAGGCAGTCTTGCTCTCATGAATGAGCTGCGGACTTTGGATAGCGGCCTCGAAAATATCAGCCAGTTTTTATCGAACGGTGAGCCCAGGAACGAATTGCGGCAGGCTATTGTCAACGTGATGCAGCTGTCTTTAGAATATTGGGAGCTGACGACCTATAAAACAAAGATCAATCTGGCAGAAGAAAGTAAGATATGGAAAGTCTATCTGAATCAAGACACCTACCAGACTCGGACTCTGGACAAATACCTCAATCTTGAAAAACTTCCCAAGAACCCCCGTTGGCGTGACGTGCTCAAAACAGCCAGTTATGTGTTGAGTCATTGTCCGGTTGCTGAGCCTCATAAAACCATACTGGAAAAAGCGCTTTCCCGTTTGCAGAACATGGTTCAGCCCAAAGATAATGACTAACTGTCGCTCAGGGATAGAATTGAATCAAAGTATCAAGTTCATGCGTCTGTTTTTAGATCAAACAGGAGTGAGCCTAAGAAGCCCTAATCGGGTAAACTCACACTCCGTATTCCTCCTAATCTCCATGCCTCTGTGGCAACAATTGTCAAAGTGAGAGGCAAGAATATTAATCAGTGGGCAATATAAATTCCTTAACCAACTGTTTTTAAATGATAATTATTTTATTTTGACTAGAAAAATTTACTCCCTTTATCTATAAAATCCTTTTCAATTCCATACGAGACCTTATAAATAAAGGCTGATTCCAGATTTTTCATTCTTAAAAATTCTCAGATCCCTCTTTATCCCCCCTTTGAATATCCCCTAACTATCTGTTTTTAAATAATAAATAATATATTTTTACTAGATTTGACTAGAAATCGTATCGAAAAATTCATTTCATTTGTTATTAATTACAGCAATAGAATCCTTAACTGATAAAATTTGTTTTAAGAGTACACGGATCAAATAATGAAACTTGCAGGAATTAATGATCCACAACAGTTGTTTCAAGAATCAAAGTAGCAAAAGAAAAGTGATGGGTCTAAAACAACAAATAAGCATTGTGTGCTTGCTGATTGTACTCGTGCTTGGGTGCAACAAGTCGGAAGAACCTGAAGAAGAAACTAGGACTAGTTCAAACTCTGCTTTCAGTGGAGCATCAATAACTATTGCTGATGGAAACTTCAATATGTGCTTACGACAGTTTGTAGAACCCCTTAGGCCTCAAGATGGGGTAGAATTGAATCAGCCAATTACGTCAGGATTGGCTGCTCAAGTTACTACCATTCAATGTCCTTACGCTGCATTAAGAAGCTTGTCTCGAAAAATTTCTTTAAATGTTCAGCAGATTACGAACACCTCTGGAATTGAGTACTTTTCCAATCTAAAGGTCATCGATTTGAGTGGTCACCAAATAACAAGTATCAATTTAAATGCTAATAACCAGCTGACATCCCTCAATCTATCTAGAAATCATTTAACCAGTCTTGATTTGAACTCTCCAGAACTTGTATCCCTGCAATTATCCAATAACCAATTGACTACTATTGATCTCAGTGCTTCCTCCCGGTTAACTTCATTGGATTTATCAAATAATAAATTACGTAACCTGGATTTGAGTGATTTGACTGATTTAGTATCTCTTTTATTACCTAGTAATCAGATAGTTAGCATTGATTTAAGCAGGCAATACACGTTAGAAGAGCTTGAATTATGGAATAATAATTTAAGCAGTATTAATTTGGTGAATCTCAATAATTTGATAAAATTAAACCTGTCAAATAATAAGCTTGTCAGTATTGAAAATTTAACTCGTTTAACTCGTTTAACGCATCTGGAATTATGGGGAAATGAGTTGAGCACCATAGATCTTTCCAATCTTAACGAGCTTACTCAGCTTAACCTTTCAAAAAATCGATTAACCGATATCAGTAGTTTGAACTCTTTGAGTAATTTAGAATCGTTAGACGTTTCCAGTAATCAATTGGTCAATGTGAATATAGAGGATCTCAGCAACATTAAAAAACTGAATTTATCTAACAATCAACTTACGAATGTAAGTAGCTTAAGTAACCTCGATGAACTTCAATTGTTTGTAGTTTCAGGCAATCCTGAACTGGAATGTAGCTCATTAGATGCCCCCCAGCAGTTTTTTAGTTTCAATAACTGCGATGAAGTGATTACAATCGCAAACTCTACTTTATCTGCTCCTCCAAGATGGACCTGGAGAAATCCACTCCCTCAAGGAAATACATTGAACGAAGTCCTCTTTGCGAATTCTAAATTCATCTCTGTTGGTAACAACGGAACCATTCTCACTTCCAGTGATGGTTTTTCATGGGCTGTTTCCGAATTTGAAACAGATCAGCATTTACATGATATTACCTTCAATAGCAGTGGATTTATAGCAGTAGGTGATGCAGGTACCATCCTCACCACAACAGATACTTCTAGTTGGACTGTCAGCAATTTGAACATATTTAGTTCGCTAAAAGGGATTGTATTTCAATCACAGTTTATTACTGTTGGAGAGGCTGGCATGGTTTTTACCTCTCCTGATGGAAAAAATTGGACGAATCGAGTCTCAGGAACAACAAGAAGTTTATCCGATATTACATATGGTAATGGTGTTTTTGTCGCTATTGGAGAGAAAGGGACTATTCTGACCTCAAAGGATGGAATTATTTGGTTGCCTCAACTATCCAATACTACCAAGTTTCTACATAATATCACTTTTGGGCAGTACAAATTTGTGGTAGTCGGCGAAGATGGATTGGTTCTAACGTCAAGCGATGGGATCACCTGGACACCGATTAGCTTGAATACCGACAGTTTTCACAGCTTAAACGATGTGATTTACAATAGTTCCAGCAACACCTTTATCGCTGTTGGTGAAGGGGGAAGAATCCTCACTTCGACGTGCTACTCTTCAAGTTCCTGTGCGGTTAGTTGGATTTCAGATTCAGAGAATGACACCAGTGGGTCAAACTTAAACGGTGTTGCTTATAGCAACGGAAATAGGTACGTGGCTGTGGGACAGTATGGGGAAATTGTTGTTTCTAATGATGCAATTGACTGGGGACATATTACCCCGATCATTAGCTCATTGAATAGCATTGCCCATGGTAATAACCGCTATATCGTGGCTGGAAGTGTAAGAGAGAAACCGGGGACAACTCCAGTCCGTTTTATTATTTTGGCATCATCAGATGCGAAGACATGGACCACAGCATTTTCCGATGATTTTGGTGAAATGCGATCTGTAATTTATGCAAACAATAAATTTATTGCTGTCGGTGGATTTGTTGCAGCAGGGGGACTTATCTATGAATCATCAGATGGTATAAATTGGGACTTCAGTAATGTCGGAGTGACGGAGCATTTAAATGATATTGTCTATGGTGCTAACCTGTATGTGGCAGTTGGGGATAATGGAAGGATTCTGGTTTCGTTCGATGGCACACGTTGGACTACCAGCGATTCAGATATAAATACACGCCTAAACAGTGTTATTTACGGAAGTATTAACGAAGATGATACCAATCCGCCATCCAGTCATGGGGATCAACAGTTTATTGCTGTCGGCAGCAATGGCATCGTTCTGTCATCTTTGGATGGGATTAGTTGGGATGCTAGAAATTCTGATACTTCACGGATGCTAAATGATGTGGCATATGGAAATGGACAATATATTGTTACTGGGGAAGGCGGCCTCATACTGTCTTCTTCTGATACTGTAGCTTGGAGCTCGAGAAACTCAGGCACTTCGAAAAACCTCAATAGTGTCAGCTATATCAAAAATCGGTTTACTGTTGTTGGAGAGGATGGGGTTTATCTTACCTCAAAAGATGGGGTTACGTGGATATCAAAGTCTACTGGAACAAGTAACACCATGAATGATATTACGTATGTTGATAATCAATGCATTGTTGTTGGGGAAGGTGGGGCAATATTAACCTCTTCTTCATGCCCGACGAATTAAGCCTTTTATAAAATTGAAGAGTAATAAATACGCTATGCATCTATCATGGATTTACAAATTTATTCTCATTTGTTTGCTTTCTTTTACTTTTGTGGGATGTAAAGAGAAAAAATCATCTACATTCAATGATATAAATAACAATACGTCAACCAATACATCCGATTTTTTACCATTCCCTCCTGATTTGACAAATCGTCAACTCACCTCTGAATGGGAGTTAGCAAGTTTACCGATTTCACAATCAATTTTGATAGAAAATTATTTCTTGGCACAAGCAAATATTGTCTCAATTTGGGGCTGGGATAGCTATCTTAGAATTTGGAAAGTCTATCCAAGGGAAAATCCATATCCTTTACTTTCAGAAGTCAAACCAGATACAGGGTATTGGATTGAAACCTCACAGCCTTTTGAACTGGATAAGCCATCCAGTACTACTTCGAGTTCCTATGAGCTCCAGCAGGGTTGGAATTTGATTGGCTATCGAAACTCCCAGTACTCCATCACTTCTCAAACCTTGATAAATCTCGAACAAGAACAAATGCCCACTGTTGTAGTGAATAGATTGACACCTTTGATTGGTCAGGAATTTGATACAGAACATGAGTTTATCGAAGCAATCGATAATCAATTTAGCACCATTAGTAGCACCTTGACAGATCAATACAAAACACTAATTCTCAAGTACGAAGGCAGTGTTAGTATTTCTGATTTTATTGCCAATAAAACATATTGGGAATATTCCTGTGGTCATTGGCAGATAACAGATTTGTGGGGACGACAAGATGAATCCTGGAAAGTTTATTTTTCAGCATTATCTGATCTTGAAGCATTCAATCAAGAGCTTAATACAAATTTTGAGCTATTGACCACTATATTACCTGGCATGGCTATTTGGGTGCATGCAATCCCTAACAATAGTTCTCCTACCGCGGTTCCTTCATCTACAGGATGTTATCAAGTGAGTAGTGGAAATAACCATACGTGTGCTCTGTTGAGCAATGGCACGATTAAATGTTGGGGAAAAGGCGATCAAGGGCAGCTGGGAAATAACACGACCTCCGATCAAAACATTCCTGTCTTGGTCAAAAACGAAGACTTAACCTCACTCACAGGAGCTATTCAAGTGACTACTGGAGCCAGCCACTCTTGCGCGTTGCTTGACGACAAATCTGTCAAGTGTTGGGGCAAAGGTAGCTCTGGGCAATTAGGAAATGCAGGTATTGCCTCCACAAGCTCTTCTACGGTTTTAACTGTAACTGGTCTAACAACAGTAAAACAAATCAGTGCAGGGGGTGATCATACTTGTGCGCTGCTTGAGGATAAGTCCGTTAAGTGTTGGGGAAACGCTGATCAGGGGCAACTTGGTGATGGTCAAAATAGTACAAATCAGCACACACCAGTTGCTGTCGATTCAATTAATACAGCAACTCAAATAAGCTCAGGGGATAATCATACCTGTGCATTATTAGAAGACAAAACAATCAGATGCTGGGGAAATGGATCTTTAGGAGAGCTGGGAAACGGAAAAGATAGCGCCTCGTTTGGAGGGTCTTCCTATATAGAAAACAAACCTGTCACCGTCTCTAATATGTATGCTGCAATCCAAATCAGTGCAGGGGAGAGTCATACTTGCGCACTTCTCCAAGATAAAGTTCAGTGTTGGGGAGATGGATCCTCAGGAGAGCTGGGAAATGGAAAAGACAAGATTACAACAAAAGATTCTACTTATCATGAAACAACGCCTGTTTCAGTACGCAATATTGCCAGGGCCCTTCAAATTAGTACAGGAACTGATCACACTTGTGCCTTATTGAATGATAATACGCTCCGATGTTGGGGGAGCGGAGACGTAGGAAGGCTGGGGCAGGGTAGCACTTTATCACAAAGTACTCCAGCCTCTGTTCAAGGAATTTCTACTGCAGTTGAGGTGAGTGCCGGGGCTACACATACTTGTGCTTTATTGAAAAATGGAAAAGTACAATGCTGGGGGTCTGCAACTAATGGTAAACTGGGAAATGGTCGTGAAGTTTCACTCAATGTTCCCATACCCGTTAACAATATCTTTTCTGCAGACCAAATCAGCTCAGGGAACAATCACACATGCACTTTATTGGAAGATGGCAGTGCTTATTGCTGGGGAGAAGGCAGTTCTGGGCAGCTTGGTAATGGAAGTACATCAAGCCAAAATGATCCTGTTCGAGTCAGCTTAAACAATAAAATAACCCAAGTAAGTGCTGGGGGTAACCATACTTGTGCATTGCTAAGTGACAGTAGCCTTTACTGCTGGGGGGAAGGCGTTTCAGGAAAACTTGGGTCTGGGAATGAGAAAAACCAGAGTACTCCTTTTGAAGTCACACACATCGCAACCTCAGTTCCTAATACTTCCAGAGGTACTCCTGTTCAAGTGAGTGCCGGGGGTGATCATACTTGTGTTCTTTTGAGTGATAATAAGATCAGATGCTGGGGGGAGGGAAGTTCAGGACAATTGGGCAATGGCAACCAATTTGACTCTTCAACAGCGGTTGCAGTGGAGAATATATTCACTGCTACTCAAGTTGGGGCTGGTCGAAATCATTCATGCGCTTTGATCAACGATGGCATTACAGGTCTTTTGAGTAATCGTATTGTGTGTTGGGGAGGAAACAGTGAAGGGCAATTGGGCAATGGAAGCCTTACTTTGGCAACAACAACGGCTACTGCGATTAATGATCTTTCGGATACAGTAGCAACTCATAACATTTTACTTGGAATGCCTACACAACTTAGTGTGGGTGGTGATCATGCCTGTGCTCTTTTACGAGATAGTACGGTTCGATGCTGGGGCAAGGGGGATTCTGGGCAGCTGGGCAATGGAAGTACTACGGATGCTACTGTGCCTACTGAAGTAAGTGATATTGATACGGCGATCCAGGTTAGCGCTGGAGATGACCACACTTGTGTACTGCTGTCGGATCAAACTATTCAATGCTGGGGGCAAGGAACGTCTGGACAACTAGGAAATGATAGTACTTCAGATCAATCCACTCCAGTGCCTGTGCGGAATATTGATACAGCAGTCCAGGTAAGTGCTGGCGGAACCCATACTTGTACAATTCTGGCCGACAACAGGATTGAATGCTGGGGAGAAGGAGCTTCTGGACCAGTAGGGGAAGGTCATTCTTTTTTTTCTACTCCAGTGTTAGTTCATGAACTAGACACTGATGAAGAAATATGAAAATGCTCAGCACTACGAACCGAATGATATGAAAAATTTTTTGATTTTCAAGAACACGGCAATAAAAAGCACCATCTTCTTACTGAAATGTCTGCTATTTTATTTTTTTATCACATTTTTGTTGAATTCTTGTTCTACAAATGAAGAGGTGTGTGATGGATTGAATGCTATTAATGTATTTTGTGAACGCATCGCTGCAGCTAAACTATCTGTAAAACCAGGGTCAGGTGAGGATGTTTATGTGGGGCAACAAGTATTTTTGGATGCATCAGAATCAATTTATGACGATATTGATTGGTTTATAGATGGTAATGCCTATGGACAATGTCATCTACAAAAAGTGTGTGTTATTAAATTTGATACAAGTGGACCACATGATGTGCAAATTAAAGTCAAAGTAGACCAAACAGGACAATTGCTTTTAGGTCTCACTGGGCATGAAGAAACTCAGGACGATAAAGTCGTTACAATTTATGTCAAAGATGAACCTGAGGAACCTGATGAATTGCCCGCTGCTGTCACTCCTACCCTTTTCAGTTGTATCTGGGGACAATCAACATCAGATACTGGGTGGATAAACGGATTGACAGCGCTTTCCAGTGTTACGTTTAATAGCAAAATTTGGGCTATTGGAGGAATTGATTGGTTCAGTATCCCTAAAAATTGGGTATGGTCTTTCAGTAGTGGAAGTAGTTGGACGCAAGTCACAGCAAATGCGAGCTGGAATGCCAGGTCGGGGCATACGAGTGTTGTATTTGAAGATAAAATGTGGGTTATTGGAGGAGCGAATGTTAATGCTGAAGTATGGTATTCCGATGATGGGGCTACCTGGACTGCTAAAACGCTTTCGGCACCTTGGTCTGCCCGTAGAAATCATACCAGTGTTGTCTTCAATAATAAAATGTGGGTCATTGGAGGGTTTGATGGAAACCAAAAAAATGATGTGTGGTATTCCAGTGATGGAGCTACTTGGGTACTTGCTACTGTCAATGCCGAGTGGAATGCCCGATCAGGACATACCAGTATCGTTTTTAATAATAGAATATGGGTCATTGGAGGTACAATTGGAAATTCTGGTTTTAAGAATGATGTGTGGTACTCCAGTGATGGAATCAAGTGGACACAGGCTGTTAATGAAGCCAGTTGGGCAGCAAGGCGCGGGCATACAGCTGCTGTAATAGATAGTAGAATGTGGATTATTGGAGGATATAACACTACCTGGAGCAGTGATGTGTGGTACTCCAATGATGGAACCAATTGGCATTCTTCTTCTTCTGGAAATTGGGCACCACGGACAGACCACGCAAGTACAGTGTTTGGTGGTCAAATTTGGGTCATTGGAGGACAAAAACCTGATGGAGTGAAAAAAGATGTTTGGTCTTGTTATTAGTTTGTTTCGCATTTTCAGAATTGAACGCTCACCAGGTAATCATTCAACCCATACCGATGGAAAATTTTCTATTAAAAAGTTTCTGTTTGTTGTTGCTTTATATTTGTTTGTTCTTTTCGGATTGTCTTGTAGCAGAGAAGACGGAGATACAGGAAATCTTTTCTCCAATCTAACCGACTCCACATTATCTACTTCTACAAACACAATTGAGGAAACCCAATCTGAGTTTGTCTCAAATGAGGAATCATTATTACCTACAACGGAAAATATCGTTCCTACAACGAGCAGTGTCTCTCCCACAACAACTATTCCTAGTTGCGATCAATTTCTTTTTCCTCCACAACTAGGGTGTATTTGATTTATCAGCAATGGCTATTTAAAAATGCAAATGAGTGCCCATGGAACTCTTTCACCACATTGAAAATGGAGTGTGTATCATCTTGGTAGAAGGGGACATCAATATCTTTACGGTGTCTAAAATGAGGGTGGATTTGACATTCATTTTGAAACAACAAAAATTGAAGACCCTGGTATTAAACCTTGAAGAAGTGCCTTCTGTAGATTCTTCCGGGATAATTTTGATTCTGACGTTATATAGGGAATTACAAGAGCAGGATGTTCAACTGGTGCTGTGCCAGGTCAATGACAACATCATGAGATGTTTCAACAAAACGCAATTGGATAAAATTTTTCGAGTTTCCAGACGCTGTGAGTGTGGAGAAGATTGTTTGCAGTGTTTAGAGGGACAAGCTTAATGTTGCGGGACTAGAAAAGGATTGTGTTACCATTTTATTGATAAGGTCATTTCATTTTGAATTACGTCTGAACCGTATTCTCTGGAGAGACTGCCCAATGATAAAATTGAGCAGACCGAAGGGGATTAATCAGACATTTCAGGAACCTTAATGCGATTGATAAAATACTGTTGCCCGAGTGATAGGATGTTGCTGGTGACCCAGTAAATGGTCAATCCTGTTGGAAAGGTAAAGGTAAAGAAAGTGAACACGATAGGCAACATGCTCATAATTTTTGCCTGAGTCGGGTCCATCATACCCGTTGGCGTCATTTTCTGAATACCAAACATACTGATTCCCATCAAGATGGGAGTGATACCAAGCCCATCAGGTGCTGAAAGATCCACAATCCAGCCAAAGAACGGTTCATGTCTCAATTCAACAGCTGTTGACAAAGCACTGTAAAGGGCAAAGAAAATAGGCAGCTGCAACAATACCGGAAAACATCCTCCGACTGGATTCACCTTGTTTTTTTTATAAAGATCCATCATCTCGGCATTGAGTTTTTCTTTGTTGTCCTTAAGCCGCTCTCGAAGTTTCACCATCTTTGGCTGAAGCTGCTGCATCCGCTTCATGGATTTGGATCCCTTGTAAGTTAGTGGGAACAAGCAAAGACGAACCAAAATGGTCAAAAACACGATGGAAACCCCGTAATTTCCCACATAAGAATGAATCCATGTTAGAATGTTCAGCAATGGTTTGGCCAGGGCTTCTAACGTCAAATCATGGGAGAGGACAAGATTTCGGCCAAATTTCATCATCTCTGACTCAACTTTAGGACCATAATACAGAGCGAAAGAAGATTCTATCTGTTTGTTTGGATTCAGATCAACAGGTGGCAGCGTCATTCCAAAAACCGGTTTCAATACTCTTTTTCCTCCCTCAAAGATGGGATGGGCTTCAATAAAACCATGGTTGACGGGAGTCAATCCGGCAGCAGCAGAAATAAAATAAGAATCTTCGACTCCGAGCCATTGCATTTGAGATATTCGTCCTGGCGTTTGCTCTAAATCGTCAGTATCCAGCGTTTCCAAATCATTGTTATAAACGTAAACAGGGCCTTTGTGACTGGAAGTCCGCACAACACCAGGATCGACAGTGTGTCCTTCTCCAAAAAAGTGTTTGACTTCCAGGGGGCGCACTGTTTTGTCTCGATTGATCAAACTGACTTTGTAGTCAATTGCAAAATCATTGGCATGGAATGTCAGTGTTTTTATAATTTGTATCCCGGATTGAACAGGGGATATCAGAACCAGTTGTTCCGGTTTTCCTCTCGAATCAATTGAGATACTGTCTCGATCACTGGAGAATACGGTATTTCGGAAGGCTTTGGAAAGTTCCGGGTTTTCCTCAAATTGGACCGCAAGTGTTTGTGCTTTATCAATAAAATCGGTCTTGATCATTTGCAGCAGATTGTCCTCTGTTACTACAGTAGGGGCACTCCTGCCAAGGATATTGCTCAAATAGGGAATCCACTTGCCCAATGAGATACTCTCTTTGAAATTTTTATAGTTTTTCAAAAGTAAACTTTTGAGCACTCCCCCGCGCGTGTCAATCACTGCACGATAATAAGGGGTATCAATTGTGATACTTTTTGCAAAAGCGGTTTCCACTTTAGTTTCTGGTAATGTTGACTCAGAAACCGTCGCAATTTGCTCTCCCTGAGTTACCGTTTTTTTGTTTTCTTCAACAGCAACTGTTTTTTCCTGGTCCTTTTTGGCAGTTGGAGGTGGAGGAAACAGCCACGACCAGCCAACTATTACAGCAATAGAAATAACGATTGCCAGCAGAGTCTTTTGTTCCATGTTTTATCTATAAAAATAAGTAGGTTTGTTTGAAAACTGATAATCATATAATTCAGAGGAAACTCGTCCATACTTAAGGACATCTGGAATGAAGCGGTTCTTCCGGCACGGGATCGAACCCGCCAGGATGCAAAGGTTGGCATTTCACAAGTCGTAGAACGCACAATTGAGTACCACGAAAAATACCAAAACGGTGATAGGACTCCAAAGCATACTGAGAGCAACTCGGATAAAATCGACAGGAAGATGGAAGAAATGGAGAAATAAAACGTTGATATCCTCGAATCAGTAGAATTATCAAATCACACATAAATGGATCAGTACTAACTCAATTATACTACAAAAACAAATGACCTTGGGCGACTGTTTATTTTTTATTGGGCAAATCAGACATGATTCTATTATTCTCAGCCATGGATGCCTCGGCTTGTTGATTCAATTCTTTAAAAAATTTTATAATTTTATTTTCAATATAAGAAAAGGTCACTGGATTTTGCGGGCGCTTTGTTACATAAAAGCAAACATCCACACTGTCCTGTAGTACAGAATTGTGCAAACGGATTGTTTCTCGAACTAAGCGCTTGACTCGATTGCGGAATGGTGAGTGGCCAACCGCTTTACTGACGGAAATCAAAAAACGGTTATATCCCAGTTCTGTCGATAAATACTTCACACGCAGAAGTCCCAAGCTACGAAAAGTCCCCCTTTTGAAAATAAGATCAATCTCTCCTCTTTTTCTCAGAATTGATCTTTTGGAAAAGGTGTATTGTGACATTAAGCTGTTAAATTTTTCCGTCCCTTTGCTCTTCTACGCTTGATGATGGCACGTCCATGACGTGTCGCCATTCTTGCGCGAAAACCATGCTTCTTTTTTCTGCGCCTGTTATTGGGTTGAAACGTGCGTTTCATGGCGTGTTTATCTCCTAAATGATTATGTGAGTTTACTCACAATAGAATGACTTTAGAAAAATAGACTTATTTACAGGAATACGTACGCGAAGACAAGCTATTTATGTGACTTATTCTTTGTTGAAGCAATCCAGACAACCGTTGTTAAAATTCCCAAAAGAGTTGGGCATCCCATTGAAAGGCAAGGAAGTTATCAAGAAGGGTTTGCTGTTCGTCTGTAAGGGTATCCAGATTCACACCGACAATATAGACCTTGTCTTCCTCATTGAAGCTGCAAAAACAAATGGTTCCTGATAGCTCAAAATGTGAATTTGGCTGAAAAATATCACTCTTTTGAAAGTCAATCGTAAATAAACAGTTTGTTTGTGCCAGGTCTTCGACATCCTCTTGTGTTTGAATACCAATTCCAGTACGGCTGATATTAAGGACCTGCCCCGTATGGCCATTGAAGGTCACCTTTCCTTTTCCATCAACTCGGTGAGCTCTTCTTCCGGATGCTTTTTTTTCCGACATGATATCTTTCTTTTCCTGGTGAGTGATTGATGCAAGTGTCATGGTTTTATGAAAAAATTGAAACGGTTTATCTCATGCTGGACATGCTTTTATTCAAGGCGTTTAGGATTTCAATCACCCCCATTTCATCAGAAATAGTTTGTAGTAAATCAACGGCACGCTGCATGGATTGTTTATGTTTTCCAGGAGGAACAGCCCCAAGCAGCGGAAGCTGCTGGAAAACCAAAAGGCAGATCATCCCGTATTCACGGACACAAACTTTGTCAAATTTACTGGAAGGCATGCTGCCAACCATGGGTATGACCACATTGATTGAGTTGAAGGTCCCCATGATTGCTTTTTGGCAAGCCTGAGCGACATCTTGCCACCCAACTAAATAGGCGGCAAAGAGTACTTTGCTCTCCAACCGATGCATCCTTGATTCATAAAAACCGCCAATGGGCATAGTGGGAGCTCCGCCTTTTGCTGTATCAATCAAGACCTGAGTATTTTTCTGTACCACCGGCAAGCAGACCATTCCGCCCAATAGAGGGACAATTACTTTATACAAAACATCTTTGGGAATAGGGCCCGAACTGCGCAAATCCGCCATATCGACTTCTACATCACTAGTGAGGGTTCTTCCTTTGAGGATTTCCGCCACTTCTTTCACATAATCATGTTTTTTTTTGCAGAGTTCTATCTCCTCGATTAATTCTTCTTTGGTATGCGTCCTGCCGGAAGATTCTTTTTCTTTTATGGGTTCCTGTTTTTTTCTTGCCTCCCTGGCCTTGAGATCATTGAGTATCGCCTGGCAGTTTGTCGCTTCTTCCTTAAAAAAATCTGCAATTTTGTCCAGGTAGCGCCGCTGAATCATAATGGCCATGTTAATTTTAGCAGAAGATATGTGATAAGCGCTCAGTTCCAGCATGGAGTGCAACAAAATTTGCCGATAAATTAATAAATCCCCTTTGATACCTTTCATGGCAAAGGGCTCAATCAAAGCTAAACGCGATTCGGAGTTCAGTGGATTTTTTTCTAATGCTTTAACACTTTCCTTAATTTTTACGGTAGGAAAAGAGGCTCCAATGAGTGTACCGCAAATATCATCTTTAGCAGAAACAGAAGATTTCTTGATTGAGTTTTTAGCTATTCTCATTATACGGGCTGCCGGGCTTTCCTGCTTATAATGTTTGGCTAGCTCCAAGAAAGCCTGTAAATCTTCTTCCAGGAGAGTAAATATCTTTTTAGGATCTTCTATTTCCGGAAGTTCACGAATTATTTTTTTCTTTTTGTCCTCAGCCATTTTCTCCTCTTTGTTGCTCTACCAAATCATGCTGCTTATCACTGATTGCCCATTTCATGGTAGCTTATATAAAATTTTACTCATCACTTTGTTTGAAAATCAAGCTAGAATCGGTTTTCTCCATTCATGTGGTAATTAAATTTTAAAAGTCCTTGCATATATAGAGCCTAAATAAAAAATTGTATGGTTATTGCAAAGTTTTTTATTCAACACTACCTCACCGATAATTCGACGTTTTTTTAGTATCGTTCCGGAGCTAGTGCTACTTTTTTTGTGATAAATCTGAATGTTTTCAACATTTTAATAGATATTTCTTATCAAACAACGTCTCTGTTCAATTTACAAAATGCTGGTTACATAGTGGAAGTCTATTTATTTCAAAATAAAAATTGTAGTTCAAACACAAATTCAGTATAAATTCACCAATCTCAATTTTCGTTTTAGCGAAGCAGAAAAAATTCCTTATTTTTAATGCAGAGAGCATGACAACGAATAAAATGAAAGCAAATCACAGAAAAATTGGCTCAATTTTAGCATTTGATATTCGTTATGAATACATCAAAAAATACGCGTGACACTTCTATATTCATTTACATTGGAGAGACATGAATCCGTATATTGAGTTAGGAATAACCCCTGCAGCCACATTTGTAGAATTAAAAAAAGCGTACCGGCGTGCTGTTTTGCAATACCATCCTGATTCTGCAGCAGGGCATGGTGACCCGGAAAAATTCAACTCTGTGATACAAGCCTATCGGGTTTTAAAGAATAAGTATGAGAAAAAAACATTTTCTGGACCTCAAGCTAGGTTTTCAAACAGAAAGCCGCAATCATCAAGCACCTCAGGACATGGAATAACCGTCGATGCGACCACGGCCCAAATGCCGTTGCATGTATTGATTCATAATTTAGAAAATTCTGACAACCGTTTCGTTCAAATGATCGCCATTAAAGCGATTGCACTGAAGAGAAGCACAGAAGCAACACACTATTTGGTTCGTTTACTCAACCAGTTAGACACACAAACTCAGTGCTATGTGATTCAAACGATAGAGCAGCTAAAACTTTATCAGGCCTGTCCGCTGTTGTTGTCATGGGTTTTAAGTAAAGATCCAGATGTGTCCCTCCAGACTATCAAGTCATTAGAGGCCATGAGCCCAACAAATCGGCGGCAGATTATCCAAAAGCTAAAAAGTACACACGAGAAATATTGGGAGGCTTTTGTTTCCCCCTTCCAAGATGCATTTCGGCGCATTAACAGTCGACAGAAAAAAGTATTGGGAGATATTTTATTGAATGAATCTAGAATTTCCAAGGAACAACTGGAAATTGCGTTACTGCTGCAAAAGAGACATGCTTTGTTGCTGGGAGAAATTTTGCAAAAACTGAATTATATTTCTATTACTGAAGTACAAAAGGCACTTTTAACGCAGAAACATTCAGTAAAATAATTCGGATGACTCACTATCGTTCAGAAAAACTTTGCCTCTATTTACTTGTCGTGTTAAGTCTGATAGGAGTTCAACAGACAATAATGCATGTCAATACAGGCATTTCTTTGATCCGATTTTAATTAACTTAAAACGTGGAGAATATTTTCATGGAAACTAAGGTCATTGATGCAGAAAAAAAACTGGGATCCATTTCTGTATTTGGGGATTTAGATGGAAGCACTTCACCCACTCTCTTAAAAGAGATTGAGGAAATGATTGGTCAAGGCACCACTAACATTATTTTGGATTTTACAGAAATTGAGTTTATTTCCAGTTCTGGGATTGGAGTAATTGCTGTTTCGAGTAAAGATATTTCCCAAAGACAAGGAAAATTGATTGTGGTTTGCAGTAATAAAAAAGTCTTATCATTGTTTGATATTACTAATTTGAGCAAGGTAATTACAGTTTTTAAGACAATGGATGAAGCACTGGCAGCAGTATAATCACTTTTTATAATCTGGCAGGTAATTGTTGAGAATACTGCCATACAGAAAATTGTTTATTTGAAGAATACAGTTGTATATTTTTTTCCTGATCCGCCTAATATTTAGGATTAGTCGAAACCACCTCAACCGCCTCTCTCACTTTTTCTTTAAGCATCTCATCGGTGACCTCTTCACGCAGTACAATGCTTCCTCGCTGTACATACCTTGGAGGTAAAAGGTTCAAGGCTAATGCATAAATATCTTCCACATCCATCATGCTAGGGTGATAGCCCTCCAATTCATTCAAGACTTCACGCATAGCCTGAATCACTCGTAATTCATTCCTATTGCGAATCTTATGTAGCGGGACATTATTCACACAGTATTTATCTTCTTTCTCTTCCATAAAGACCCTTAGTGTTTTATTTTTTGTCATTTCTGAATAATTGACACCTCACTGAAAACATGAAATATCAAACAACAGAGAGTATTATTATCAAGCAAATGGATTTTAAAGAAAGTGATCAGATTATCACTTTTTTAACAAAAGATCAGGGAAAACGATCCGGTATTTTACGAGGTGTAAAAAAAATAAAATCGAAACATGCAGGAGCTTCCGAACCATTTACTTATGGACAAATACATTATGTAGAAAAAGCAAATACCGAACTGGTACAGATTCGCAAATTCGATCCTATTGATCATTTTTACTCCATTCGTCAAGTATATGACAAAATTTTGTATGCAACTTATCTGACCGAGTTAATTCATCTCTGCATGGTTGACCCACAAGAATCACATCTCTATTTTGATCTACTGTTAATTGCGTTACAGACACTTCAACATACTAATTCCTGCGTACAGGTCAAGATTCAATTTGAAAAAGACTTATTGCTGATACTGGGCATCTTACCTAATTTGGAGCAATGTATTCAGTGTCATCAAAGTTTGTGGGAAAGCGGCTCTCAGGCCCTTCCTAAATTGAAACGTTTTGATTCACACCAAATGGATTATGGTGCAGGTGGGCTACGTTGCTCTGATTGTTTGGTGCAAACCCCCACAACCGTGCCATTATCCCCAGGCACCATTTCCTACCTTCGGTACCTGGAAAAACAAACAAAAACGGCCAACAACAAAGTACATCCCACTCAACAAAATATCAGAGAACTGGATGGTCTTTTCTTAAATTATTTTCGCTATCATTTAGGAAAAGCCCCGAAATCGCATACCTTGCTTCATTCCTTATGTTGAAGATCAGGTCACTCATGAAAAAAATGATATATTTGCTGAGCAATATTCTGAGAGATACCAGGGGTTTTTTGCAGCTCTTCTCTGGAGGCATTTTTCAGTTTTTTGAAACTGCCAAAGTGTTGAATGAGATTTTGTTTGCGTTGTTTTCCGATTCCAGGAATGTCGTCGAGGGAAGAATGGAGAGAGGCTTTTCTTCGCAAACTGCGATGGTATTTGATAGCAAAACGATGGGATTCATCACGAATGTTTTGTAATAAATAAAGGACTGGAGAATTCCGGTGGATTCGGATTTCATTTTTTTGGTTTGGCTTGACCACATACTCAAAATCTTCGTTTTGGTTGCGTAGCCCCCCTCGTTTTTTTTCAGTCCGACCTTTTGCCAACCCAATCACATCGACTTTTTCTAACAAAATACCCAACTCTTTCAAGACATGAACCGCCACATTCAACTGCCCTTTGCCACCATCAATCAAAATTAAATCAGGCAGTGGTTGTTCCCCATAAACAGCATGACGGTAATGCCGGGTCAACACTTCGGTCATACAGGCAAAATCATCGATTCCTTCCACATTTTTTATTTTAAATTTGCGGTATCCTGCTTTATGGGGCTTATTGTCCTTCCAACACACCATGGATGCCACCGTGTGGGATCCTGAAATATGAGAAATATCAAAGGCTTCAATTATTTTTGGAAGACGCTGCAGATGCAGAGTTTTTTGCATTTTTTGCAGGACTTCCTCTGCTTGAACATGTTGACGCTTCTTTTCGACAAGATGTGACTCGGCATTACGATAGGCCAGTTCAATAGCTTTTTTTTTGTCTCCGCGTTTTGGTACCAGAATCGAAACTTTAGAATGACTTTTTTCATTCAATGTATGGACTAACCCGTCTTGGTCCGAATACAGAAATGGTAATAAAATTTTTTGGGGAATGACATAACTTTCGCTCATATAAATTCGGTTAAGAATTTGCCCAATCAAGTTATCATCGGACACTTGATCTACCGAATCAAAAAAGAAAAAATCTGTAGCCAGAAGCCTTCCGTAACGAATAAACAGGACTTCAATACCTGCAAAATCGAAGTCCCGATACAATGCAAAGATGTCCATGTCTTCACTGGCTGGGGAAAGGACAAGTTGTTTTTCAAATGTTCTTTCAATTGCATTGATTTGGTCGCGCGTTCTTGCCGCTTTTTCAAATTCCAATGATTCTGAAGCCTTGTACATTTTCGATTCCAAGTACTTGATCAATTCTTTGTATTTTCCCTGTAAAAACATGCGTACTTGCTGAACTTCCTCCCGATATTGAGTCTCTGGCACGTCTCCCCGACATGGAGCCAGGCAGCGTTTGAGCTGAAAATTAAGGCAGGGGCGGTATGTTTTAGTACCATTCAACTCCATTTTACTGGTACGTAACAAAAAAAACTTATTGATCAACCCCAGTACCTTGCGAGCATCACGAACCGAAGTATACGGCCCATAGTACTCGGAAGATTTTTTAAATTTTTCCCTCACCAAAAACAAACGAGGGTACATTTCATTGAGTGCCAGTTTAAAATAAGGATAGGACTTGTCATCTTTTAAAGCGATGTTGTAGCGAGGCTGGTGCGTTTTGATCAATTGTGCTTCTAAAATCAGTGCTTCTGCCTCGGTATTGGTAATAATAGTCAAAACATCATGCACCAAAGACACCATTAATCCGATACGATAATTATGATTTGCAGAAGGCTGAAAATAAGAACGTACACGTTTTTTTAACGATTTTGCCTTCCCAATATACAAGATATCTCCCTTGCGATCTATATATTGGTAAACTCCCGGTAAATCAGGGACATGAGCAATTTTTTCTACGATTGGAGCTGCATCTTTCATGGTAAACGACTATTCCTGAAGCTGTATCGAATTGTTAGGGAAAATCCATACAGAAAAAACAAAAATAAATGATAGCAGAAGGTTATCTTGTGTAATTTTAGAAATCATATTATTTTAAAATACCATTTTTAATAAAAATACGGTAATTTCTTTTATAGCAAACATATCTTTGCATTATATACAGATTGCTTTCTTCGAAATTCAAGTAAAGGGTAAATTAGTGAATGCATTCTTGAAAAATATTGGAGTCTGGTTAGCAATAATTTTTGTGATTCTGATTTTATTTAATTTTATGGACACTCGCTCTTCTGGAGAGCACAGTATCTCGTTTTCAGATTTTTTATCACAGGTAGAGACTGGAAATATCAATGAAGTGGTCATCCGGGGCAATGAGATATACGGAATCAATCAAGAATATGGTTCTTTTCAAACATCGGTTCCTGAATATCCGCAATTGATTGATTTTCTGGAAAAACATCAAATTGGTATCCGTGTCGAATCGGCATCCAAAGGAGGAATCTTTTGGGCTATCCTCAATAGTTGGCTGCCCATTTTACTGATTATTGGGATTTGGGTTCTTTTCATGCGACAGCTGCAGGGAGGAAGCAATAAGGCCTTGGGATTTGGAAAAATTCGTACCCGAGCCGTCGATAAGAATGAAAACGAAATCACTTTTAATGATGTTGCCGGAATTGATGAGGCAAAAGAGGAAGTTGGCGAAATTGTAGACTTTTTGTCGGATCCTCAAAAATTCGAAAAACTAGGAGGAGAAATTCCTCGTGGCGTCCTACTGGTTGGTAGTCCAGGTACTGGTAAAACATTGCTGGCCAAGGCAATTGCAGGAGAAGCCGGAGTCCCATTTTTCAGCATCAGCGGCTCTGACTTTGTAGAAATGTTTGTTGGCGTTGGGGCAAGCCGAGTCCGTGATTTATTTGAGCAGGGAAAAAAAGCGGCTCCTTGTATTATCTTCATTGATGAAATTGACGCGGTAGGGAGAAGTCGCGGTGCTGGCCTCGGAGGAGGAAATGACGAACGGGAACAGACCTTGAATCAGCTGCTTGTTGAGATGGATGGTTTTGATACCAATAATGGAGTGATCATTATTGCGGCAACAAACCGCCCAGATGTCCTGGATCCCGCATTACTGCGCCCTGGACGCTTTGACCGGCATGTCAATGTTCCTCTTCCCGATATCAATGGCAGAGAATCCATTCTAAAAGTGCATACCATGTCTATTGAATTGGCAGGAGAAGTGGATTTGCGTATCATTGCCAGGGGAACACCAGGCTTTACAGGAGCCGACTTGGCAAACCTTACCAATGAAGCGGCGTTATGGGCGGCTCGCCAAGACAAGTCTTGTGTGGACCTATCCGATTTTGAATATGCAAAAGATAAGGTGTTAATGGGGACCGAGCGACGCAGCTTGTTCATCACAGATCAGGAAAAAGAGACAACCGCTTACCATGAAGCAGGACATGCTTTGCTCGCAGCAACCATTCCTGGTGTGGATCCCATTCATAAGGTCACCATCATTCCAAGAGGAAGAGCACTCGGAGTAACACAATTGCTGCCTGTGGAAGATCGCCATAGTCACACAAAAAAAGGATTATTGGGCCATATTGCCATGACAATGGGAGGACGTGCCGCAGAACATCTCATTTTTAATAAATTTACGACAGGCGCAAGTGACGATTTGAAGAAAGCAACGGACTTAGCAAGGAGAATGGTCTGTTACTGGGGCATGAATGAGAAGCTGGGACCCATTACCTGTGGTGATAGTGACGATCAGGTTTTTCTGGGAAAAGATCTCATGACCCATAGAAACTATAGTGATGAGACGGCGCAGCTGGTGGATTCGGAGGTCAAGGAACTCATTACCAAATGCTATACTAGGGCTAGCGAAATTTTAACCATGCACCGGCAAGCCTTAGAGCATTTAGCAAAACTGCTTATTGAAAAAGAGACTATAGATGGAGAGGAAGTAAAGCAAATCATCAAGGAGTTTACCCCTGTAATCAATTGATCATTTCGGCAGCATTTCTTTTTCCTGAGAATCCCTTTCATATCCCGACAATCCGAGATTTTGAGAGCATTGTCTTATAGGCCCCCTTTTGGCAATTGGTTATGGAAAATATTTTTTCAAATGTAGGTTGGCAGGATATTATTGATATTTCTTTGTTAACCTTCATTTTTTATCGACTGCTTGTTTTTTTTAAGGGAACAAGAACAATACCGATATTGGCAGGATTTACTTTGTTGCTTGCCCTGTATCTACTCTCGCAGATTTTGCAGTTAGAGGCCATTGGGTTGTTGCTGGACAATCTAGCGAATTCGTTAGTATTAGTGTTGGTCATTCTTTTTCAAGCAGAAATTCGCAATGCCTTGGCACAGTTTGGTCTGATTACTTTCTTGACAGGTAGTGGCCGTTTTAAAAAAGATGTACTGGATGAAGCAATACAGGGATCCTTTTTAATGGCTCGTGAACGCATTGGTGCCCTCATTGTATTTGAACGAGAAGTGGGTTTACGTAATTTTATTGAAAAAGGAACAGCAATAGATGCTGTGTTGACTAAAGAGGTATTGATCAGTATCTTTCGTCCCACCTCTCCCCTCCACGATGGGGCTGCCATTGTTGACCGCAAAGGGCGTCTTGCAGCAGCCAGATGTTTGTTACCCATTACAACGAGCACCAAAATCAGTCCTATTTTGGGGACTCGTCACCGTGCAGCCATTGGTCTTACTGAAGAAACCGATGCCATTGTACTGATCGTTTCGGAGGAACGCAGCGAAATCAGTCTCAGTCACAAAGGCGAACTGATCCGAGGTTCTTCGCAGCAGGATATCAAAAAAGTTCTATTTGAATTGATGGATGTGAAAGCACAGGAACCACCAGTGACCTTAGATACTCCACAAACGGATGCGGTGGAGACCGAAGCCGATATCGAAGAAGATGAAAAATCAGTGGCCGTGACTGTATGATTATCTTTCCCTTTTTTTATGAATGATGCTTGTGCGAAAGATAAAGAAAATTTTACCATTCACACTTATCTCTTTTTTTCTGGCAATTTTTGTTTGGTATTTAGCCAAGCAAGGAGCACAAACAGTAGGAATGAGTTTTTTTGTTCCAATCGTGTTTAAGAACTTGCCGCCAAATATGAGAATCACTTCGGATGTTCCCGCAGGTGTTAATGTTTCTGGAAGAATAACCCGACGATACAACAATAATTTCAATCCATCCAGTCTTCAAGCAGTAGTTGATTTAAAAGAGGCGAGTGCCGGCACATTTCAATATACGTTAACCAAAGAAAATATTGCAGCACCAGAAGACGTCTCCATCACTCAAATCAATCCTCTTCAGATAGACTTGTTCATTGAAGAAATTATAGAAAAAAGCTTGATCGTCCGCCCACGGTACCATGGACAAATCAAAAAAGAACACATTCTTCAAAAAATTGAATTATCCCCAAATATTGTTACAATCCAGGGACCAAAGACCAAACTAGAAACCGTCACATCGATTTTTACTAAAGAAATTAATTTACAGGATTTGGACCGTACTACAAACATGATCGTACAACTGGACATGCCTGATCGCAATATCCGTTTGGTCAACAATCAAGAAGTGTTTGTTGCTCATGTGGTGATTATTGGTTTTCCTATCAGAAAACGATTTGATGATATCAGCATTCATTTGATGAATCAAACCTATGTGGCACTGATCAATCCTAAAAAATTCAATCTATATCTAGAGGGACCTGAAGAGTTACTGAATAATTTGGATTCATCACAACTCTATGGCATTATTGACATGTCACAGTATACTCCTGGCAGCCATCGGATTCATCCACAACCGATCTTACCCAAAGGTGTTTCTTTACTCCAGCAATGGCCAAAAGTCGCCTTATGGGTCAAACCGCAAAAATTATCTGAAGAGGAAAGCTCCGGCCCTCAATTGCCTCCTCAACAACCGTCCTCTAATTCAATAGGAAATTGAAACAATGATTGCTCTACATGTGAATGTTGACCATATTGCAACCATTCGTCAAGCGCGTCAAATCAGAGAACCGGATCCTGTAACAGGAGCCCTACTGGCCGAATTAGCAGGTGCCGATGGTATCACAGTCCATCTTCGTGAAGATCGCCGGCATATACAGCAGCGTGATGTACAAGTGATAAGAGAGACTGTGCAGACTTACTTAAATTTGGAAATGGCTGCTACAGAAGAAATGTTTGCTGTTGCACTCTCAATCAAACCGGACATTGTGACTCTGGTACCCGAAAAACGTGAGGAAATCACCACAGAAGGAGGATTGGATCTTACAAGAAATACTTCTAATTTACACCAGGGCATTGAAAAACTCAAAAATGCGGGCATTCGTGTTAGCCTGTTCATTGATCCAGCACCAGAGCAGATTGAAAAAAGTAAGGCCGTAGCTGCAGATGATGTGGAACTGCATACAGGAGCCTATGCCAATTCTACTGATTCACTCACAAAAGAAAGCGAATTAGCACGCTTAAAAAGTGCGGCTCTGTTAGCACATGATCTCCGTTTACAAGTCAATGCTGGACATGGACTGAATTATCAAAATGTCCAGCCTGTTTGTCATTTACCCCATTTAAAAGAACTGAATATTGGCCACAGCATCATCAGCCGCTCCATTTTTGTTGGAATCACAGAAGCGGTTAAAGAGATGCGAACCCTAATTCAAACCGCATAATACTACTATGCCAAAAGATATGATTATTAACCACTCGCCTCATGAAGCGCGGGTTGCTGTGATGGAAAATGGTATTGTTTCTGAACTATATTATGAACGCCTGAAAGAAAGAGGAATTGTTGGTAATATTTACAAAGGAAAAGTTTTAAAAGTATTACCTGGAATGGAAGCCGCTTTTGTCGATATTGGCGTAGAGCGTGCGGCTTTTTTATATATTGATGATGTCCTGCCAGAAAATGCTATTTTTGATGATGAAGGGGCAAGGGTTTCCGGCAAAAAAGATGAGAAACCCACCATTGAAAAGCTGCTGCAAGAGGAACAGGAAATTTTAGTTCAGGTCTCTAAAGGCCCCATTGGGACCAAAGGAGCAAGAATCACCAGCCATATTTCTATCCCAGGACGTAATCTGGTTTATATGCCAACCGTAACGACACTGGGGGTTTCTCGCCAGATCACCAGTATTGACGAACGCCATCGTTTGAAAGATATTGTCAATCGCCTTCGGCCTGAAAAATCTGGATTTATTATTCGTACGGTCGCCGAAGGGCGCTCAGAAGACGACCTGCGTTCAGATTTGAATTATTTAGTCTCTATTTGGGATGAAATTATAAAAGATTACAAACAAACGGAAGCTCCTGCCTTGCTGCATCGGGATCTTGACATTGTTTTTCGATCAATCCGCGATGTTTTGTCTCCAGAGGTCCGAAGACTCATCATTGATGATAAAGCACAATACAAGGCAATCAAATATTTCCTCAATACCTACCTTCCTCGCTACCGCTCTGTACTAGAGTTTTTTACCAAAGATACTCCCATTTTTGATCATTATGGTATTGAAGCCGAAATTGAGCGTGCATTGGACCAAAAAGTATGGTTGAAATCTGGAGGATATTTGGTGATCGATCAAACGGAAGCATTGATCTCCATAGACGTCAATACAGGACGTTTTGTTGGCAACGAAAGTCATGAAAAGACCATTCTTAAAACAAATTTAGAAGCCGTGGAAGAAATCGTCTACCAGCTGCAACTTCGGAACATCGGAGGTATCATTATTATTGATTTTATTGACATGGGTGTCGCCGAGCATCGGCAGAAAGTCTATCATGCTCTCAAGGAACATTTAAAACACGATAAAACACGTAGTAAAATTTTGCAGATCAGTGAAATGGGATTGGTTGAAATGACTCGTAAGCGAGATCGTGAAAATCTGACTCGCTACCTGTGTAATCCTTGCCCTTATTGTGAAGGCAAAGGTCGAACCAAGTCTGTATCCACCGTCAGTTACGAAATTTTTAGAGAATTATACCGCAACCGTTTGAAAAATCGAAATGGTTCTTTTGTCGTCTATGTACATCCGGATGTTTACGAATTCCTCATGGAAGAAAATTCAACCGTAGAACAAGTTGAGCAAGATGTAGGGCAGAAAGTGGCTTTCAAAATTTCCAATTCTTTGCATCATGAGCAATTTGAACTATACGAATACTGACACCCGATTTCTAAATTTCCCAAAATGCAGGAACCCTATTGCTATACTGTTTCTGATGCGGAGTCAAAAAAAAGGATTGATGCTCTATTGAGTTCATATCCAAAAGTAAGCTCTCGAACAATGGCCCAGCGCTTATTGAAGATAGGATTAGCAAGAGTCAATGGACAATTGGTTGCGCCAGCATATAAAGTGCGTGCTGGTGATGAAATTCGTTTTTCTCTGCCGGCGCCAGAACCTTTAGCGGTTGCTTCAGAAGCAGGGAATTTAGACATATTGTTTGAAGACCATTCATTGATTGTTGTCAACAAGCCCAGTGGACTGGTTGTTCACCCGGCTCCTGGCCATGCTTCTGGTACTCTGGTCAATTTACTGCTCCATCATTGCCAGGATCTCTCTGGTATTGGAGGAATTTTACGTCCAGGCATTGTCCATCGGTTAGATAAAGGCACCTCTGGTGTTTTGGTTGTCGCTAAAACCGATGCTGCCCACCGTGGCCTATCAGAACAATTCCAACAGCATTCTATTCAGCGTACATATCATGCTTTGATTTGGGGGAATCCACTACAAAATAAAGGAACCATCAATGCTCCGTTAGCTCGTAATCCCCATCATCGCAAGAAAATGGCAATCGTTGCAAATGGTAAGTCTGCAACAACACACTGGAAAGTAATTGTGCGATTTCGGCATTTTACTTTATTGGAATGCCGCTTAGAAACAGGACGGACTCACCAAATTCGAGTGCACTTGAGTTCTCAATCAATTCCAGTTGTTGGAGACCCACAATACGGGCAGTCACACCTCCGTCGAATTCGGGTTCAACCCTCATTGTCTGCAATCCTCTCTCAATTCAATCATCAAGCACTGCATGCTCAAACATTGGGGTTTATCCATCCTATTACCCAAACCCCCCTTGAGTTTACAGCACCGGTTCCTGCTGATTTTCAAAAGATTTTGGACGAGTTGGCACAATGGGATATCTAAATTATTCATAGGGATCTTTGTATCTTCCCATGTTCTATGTTATGAATACAAAGAGTGTGTAAGAATGGATCCATGCATGATTAACAACTTGTAATTTCTGATCACATACGAAATAGCATGAGAGTAAATTACTCATCACAATTGATAAAGCCATGGCAAAAATAGAAAAAATTCAAATAGCACAAGGAGTACATTGGATCACTATACCAGAGGCCAAACTCTATATATTGTGCGGATGCCCTGCTGATAGCGTTAAACTTCTGATGAAAAGAGGATTGATTGTCTCCAAAGAAGAAAATGGGGTGGTATTTGAAACAGGCCCAAACGCAATTTTGCTGTCAGATGTCTTGGTTCAAAATGGAAATTTTTCTAATCTTGCCGAATTTCCAGTATTACAAATGTTTTACAGGCAAGGCATGATGCTGCCGAATCATCCAAATAATACAGGAATCAAACCTTTGTTAATTGGTATGGAAGATCAGTTGAAATCACAGTTGCACTATATTTATCGTGGAAATTATGGACTGATCTCAGCAGATGAAATCATGCAAACCGGAATTTCCAGCAAGCAAGCTAAAGACATGATGCGTTTGAAGTTAAAATTTGCTTTTGGAAAAATTCATCCTACAGAAGACTTGCTGGATACATTGTTGGTCTCCGAGGATACCGTAGAAATTCGCAATGGCGTGCATATTCGGCACATCGGTTGGAATCTTTATGAATTCATATACCAGGGAGAAAAAGTTACGGTTGATTTGAATTTACCCCCGCATGTGTATTATGAGGCACCATACCGGTTGGAATTCCATAAAGTTCGGAGAGAATATTTTGCAGTTATTCATTCAGGAGAGGGCGATGGATGGGACACTCATCGACCCTGTATGGCGAGTGTTTTAACATTTCAAGGAAAAATCTATTTGATTGATGCCGGCCCCAATGTACTATACAGTCTGAAAGCCCTGGGAATCGGAGTTAACGAAATTGAAGGTATTTTCCACACACATGGTCACGATGATCACTTCGCCGGCTTACCCACACTGATGCGTACAGATCGTCGCCTCAAGTACTACAGCACTCCGCTGGTACGCCACTCGGTCGCCAAAAAACTCTCAGCACTGGTGTCCATCAAAGAAAGGGATTTTGCTGATTATTTTGACGTCTGTGATTTGGAGCTTTCTAAATGGAATGATATTGACGGTTTAGAAGTCTACCCTACTTTTTCTCCCCATCCCGTAGAAACCAATAATTTTATCTTTCGTACTCTGTGGAAAGGAGGGTATCGCTCTTATGGACATTATGCTGACATTTCTTCTTTCGACGTGTTAAAAGGAATGATTACCAAAAATGATTCGGAACCCGGAATTTCTGAATCTTTTTTTACAGAAGTTAAAAAAAATTATCTGGCTACTGTGGATTTAAAGAAAATTGATATTGGGGGAGGCATGATTCACGGAGTAGCTGAAGACTTTCGTAGTGACTCATCGGCTAAAATAGTTTTATCCCACACTGCTTTTACCCTCAACGCTCAGCAAAAAGAAATCGGTTCGGAAGCATCTTTTGGCATGCCCGATGTGTTGATCGAATCAAATCAGCAGTATGTCATGCAGTATGCCTTCAATTATCTGCATTCTTACTTTCCATCCGTACCCCGACATCAGCTTCATATCTTACTCAATAACCACTTAGTATCATTCAATGCGGGAAGCATCTTACTCAAAAGAGGCGAAAGGATTAACGATATCTATCTCATATTGGGCGGTAATGTTGAAATGATTCAAGCAGACGCCGGGATAGAAAGCTTACTGTCAGCAGGCTCTTTAGTCTCAGAAAGCTGTGAATTTACTGGATCACCTTCAACATGCACCTATCGGGCGGCCAGTTTTGTGCAGGCACTGCAACTACCAAGCTCTTTATATTTCGAATTTGCTAAACAAAATAAAGTCTATACAGAACTGGCAAGACTTCAAAAAAACAGAGCTTTTTTGCAATCATCCTGGCTGTTTGGTGATGAAATATCAGATCCTGTGCAAAATCGAATTTTACAGACAATAAAATCAGAGAAATACTCAAAAGGGCACGTATTCCCGAAAGAGTGCTACTCCAATTTTTATTTGATCAAAAAAGGTAAGTTAGAGAGTTATATTGATGATGATTTGTTTGAAACTTTGACTAAAACAAATTTTTTTGGAGAAGAAAATATTTTATTCAAGATTCCATGTTTATTTACGGTCAAGGTTGCCAGTTCTGCAGAAGTATACCAGATACCTGATGAGGCGTTGCGCAATATTCCAATCGCCCGCTGGAAAATGCTCGAAACATTTCAAAAGAGAATGAGAAAATTAGGAAAACATTTTACTTGAGTTCATGTAAACAATGATTCTGTAAATTCAGATGCATTGAATGGCTGCAGGTCTTGTATACTCTCCCCAACTCCAATGTAGCGTACCGGAATGTCAAATTCATTCACTATTCCAATCACAACCCCCCCTTTGGCGGTCCCATCCAACTTTGTAATGATCAACCCTGTTATTTCAGCAATCTCACGGAATTCACGAACTTGAAAAATAGCATTTTGTCCAGTCGTTGCATCCAAGACAAGAAAAATCTCATGAGGGGCATCAGGAATAACTTTTTTAATCACCCGAATCATTTTTTTTAGCTCTTCCATCAGGTTGGCTTTTGTATGCAATCGCCCCGCCGTATCACAAATGACAACATCGTAGTTTTCCTGAATCGCCTTGCTGACCGTTTCATACATCACAGAAGAAGGATCACTGCCGGCTTTTTTAGACACAAAATCACTGTTGGCACGTTTGCTCCATTCTTCCAACTGTTCAATGGCCGCCGCACGGAAGGTATCCCCAGCACCCATGAGTACCCTTTTTCCAGCTTGTTGATACTGTGCTGCTATTTTTCCAATAGTTGTTGTTTTGCCAACACCATTGACTCCTATAAATAACAAAACCAATGGTTTTGTATGATCGACTGTAGCAGATGGATAGGATTTTTCCATAATTTTAATGATTTCTTCCTGGACTGTAATACGCAATGTCTTTGGATCATTGAGCTCATTGCGTGCCAATTTGTGATGAAGCACTTCAATAATACGGTTCGTGGTTTCAGGACCAATGTCTGCCGTATACAGTAGCTCCTCCAGGTCATCAAGTGTATCTTCGTCAATTTCTTTTTTTCCTAAAACAATACCACCAATTCCTTCTATCAGGTTGCTCCGTGTTTTTGCCATCCCTTGCTTTAAACGTTCCATGAAGCTGGCGGGTTCTGCAGGAGTCTCTTCCTGATCGGGGATTAAATCACTCTGTAATACTTTGGTTTGACGACGTTCCTCTTCAATTTTTGTAAGTTTTTCTTGAATCAGCCTTTCTTCTTCTGCAATTTGGGACAACCGAGCTTCATTTTTCTTTTCTTGCAGTGCTTTTTGTTCTTTTTCTTCCTGTTTTTGTCGTTTGAGGTGGGCTTTTTCTAGCTTTGCCAGCTGTTTGTCTGTACCTTTTTCTGAAATTTCTTCTCCGTCTCCTTTTTTTGCCAGTAAGCGGTACAATGCAATTAAAAAGAAAATCGAAAGCAGAAAAAAGAAGACCCCTCCTCCAAGGATATATAAAATAGCCTCTTCCGTTAAATCGGTTCCGAGATCCTTATTCAGAAATTGAACAATATCGATACCAAGATCCTCATTCAGAAATTGAGTAATAAAAGTTAAATCCATGATGGTTCGTTTACCTAAAGTTTTCTATTGATTTTAAAATTCAATCCATGCGTCTGGGTTGAATAGCCTGAAAAGTCCTTTTCATCTTGAGCAGAATACTATATAGTTTCTAAAAAAAATACTATGAATGTGTACCATCCTCTCTAAAAATCCAACATTTTATCATTTTTGCCATGGAGGTCTTGAATTCTGCCCAACAAAATATTGTGTCTCATTACCATGGGCCTGCTTTAGTCATTGCAGGGGCAGGTAGTGGAAAAACTCGTGTGATTACTCATCGAGTTGCTGAGTTAATTCGTTCTGGCATTGATCCCTCCACTATCATGCTCCTGACGTTTACCAATAAAGCCGCCAAAGAAATGGCAAATCGAGTTGCCCAGGCAACCAACCAGCAAAAAATAGAACATGCCATGATTCATGGTACTTTCCACAGCGTGGCCAACCGATTTTTAAGACGCCATGCCAAGCTATTGCTCTATGAGAATAATTTTTCAATTTTAGATAGTTCCGATTCCCGCGATTTGCTCAAGGCTGCTGTAGCAGAATCTATTGGCAAACCCAGTAAAAACTTTCCCAAAGCCGCTGTACTGCAAAATATATTTTCTCTTGCATTCAATCAGAATTGTGATGTGGCGACTCTTGAGCGAACTGAATACCTTCAACGATATTTTGATCTAGAATTACTGGTGGAACAACAATATCCTCATTTTTATCCGTTGATTCCAGAAATCCGAATGATCCATGCTTCGTACCGCCACAAAAAACGACGTAATAATGCGTTGGATTTTGATGACTTATTAGAAAATTGGTTGGATCTCTTGTTAAAAAAGCAAAAAAGCCTTCCTTGGGTCGAGCAAATTCAGTTCATTCTGGTTGATGAATACCAAGATACCAACAAAGTACAGGCTTCCATCCTGGATCGTCTTGCTCAGGAACACAAAAATTTAATGGTAGTCGGCGATGATGCCCAATCTATTTATAGCTGGAGAGGAGCAAATTTTAAAAACATTCTTGACTTCCCCGTACGATATAATGCAGCTGTTTATCGCCTGGAACAAAACTATCGAAGCACACCTGATATCCTGGCATTGGCCAATAGTAGTATCAACCAGAATAAAGAGCAATTTCAAAAGGAACTGTATTCTCTCTTGCCTAATTTAGAAAGACCAGCCCTGTATCGTCTCTATGATTTAGAAAGTGAAGCGGAAATTGTTGTTGGACGCATTTTGGAGCTCAAAGATCAAAACATCAGCTTAAATGAGATGAGCGTTCTCTATCGCAATCATGTGCAGTCAGCAACCCTGCAAGTCGCTTTGACACAAAGAGGCATTCCTTACATTGTGCGATCAGGAGTTCAGTTTTTTGAACAAGCCCATATGAAAGATATTGTTTCGTTTTTAAAAATTATCTTCAACCCCTTAGATGAAATAGCCTGGATGCGTGTTTTGAAACTAATCCCTGGTGTGGGAAACACAACAGCACAGAAAATATTTCATGTCTTTCTAGAACAAAAAGCAGTACGTTTGACTTTTGATAATGTGGAACTACAAAAGAAAATTCCAAAGAAAGCAAAAGTTGCCTGGGAACAATTGCTCATCTGCTTCAAGCGGTTGTTGGAAGAAGGAACGACTCCTTCTCAAATGGTAGCCATTGTCTATCAAATGATCTATCGCGATTATCTTTTTGTCAGTTATGAAAATGCGGTGCAACGAGAAGCTGACATTGCTTACCTGGAAGAGTTTGCAGGAAAATATAAATCACTGGAACGATTACTCAATGAACTGTCGTTAGTCGGGACCACAGCCATCAAAGACTACGAAGCAGAACGATTTCAGGAAGATGAGTGTTTGACTTTAACCACCATCCATCAAGCCAAAGGATTGGAATGGAACGTCGTGTTTGTGATCGGCTTGACAGAAGGGCAGTTTCCACATCAACGGTGCCTGGAACCACCAAGCCGCCTGGAAGAAGAACGGCGACTTTTTTATGTGGCAATGACTCGTGCACGCCGCTATTTAACGCTGACAGCTCCTATCGTCAGTAGTTCTTTTGGGGCAAACACCCTGTCATCCAGATCCAGATTTATCGAAGAATGTCCTCAGACCTTAATGTCATGTGTAACAACTCCTGGCACTGAAGACATGTCGTATTCAAACTACAAGGCCCGTTTCACTTTCTGATGGCCTGTTCGTAATGGACTCACCACGCTGTTCTTCATAGTAATTGCCAGTAATTCGGATACCCTCTTTTTTACCAACGTGATAAGCAATCGGAGCTACAACGGCAATCAATAATGCAATTGCTCCAACATGTATGCTGAGTAACATCATAGAAACTCTTCTAAGGAAGGCGAAAATAATAACATGAGAAAGTTATGCGGGATTTTCATCGAGATTCAAGGCGTTTTATCGGGCGCATAGCTTGCACCGGTAAAGCAACGCAGAAGATCGTTGAAAAGACAAGTAGATTTGCTAAGTTATTGTTTGAGCATTCCTAAGCCAAATCTTTCAAATTATTGATGATGAGCCGAACACTACTGCGAACCTCTTCCAAATCGAGTCCGTCTTCTGATGCAAAATAAGGATGTGTTTCCGGATTCATGTCAAGGCGATGCATCACTTTGGTAATGTACTCTCGTTCTTCGTCCTCAAATATATTATCAGCACTTGCTACCAACACGAGGACATCAATCAAAATCTGTTTCCCTTCTTCGGATTTTAATCCCTCAATCGCATCTTCTAATGATAGCTTTTGCCTGATGGTTTCCAACTCTTCGTTGTTGACACCAATTGCTTTAAACAAGGCAAACAGCACCTTTTTTTCCATCGGATGGAGTTCACCATCAGCAGCAGCCATGTGTTTGGCTAAAAACAAAATATCCAGAAATTCTTCACGTTCCATATTTTATTTCCAAAATACAAGGTTTCAAATCTCATCTTGTAATCAGGATCACACCAATCGTATTGATGGGTCCTTATTGAGTTTATATTAGATTAACCAATAAATAACTAATTTAAACAACGATTGCCAATAAAATATTTTAAAATTAGTGAATAGATTCACGAACAGGACAAAGAGTCGTCAAGATCAGTCATACCAATAGAAATTCGGCTTGACAAATATTATATAATATTAGTATTTTAGTCATTTATTTGGGGTGTAGCCAAGTGGTAAGGCAGCGGGTTTTGATCCCGTCATCCGCAGGTTCGATCCCTGCCACCCCAGCCAATCTCATAGAGGATTCAGGAATAATATTCGTTTTAGTGGCCTCCTGATAAACCATCGCGCAGATTCTTGGTTGCTTCATCATTTTAAAATTGAATATTGGCAAAAATTAGCCTAAGTACTCTCTTTAGAGCTACAGAAAATCATGATCATGAATTCATGGTAAGTTTTTGTATAGAAGTTGTTTTGTAATTTAGTCATATTTGGCTGATAAAATTGGACCATTAACCATTTGGAGTGTAGAGATGACTTACGTAGTAATGGAAAACTGTGACAATTGTAAATATACCGATTGTGTAGAAGTATGCCCAGTAGAGGCTTTTCACGAAGCACCCACAATCCTGTATATCAATCCAGAAACATGCATTGATTGTAATGCCTGTGTCGAAGAATGTCCAGTAGAAGCAATTTATGCAGAAGAAGATTTACCGGAAGAATTTGCTGAGTGGACAGAAATAAATGCCACTAAGTGCGAAGAATTCCCGGTTATTACTGAGAAACAAGATGCCCTGCCTACAGCAAGAACACTGGAGGAGATACAGGCCAGTCGCGGATAATTCCTGGACACAAAAAAGTATTTCCAATCAGCGATTGATTCTCTAAAAATCGGCATTGACAGTCAGTGGTGTCTAAAATTCTGCAAACAGAGTTATTGCGAAGGAAATATGAGTTTATACATACGAATTCAAGATATTTCCGACCACAAATCCTTTCATCATAGTGGAGAAGTCCCATTAGCAAACATGGAAGATCTTGTCACTCTTGCAGGAAAACAAACAGGCTGTGCTGATTTTGATTTACAATTGTCCCGCAGCGAAGAAATTATTTTCCTAAAGGGAGCAATTGAAGGCAAGATAAATTTAGATTGTGACCGCTGTTTAGAGAGGTTTGAGCATTGTTTCGAAGAGAGCTTTTCTCTAACCCTGTCACCAGTGGTCCCTCAACAATCACTGGCTAAAGATCAGGTTTTATCGTCCGAAGACCTGGAGGTTGGATTTTACCAAGGAGAATCGATTGGCTTACTACAGATTTTGGAAGAACAAGTTGTATTGGGAATACCAATGAAGAGGATTTGTTCTGAAACATGTAAAGGATTTTGTTCTCAGTGTGGAATAAATCTGAATTTAAAAGCATGTATTTGTCTTCCCCCAGATCAGCTAGATCACCCATTTTCGGATCTTCGTAGGTAGTTATCTCTTCATAAATCCAGCATTTATTTGCAAAAAACACTTATCACCCTTTCATTGGAAGGCAAAAATAATACATGCTAAAGTTATGCAGGATTTTCAACGAGATTCAAGACGCTTTATTGGTTACATAAGCCGGTAAGGCAATGCAGAAGATCGTTAAAAAGGCAAATAGATTTGGTGAGTTATTGTTTGAGCATTCCTTATCCATTTTGGAGTAAATCATGGCCGTACCTAAACGCAGAGTTTCACGAGTAAAACGCGATTCCAGGCGCTCACATAATACAAAATTGAAGACCCCAGGCTTGAGTGTTTGTACAAATTGCCGCACATTGATCCTTCCCCACCGTATCTGTCCTCATTGTGGTCATTATAAAGGGGTTGCTGTTATTGAAACAGACAGTAGTTTAGTATAACCAAAGTCCGTTAGCTGCAATAGCAACGCACTACATACTTGTAAACTCAAGGAGAATGATGGCAATTGCAATTGATGCCATGGGCGGAGATTACGCCGTAACAGTACCAGTGGAAGGTGCTGTGAATGCAGTTAATGATTTTGGCATCGATGTAATTTTGGTGGGCAAACAAACCGAAATTGAAACCGAGTTAAAACGATACAACTATAACGAGAGTAAACTCCACATTGAAAATTGCTCAGAGGTCGTGGAGATGCACGAATCTCCAGCGCAAGCACTGCGCCAGAAAAAAGATTCTTCAATACGAATTGCAGTCAACCTTCATCGCAACAAACAAGCTGATGCAGTCGTAACGGCAGGGCACACAGGGGCATCCATGGCCACTGCAAAGTTTGTCTTAAAATCCATCCAGGGAATTGACCGTCCTGCTATTGCGACAGTCATGCCTTCCTTAAAAAACCCCTGTGTTATTCTCGATATTGGAGCAAATGCTGATTGCAAACCAGAATACTTGCTTCAGTTCGCCTTAATGGGAGATGCTTTTTCTCGCTGTTTACTCAGCGTAAAATCCCCTCGTGTTGCTCTCCTTAGTAATGGAGAAGAAGAAGGAAAAGGAAATCTTCTGGTCAAAGAAAGTTATGATCTGCTCAAAGAAAGCACCCTGAACTTTATTGGCAACGTGGAAGGAAAAACCATGTTTCAAGGTTTAGCCGATGTGATTGTTTGTGATGGATTTGTGGGAAATATCACCCTCAAAGTAGCAGAAGGAACCTTTGACTTCATCAAGCAAGTACTCAGGGATGAAGTTTCTAAATCATGGGTTGCCAAATTAGGTTACTTAGGAATGAGAAATCCATTTCAGTCATTAAGAAAACGAGCCGAATACACAGACTGGGGAGGAGCTCCATTATTGGGCATTCAAGGCATGGTCATTATTTGCCACGGCAATTCAACAGCACACACTTATCGAAATGCGATCAAGCATGCTCAGGAATGTGTAGACCTCGGGTTGAATGAAATGATTGCAAGAGAAATTATGGAAAATGAAACTCTGCTTCAAACAGCAGAGTCAAAAGCAGTGGTTGCCATTTAGATAAATCCTTTTTCTGTCAAAATCGCATCCATTGGAATGTCATGAGGCAGTTGAGGAATAGAGTCAACCACTTGGAAATCAAAAGCAAGCCCCAAAAAAAAAGCATGAATTTGGGATAAAAAACGATCATAATACCCTTTTCCATATCCCAGCCTACCGCCTTTTTCATCAAAAGCAACACCTGGTACAATCACTAAGTCAATTTGTTCTAACTCAATGGATTGTCGCATTGCCGAGATGGGTTCCTTTATATTAAATTTTCCTGCTTGTAACTGGTTAAAACTGGTTAAGGGGGAATGGCCCAATACAAAGTTGTTCCCCACCATATAGGGAACAACAACGGTTTTTTTTATTTTCCAGCAGCTTTCAATAACAGAAACGGTTTGAGGCTCCTCCGATTGGTTTAGAAAAATATGAACAACTTCCGCTTTTTGGAAAATAGGCCACTGCACAAGATGTCCATTTATTTTTTGAGAGGCCTGCTCTCGCTGCAAGGCAGAAAATTGAGCCCGCTGAGCCAATATTTTCTGACGGATTGATGATCTTTTGTCATAGTCATTTTGATACATTTTGCACGAGCCGAGATGAACAGCAGAGAAACTACATGGACGAATGCTTTTTATAGAGAGCATTCCAGCGAGAAACACGACGAGCCGCTTCATTGATAGTTCGGATGATATTATCTATTTTTATTGGCTTTTCAAAATAGTCATAAGCTCCTCCTTTCATGCACTGAATCACATATTCCAGATTACTGTGCGCTGTAATCACATAAACCTGGATCAACGGATTCAGTTCCTTAATCTCACGTAGTAATTCCACACCTGTCATTTCAGCCATTTGAATATCAGTAATCACAACATGAAAATGACTCCTTTGCAGAGCAGACAATGCCTCTTCGGCTGTTTTTTCTAGGCTGACATGGTGGCCCAGTTTGGTCAGGGCCTTGTTCAGTATCATCCTCACATTGTCATCATCATCAACAACTAAAATATGAAGTGGGGTGAGTTCCTCTTTTTTCATCACATTCCTTTCTATGCATTCACACAAATGTTAAGGAAGAGTCATTAGGCTCTTTAGAAATTCAATCCGATCACTTGCCGTCATTACTGCATTGCCAATCAAAACAGCATCATAAGGCAGAGGCTCAATTTTCTGAACATCTGCGGATTTATCAATACAACTGGCACTGATTAAAATTTTTCCATCTTGCTGTTTCCAAGCCTGCAACTCTTTTTCAGTATTCCACCACTGCACACTCACATCAATACTGCCTTGGTGATATGTTTGTGTCGGGTCTGCAGGAATTGCGGCAATGGGGCGGTTGTTGATTAATAGAATATCCGGATTGGCCTGAAGCGCCCTGGGTAATTCCTGTGGCAATGAACACTCAACCACAGCTTCCATGCCTGTCTGCTTTGCTTTTTCAATCATCTCCTTCAATTCTGCTTCCCCAAAATAATGAACAAGAATCAACGCAGCACTTGCTCCACAAAGACGACCTTGTAACAATTGATAAGGACTCACAATGAATTCTTTGTGTAGGAGTGGTAATTTTACCAAGCGGTGAACAGCAGACAATATTTCTAAAGAACCACCAAAGTATTTCTGATCGGTCAACACAGATATTGCTCTGACACCAGCCTTTTCATAATCACGGACTATTGCCTCCGGATCCAGTATTTTTACATTTTCTCGATTCGGGGCTTTTGCTTTGACCTCTGCAATGATAGAAAGTGGTTGATTAACGGAGCGGCAAATGGATTGGGAAAACGGAATCGCTGATGGTAGATCCCTGACTTGATGCCATAACTCCTTTTCAGAAAGCCTTGATTTTTGCTGTGCGATCTCCTCTAATTTTTCTGTACGCACTTTATCTAAAAATGTCTGCAAAATTTCTCCTGATTCCCTTCGTCTATCCATGTAAAACTTAGTAATTTTGCTTTCCTGGCAGGAAAGACCTTCCATCAATTTGGATAAAAAAACAGAAAAGTACAATCTAATAGTAACAACCCCTGATATGCCTATGAAGAAACTCATAATTTTTTTGGGAATGATGATACTGTTAATAGCTGGGAGTGTTTCCCAGCATCAATTTTTATTAACCCAATATGCTCATTTATTCACAGTCAATAATGCCACCAAAGGAGCCGATGCATTAGTTGTTCTTTCCGGCGGTATGATGACCCGTTTGCCCTACGCCATTGAATTGTACCAACAACAATATGCCCCAGTTATTCTTTTCACAGAAGAAAAAAAGCGGATCGTTTCGCCCAAATTAGAAAGCTTGGTAAGCTCCAACATGGAAGTGGCCAGAAAAATCATGACAGCTTTGAAAGCGAATGTGAAGTTCCGTGTGGTACCTTCTGCCAAAGGAGGAGCAACTTCTACCTTTGATGAAGCATATGACTTGCTCCAATACGGGCGCCAACACCACTTTAAGCGTGTCATTATTGTCAGTGATGCATTTCATACACGTCGAGCCCTTTATGCATTTAAAAAAATATTTGAAAATAGTGACATCCAGATAGAAGCAATGGGGGCTCCCAATGCTATCTTTGATGAAACAAACTGGTGGCAGGCTGATGTGGGAATTTCTACTTATGTTCTGGAAGGGATCAAATACATGGTGTACCGGTTCACCAACCAAAATGTTTCTTTTGTGAAAAATTATTAGTTTTCCACCGAAACAAATAGTTTCAATTATGTATCAGTTGTTTCACCCTGTTTCGTATCAGCCTTTTTTTTACGGGGCTCCACCATCCTAGAAACCAAAATACTGATTTCATACAAAACAATAAGGGGGCCCGCCATCAAGGTCTGAGTGAAAACATCCGGTGGGGTAAGGATAGCAGCAACAACAAAAATGACGATGATAGCAAATTTACGATTGCTCCGAAGCCATTGTGCATCAATGACACCAAGCCGAGTTAGAAACAGGGAAATGATGGGCAACTCAAAAATTGCTCCAAATGCAAAAAGAATACGGATTGTCAGAGTCAAATAGTTACTCATCCGCAAGGAAGGTTCGGTGAATAGATTTTGGAAACTGAGAAAAAAATCATAGCCAAAGGGCAGTACAATAAAATAGCCAAATAATCCTCCTCCTACAAAAAGAGGATAGGAGATGAACAAAAATGGCCAAAACAGTTTCTGTTCTTGAGGATAGAGAGCGGGCTTAGCAAAAAGCCATAATTGCCCTAGAGAAATAGGAAGAGTAAAAAAAATACTGGCGTACAAACCAACCCTTAGGTAAGTAAAAAAAGGTTCTGTCAATTCATCAAAAACCAGAGGAATCTTACGAGCGTCCAAGGGGTTGCGAAGTAGGGTCAAGATCGGCTGATTGAGTTCAATCTCAATAGTCGTTGCGATCACAAAACCAACGAATATAAAAGCTCCTGCAATGAGTATACGCTTTCTCAATTCTCCCAGATGCTCTTGTAGTGGCATAGGGGGGTCGTGCGGATTCTCTTTAGAAGCATAATTTATGGTTTTTTTGGTATTCGGCATGGTTTCTTAGTAAGATTTTTTAAAAAGGAATTGTTTCGTTTTTTGTTGTATGTCAAATTTTATTATCATGAACTGCCAGACCCGAATGCAGTTCTGTGAAAAACGGCACCATGGGTTGAGTTATGCCGCAATACAAAGGAGTGATCAAAAATGAATATGGGTGTGCTTCATATGACAGCAAAATTCATGCTACGTGCATTCTGTTTGATGACCATCTTATGTAGCAGTGCTGGGGTCATGTCAGTTCAAGCAGCAGATGAATATATCATTCAGCAAATTTTAAAATTAGGAAACAAAAAAGCGTATGATGCAGTTTTTAGTCCAGACAACCGATTCATAATTACCTTATCCGGAACTCACAAGCTGGAAGTTTGGAATAGCCGAACAGGTAATCCTGTGAAAGCATTTCCCACCGGAAAACATAAAGCCATGTCGTTGATTTCCCATCCACAGGATTCGGTTTTAATCACTGGGGGTAATGATCATACCATTCATGTATGGGATGTCAACCGTGGGAGTACAACTAATGCCATGCGTGGGCATGTGGGAGCAATCACCACATTGGCCATTAATTATGACGGAACCCTGCTGGTTTCGGGAAGTGAGGATGGTGCTATTTTGATATGGGATCTGAAACACTTTGCTTTACAAAGTACGATCCAAAAGGCGCATCTCGGCATCGTCCACAGTGTGGACATTCATCCCAACGGAAAATTGCTGGCGAGCGGGGGAAAAGATCGCAAAATCAGGATTTGGAACCTGCAAACCGGGAAGATGATCGTTGAGTTCAAGGAGCATGCAGGAGAAGTAACAAAGGTGGCATTCCACTCGAATGGAAGAATATTAGCTTCGGCCTCTCAAGATAAAACCATCAAATTGTGGAATTGGCAAGAAAAATTTGCAGAACATACCCTGAGCAACCATGGCAATGTGGTAACCGGATTGAGCTTTCACGCAAATGGGACGGTTCTGATTTCCAGCAGTGAGGATGAAAGGATCATTCTCTGGGATATTGAAAAAGGGAAAATGCTTTCCGAATTGAAATCGGTGGATGGCTCCGTCGAAAGTGTTCATTTTGACAGTAGCGGGAAACGAGTTATTGCAGCTACAGCAAAAGGATTAGCAGAAGTTTGGGAGTTGGGGCCCTCTTCGTTTCTGGCCTCATTGCAGGGACACCAACGCTTCATTACAGCCCTGGATTTCACAAAAAATGGCAAGTATTTGCTCTCTGCAGCATTGGATAAAACGATCAAAGTCTGGAGTATGGACCAGCAGCAATTAGCCGTCACGTTCCCATCCGGAAACCACCGTGTCCAGGACCTTCGTATGAGTCAGGACAGCCGAAACTTTGCAACCGCAGGTGCCGATTCGCTAGTTGGTATATGGGATACACAATCGGGACAGAGACTGGCTTCGTTAGAAAAACATAAAGGAAAAGTCAATAGCATTGATTATCATCCAACACAACCATTTTTAGTGTCTGCTGGATCTGATCGGCAATGGTTTCTTTGGGATTTGGAGACGAGCCAGGCAACTCAATCCAGCATGACCCATCAAGATCAAATAACCGTAGTGCGGTTCGCTCCTGATGGATCACACTTTGCTACTGGCAGTGCGGATAAATCTATCATGGTATGGAGTTATCCCCAAGGGCAGCTCGTTCACACATTGACCGGTCATCGTAAAGCAATCAGTGATCTTGCTATTAGCCCCATTTCACCGATCCTGGCTTCTGCATCTGCTGATGAGACCATTACACTATGGGATATTTCTTCAGAAGGCGGGAAAAAAATACATGATTTGAAAGGGCATGGCTTTATTGTAACGGGAGTTGCTTTTTCTAAAGACGGCAAAGTTTTGATTTCTGTGTCACGTGATAAAACCGTACGCCTCTGGGATGTGGAAACCGGAAAGCCGATTAAAATTCTTAGCGGAGAACGCCATCCTATCAGCAAAATGGCCGTACGGCCGGATGGTAAACTGATTGCAGTGGGTACTCTAGGAAATGAAATCACTTTATTAGGATATCCGCTGGACATCATTGAAGTGAGCAAAAAAAAACAGGGATTGATGACAAAAGGAAACCATGCTTCAAACCAAAATCAGAAAACTGCGCAAAGGGTTGATATTTCTGATGCTGAAGCTTATATTGTGGATCAATCTGACCTGGAGGAAACTGTCGAAGAGTATGTCGAAGAGCAGATTTATCAGGTAACGCAAAAAGAAGACTTTGCCAAGATCCAGGAAACCCGTCAACACAGCCTGAATATTGTGTTGAATAAAGGAGAAGTCTGTGAAAACGCGAACGACTTGGAAGAAAAAGCCATTGAGGTATTGCAGATGGCTCCAGGAGACTTATCGGCATACCATGCATTTTTAAAAGTTGCTATCACACGCCAAGATATCAATATGATATTTTTGCTGGCAAAAATCAGTTCATACGCATCCTTTGTTCCAAGTCGTTACAACTATGCACTTCCCATTGATGTAGAAAATAACTTCCGCTCCTGGATAGAAGATATTTTTGAGCAATCTCATATACGACAACAGGATAGTTTCCTGCTTTCACTCAAAAATTGCCTGGGAAAAACAATACAAATGAGGATCCCAGACATGCTGTATTATTTGGATATTCCAGAAGAATTTATACAAAAAATAATCACCATCCCACGATTTATCGACTTGCGCGATTTTAAAGGTTTAGGAACAGAAGAATTTAAAAACCGTTTGTTTGGACAAATTTTGAAAAAACTGGGAAGTTCCACACCATATCAGGATAATCGAAGTCCCTTGGGAAATAATTTTATTTCCCCACCCGTGCCTTCAGGGCAGCTTGTTGTGAACCTGACACAAACACAACTCTGGGGCAATCCAACGCAGGTTCGCTTCCAGCTCAGAGAAAGAAGCAATCCGTGGCAAACGTATTATACGGCAATGGATAAACAGAAAATTCTGTTTCTCCCAACAGGTCAATATTATCTTAAAATTGATAAAAGCATTCGACGTGCTTTTGTGCTAAAAGCAAATCAGAGCACCCAAATAAAAGGACCTGATTTACAATAGCAGCAAAGCATACCAACAGAATCGTGTTAATCTAAGGAAGGCGAAAATAATAACATGTGAAAGTTACGCAAGATTTTCATCGAGGTTCAAGGCGTTTTATCGGGCGCATAGCTTGCTATGTCACTGGTAAAGCAACGCAGAAGATCGTTGAAAAGACAAGTAGATTTGCTAAGTTATGTTTGAGCATTCCTAAGGAAGGCGAAAATAAAATGATTGTTGAAAGTAAAAGATTACAACTTTCCCAACCTTTCTACACAGAAAATGGGGATGTCATTGAAAAGCCTATAGTTGCTTATGAAGAATATGGTCAAAAAGAAGGCCACGTTGTATTGGCCCTTCATGGAGGGTTAAACAGTCATCATGTTGCAGGAAAGTATGCTGCTGAGGATCGAAAATCAGGAGAGTGGGATGGTTTGATTGGTCCTGGAAAAGCAATTGATACAAACCTCTATCGTGTGATTGCTCCAAATGCTTTGGGCAGTATGTACGGAACGTCCTCGCCGTTAACCCTGAACCCTGATACAAAACAACCCTGGGGTGCGGATTTCCCAAATATTACATTTATTGACATGGCTCATTTCCATAAAGTATTTCTGGAAGAAATAGGAGTGTCTAAAGTATTCATGAGTGCAGGCCCTTCGATGGGTGCACTACAATCCCTTCAATTGGCCGCACTCTATCCAGATTTGATGGACAGTGTCGTGGCAGTAGCATCTTCAGGAAGGATGACTCCTTCGGGAATGTGCATGCATCACTTTATCATGAATGCCATGCGCATGGACCCTGACTTCAATGAGGGCCGGTATGAAATTGGTACACCAAAATTGGGTTTGCGCTATGTTCACCAGGTCATCATGATTTACTATACCCATGAAAGCATCGTCAGGGATTTATGCTGGGACGAAACTTCTCAAGAGAAAAGAAGTGAAAAAGCCCGAAATTTTATAACTCCTCATTACATAGAAGAACACCTCCAAACATTAGATCCCAATTGTTTTATCCGGGTTCTCAATGCACTGAATTCTTATGATCTGGCAAAAGGAGCATCAAGCTACGAGAAGGGTGTGCAGCGTATTCAATGTCCTGTTTTAATGATGAATGTTGACACCGATCAAGAATTTCCCCCCTACTGGGCCGAAGAAGTCGCTAATATTTTAAACCAGAAGAATCCAGGTCAAGCAGAGGCTATCACTATTCGTTCCAAGTGGGGGCATGCAGGGTGTCTAAAAGAAATGCAAACCATGGGGGAACATATCAAAGCCTTTATCAAACGGATTTCTTAAAATCACTGACTGAAATCCATGTGATAGAGCATGATATAGACAAGCACTCCTGTTACTGAGACAAAAAGCCAAATGGGATAGGCCCATTTTACCATCTTGCGGTGAGACTCTCTCTCTCCGCAAAACGCTTTATAAACAGCAATCAAAATCAGAGGAACCTGTACGGCTGCCAAAATAATGTGCGGTATCAAAATGGCAAAATAGATAACACGGATGGTCCCAACCCCCTGAAAAGGAACTGAGCCCACATTGACATGGTAAATCGAATAGCCGATCAGGAACAGTGCGGAGAACCCACAGGCAAGCAGCATGTAAAGCTTATGCCTGTCTTCCTGACCGTTTTTAATGGCCAAAAAGCCCAGCAACAGGAGACATGTTGTGATGCCGTTGAGAATTGCATTAAGAGTGGGTAAATCAGTAGTGCTCATGGACAGATTTAGCAAAAGAGTAGCTCAATAAACCGACAATTGTAGCCGCAATGGCAGTGTGTGCGGTGGATATCGAGGCAGGGATGCGATAAAGCGCATTCAAAATGCCGATGGAGATCTCTCCTAAAATTAAGATACAGATCCAGATTCCGATCATGCGATAGGTTTTGTTGGAGTGATTATATAATGTTCGCCAGGATAAAACAAGCATTGTCAGTCCACCAGCAACAGCAATCAAACGGTGTGTCATATGGATCCATTCGTTCTGAAATTTTGGCAAAAAAGCACCTTCTGCTACAGCCTCTCCCACATGAAAAGAAAAAACGCTCCCTTCATGACATCCAGGAAATGCCGCACATGCATACCCGGAATAAGTACTACTGTTCGCCCCACCTGAAATCAGAATTACAAAAAACAGCAACAGCATTCCGGCTTGTTGTTTACTTAAATTCGACCATTGACGATTAGGAAGGCTATTCGGATGATGCTCATCATAATACGCTCGATAAGCCAGGAAAATCAACAGGCCAAATAAGACATTGCCTCCCACCAAATGGAAAACAACGGTTGGCGGAGAAAGCCGCATCAAAACCGTCAATCCACCCAAAATTCCCTGGATACAGACAAGCACGAAAATCCAGGCAGAAAGAAAACGGTAGTTTTTATACAGGGGTTTGGAATACGATAAAATCAAAAGGATGGTAATAAACAAGCCTAGCAAGGAGGCCACAAAACGATGTCCAACTTCCAGCGCAATTTCAAATCCTGCAGGGGGTATAATTTGTCCATGGCATAATGGCCAATCGGGACAAGACATCCCTGCATTTTTCAAACGCACATACGTACCAAAAGAGATCAACGGCCATGTCAAAATGGCAGATGCCAGCGTTATCCACCGGAAAAGCGGGTGTCTTTTAATCGAGATATCGCTGCTAACATCTTTTGTAATCGTTTCTTCTCCTGGAGAAAACTCATCAACTGGTGGAGGATTGCCGGGGGATGGAGATGGAACCATTGTTTTCCGAAAGCTCGTTTATAGCATGATCGATTTTTTTCTGATGCCGCCTATAAAACCAAACAAATAGGCCGACCATCGTCAAGGGGAGCAAGCTCAAAAATATAGCAGTTGAATAATAGGCAACCATGGACCCCTCTTTACCAGTAAAGCACACGGTGCAGGCAAATACTGGTGAAGAGAAGATCAATAATCCCAGGAACGTAATCACCGATTGTATCAGCTTTGCGAACAAAATCACCTCAAATCAAATAAACCAAAACATAAAGGAAAGGCCAGACACCAACAACAAAATACCAAAAAATCTGCATGGAAAGAAATTCTGCAGAATCAGGTTTTGTCTTTCTGGCAGGACTCAATCGCCAATAAGCATAGAACAACACCAACAGTGCCAGAACAGCATGAAGGGCATGAGTTCCAATAATTAAATAGAACAAAGCACCATAGGTACTGGATACCATTGTCAATCCAAACTGGATCAACTGCACCCACTCATATCCCTGGAATGCTACAAAAAAAACTCCCAAGGCAATAGAAATACCAACCAATTTTTGAGGAAGAACAGAATTATCTTCCCTGAAAAATGTTTTATGGGCTTTGAGTAAAGCAGCACCACTCAAAAGTAAAATCACTGTATTGAATGATGTTGCAGCAACAGGCAACCTGGGTTGTCCCCACGGCGGCCATTCCAATGCGCCAGCACGAATAACCAGGTAAGCACTGATCAATGAGGCAAAAAACATAATTTCTGTTGCCACAAAAAGCAGCATGGCAATCACCCCGCTGGGAACTACCTGCCTCCTGGGAATAGCGTTCGTGCCAGTATGAAGTGTCATTAGGCTCCGTATTACAGACGTTGTTCAACACAGGAAGAAGTGGCGATACAATCTTCCCAATTCTTGCCGGTATCAGTCATGATATCGGAGGACAACCCGACAAATAAAACCAAAAGTGCTACCAAGCCTGAAATGAGCATATACCAGACATACCTTTTCTCAATATTCAGGTGCATGAAGTAGGCAGCCACCATCAATGCTTTGACAATGGCAATACCAAAAGCAGTGATGAGAGTCAATACCGGTATTTCCAGCATTGGCCCTACAACACTAACTACCAACAGGAACAATAAAATGCCCCAAATTTTTACATAATTGGTGTGACCATGTGATTCTGCAGTCATTATGAGTCTCCTGATAAAAGCTTATTTAGCAATGTAAAGTAAAGGAAATAAAAAGATCCAGACAATGTCTACAAAGTGCCAGTAAAGACCAATCAGCTCAACACGCTGCAACTCTTTACCTTTTTTCACATCCATGGAAATAATGCCCATGATGACCATACCACCAATGACGTGAAGCGCATGAAGCCCCGTAGCCGTATAGTAGAATGACCAAAATACACTTTTAAAAATAGTATATCCATGAGAAATTTCCGTGGTATATTCATAGGATTTGACAAGAAGAAACACGAGTCCCATACCAATGGTGTACCAAATGAACTTAAAGGCTTTTTCAGTGTCCTTTTTTTCTGCTGCGGCATGAGCAAGTACAATAAACAAACTTGAGGTCAACAGCACAAAGGTATTGGTTGCTCCAGCAGCAGTACTGGTGTGCGATGCTTCATCTCCCCAGGATACGTTATTGAGACGCATGAGTAGATAACAAGTAACCAATCCTCCAAAAATGACTATTTCAGAAGCAATGACCCACCATACTGCCAGACGACCTGTAGGTATTCCAGTGACTTCCCTGGTGGTTGCTATTGGTTTCGCTAAAGACATATTCCATTCTCCAGAGTTCGATGTTTTTGAAAAATAAGTAGCTTTATTTAATTGGGAGCATTCTGAGGCCAGTAGTCTTCGTCACGGCCTGGCACACTGTATTCATAAGGACCGCGATATACCGTGGGCAGTCCATCAGGAAAATTACCATGAGGTGGTGGAGAAGGAGCCACCCATTCCAAAGTATTGGCCTTCCAAGGATTATTGCCTGCTTCTTCTCCAGATTTCATGCTACGGAACCAATTGATTACAAAAGGGATCTGGAAAAGCAGCATAATCACCGTTGCGGTAGTAGCTAATACGCGTAAATTTTGAAATTCTGGGCTCGCTAAATCAGGGAAATTCAAATAATTATAAATCCTTCGGTGCTGTCCCCCAATCCCAAGAGAGAAAAGAGGCATGAAAATAAAATTGAAAGGAATGATAGTTCCCCAAAAATGAATTTTACCAAGCGTTTCGTTCATCATACGGCCAAACATTTTTGGATACCAGTAGTACATCCCTGCAAAACCACCAAGAATCACAATGGGAAACATGGTGTAATGGAAGTGAGCTACTACAAAAGTATTTTCATGAAAATAAATATCCAGTCCACTGGCACCCAAATAAATTCCAGTCACTCCGCCAACCAGAAATTCTGCAATCATCCCAATTGCCCACAGCATTGGCAGTTTGAATTCAATCGAGCCTCCGTATAGAGTCGCAATATAAGCAAAAAACGTGACAGCAATAGGAATCGAAATCAGGATGGTGGTGAAGCTGAAAACAGAAGCCATTCTTGGGTCAATTCCTGCGATAAACTGATGATGTGCCCACACAATCATGCTTAAAATTCCTACCATGAATGTTGTATAAACAATCAGCTTGTAACCAAATAATTTTTTTCGAGAAAAAACCGTAATAATTTCTGCAACAATTCCCATTTCCGGCAACAAAATCACATATACCTCAGGATGACCAAAGAACCAGAACAGATGCTGGAATAAAACCGGATCTCCTCCTCCAGACGGAATAAAAAAGCTGGTACCCAGCACCTGGTCAAAAAGCAGCATGACCGCTCCAGCAACCAGTGGGCCAACAGAAAACATGAACAAAACCACTGCGATGATTATCATCCAAATCACAATAGGGATATCCATCATTTTCATGCCTGGCGCACGAGAGTTCATCACCGTGGTTACAAAATTGATCCCTCCCAGTAAGAAGGCCACAATCTCCAGTGCCACAGCCAGCAACCATATTGGAGCTCCGAGAGGAGTTAGATTATACTCACCACGAGCAGCAAGCGGAGGGTAAGTTGTCCATGCACCGCCAAATGCACCGCCTGGTACAAAAAAACCAGCAAGAAGAAGAATCGTACTGATTAAAAAAATCTGGTACGATAAACGATTCAGCCGGGGAAATACCATGTCATCACAGCCGATCATCAGTGGAATTAAAAAATTTCCAAAAGCAGCAATCAGCATCGGCATGGCAACCCAGAAAATCATAATGGTGCCATGATTGGTAATCAAAGCGTTGTAATCCCCTGGTGTGACTAATCCAAAACCAGGCACGGATTCGCCGGGAAATGCCAATTGCATGCGGAAAACATACGCCATGAATCCACCAACGGCAGCCATGAATAAACCGGTAAATAAGTATTGAAAACCAATCATTTTATGATCGGTTGAAAAAACATATGTGCTCCAAAAATCCTGTTCGTGATGACCATGATGATCATCAACATGAGCAGTTACGGTGTCACCCATTTTACCTCTCCTATGTTACTGTTTGTTTGGTTCATTGCTACGGTTGCGACTTCATTGCCTGGATTCTTACTGGCTTTCGCCATCCATTGATCGTAGTCTGCAGGAGTGTGTATAAAAATTCTTGCTCCCATCAGGCCATGTCCAATTCCGCACATTTTGGTACATTGGATATCAAATTCCCCAGTTAAAGTTGGTTTGAACCAACCCGTAATGATCCTGCCAGGAATGACATCCTGCTTCAAACGAAAAACTGGCACAGAAAAACCATGCAGCACATCTTTGGATTCCAATTCAAAATGCACCACTTTGTTGACATTCACATGCAATTCATTGACGGTAGAAATGTCATCGGCCGTATTCAATTTGCCATCGGGTCCTTCGTGAATAAAGATCCAGGACCATTGCTGTCCAATGGCACGTACCTTTTCATCTTCAGCCGGCAAATTTAATTTAATATTGTTCCACACTTTGACAGTGGCTAAATCGATCCATATATCGCACATCACCACCAAAGCTAAAGGAACAAAAATCCAGGCTAATTGCTTTTTTGTCTCCCCTGTAATGTAGAGGGCTTTCACTCCTTCTTTCTTGCGAAACCGAAAAACCAGGTAAAACAAGACAATTTCTGCCAAAATAAACCAAAATCCCACAAGGGAAGTTATTAAATTGAATAAATAATCCACCTCCCCACTAAAGGAAGCTGCACTCACAGGGAATTCCCACATTTATAACTCCTATCTATTGGATAAATATACTGTACATGCTTGCATTTTAAGTAAACCGCTGATCAATGAGCTGCCATGTAGCCGGCGATCATGAACCCAAAACAAGCAATCAACGTGACTATGAAGACTTGTAACGCAAGAACATCTGCTTTATTTGCATCTGACATATCATTCCTATATTTTATTCTAATTTTTGTAAAAAATTGGATTTTTTTGAGTAATCAACAAGGCGGGCGTGTTATGTCGATTACGTTTGAGGATTTTATCTTACCCGTGACTCACATCAAAAATCTTCAAAAATATGCGGGGCTGTAAATTCAAAGCCATATACATAATGAAGTGAATACAGGAAATCAAGTAATTATTTATATTTACTTTATAATGTTCATATATTAGCATCCAATTAAGACGATTCTATTAAATGAGAGTTTTATCCGTTCGCAAAAGCACTTTTCGTGATGAAGCTACAACCATTTCAACCATTTTTTAACAGAGAAAGCAGAATGTCCAATCCCGTATGTAAAAAAATTCGAGCACTGCGATTGCAGCATAATTTAACCCAGATGGAGCTGGCATCAAAAGCTAAAATCCCCCGGGCATCTTTGGCAAACATGGAAAGTGAAAAAGGAAATCCTTCAATCATAGTCGTCACCAAAGTAGCAGAGGCATTAGGGGTGACAATAGATGACTTAGTTGAAAACAAAGACCACAGTTCTGTTACCAAAGTGAAGCGGGGCGATATGCAAGTGAACCGACAGGATGAAGGAAAATTTGCGATTACCTTGCTTTCACCATTGAATGCTCCTTATATCAATGTCAATGAAATAAATATGCTTCCGGGATGCTATTCAAAGGGAAAACCACACCCTAAAGGAAGTCATGAGTTTTTTTATTGCCTTGAAGGAACTGCGGTTTTAGAAATTCAAGGAGACGCAATAGAGGTAAAGAGTGGAGATCTGGTCTACTTCCCAGGAAACTTGCCTCATGTCTATTCTAACCCTGGGATAAAGCCGGTACACGCGGTTGCTGTCGTCAATATTGTGGAGCTTTCAAAAAGGTGAAATCATGCAAAGATCTGCTCCAGAATCATGACAAACCATAAGACAGGAAAATAAACGATAGAAGCAATAAAGACCCTCTTTGCATTGAGTACACTCTTTTCTTTAAAGAAAAGAACTGTTGTCATCAAAAATAAGCATCCTAATCCTGCGGCACTAACCAAATAAAAAATTCCTGCTTGATTGGTAAAAAATACAGACAAGCTGGCAATCAAAAGCAAAAGCGTATTGACAAATATCTGGTAGCTCGTTTTTTTACCAGTTGGGTCATCCAGGGAAAGCATCCGAAAGTTTCCGTTTCTGTAGTCATCACGGTACATCCATGAAATGGCAAAGAAATGAGGAAGCTGCCAAAAATACAAAATAGCAAAAAGGGTCAGTGCTTCCAGTTCCAGAGTTCCACGTGCCGCAGTCCAGCCCATGAGGGGAGGCAGTGCGCCAGGGACTGCACCAATCCAAGTGTTTAAAACGGTTTTCTGTTTAAGGGGAGTATAAATAAAAAGGTAAGAGCTCCAGGTCAGAAAACCCAAGATGGTAGTGAGCCAGTTGACCGTCACAGCAAGATAGCTCAATCCTATCAAGGAAATGACCATTCCAAAGCGCAGTGCTTCATCACTGCTGATTCGCCCTGATGGAATAGGACGATTTTTTGTCCGCCGCATACGAGCATCAACATCCTGCTCGTACCATTGATTCAGCGAGTTAGCTCCGGCTCCTACACACCCAGTTCCCAACAAAACATTGAACAATAACAAAAAGTTTTGTCCTTGCCAGGAAGATAAATAAAAACCAATACCGGTTGTAATCAGAACCAGCATCAATAAACGCAATTTACCAAGTTCCGTATAGTCGGAAAGTTTGTTTCGTCCGGCTGGCACAATAGACTCGAGAACAATCGATTTTTCTTTTAACATACAACTCACCAATTCAATCCAAACAGAAATAAAACGTCAGATACAACATGAATATGACAGATAATTCAAGTTATTTTTTTTGGAGGGAGCCAAATATAAAAAGAAAAATCACTTTAAAGTAGGGAGTGCTTGCAGTTTTGTACATTTATTGAATATAACTTATCATAAGGTCAATCGTTTCGATACCAAAAAAACTTTTCCATCTTTTGAACCGTGACATGAATAACCCTTCGAAACAAAAATATTACCAGCAAATCGCTAATAAAAAACGCGATTTTCCGGCATTAATCATCATCAGTGAAAACAGTTGTGTCGTGTATACCCATTGCGGAACAGGACCCAAATATGAGGAAGTCTTCAAAGAATTTGAATCGTTTCATGAGCAAAACCTTGGTGGATCTCTCCTGGCATCGTTGTCTGAAAATGATCGTACTGCTTTGCAGAACTGGATAGATATTCTCTATGACGAAACCTATGTCGAATTGATGATGCCGGAAGATATTGTCAAACTGTGCCCCTCATTTTCTCTCACCTGGACAGATGGACAAAACTATGAGGTGCGTTTTGAAGCAATCAAAACCGAAGTCATTTATGAGTATGTTCTGGTATGGCTGGAGCCCCATGGACACACTCAGCAGCAGCAACTGGCATCCGATATTATTGAATTGATGGGCGAGTTGAGAGCAGCCCCACGAGAGGTGATCAATAATCTAAGAGAATACCTGCCAGAAGTGAATACGAACATCAATTTCGCTAGCTATGCCGATATTGAAGACTCAGAAGAGTTATTGCATCAACTTTCCCGGCATTTGCACGCAGCAAAGGGGACCACTTTTTTTCTTGGATTTTCCACATTGGGGAATGCATGTCATGGTGCTGAATCGAAGCTTGGAGAGTTGAGAGGCACATGGCAGCTGTCCGATGGACTGCAGCCGATTCGTGACGTACTCAGCCAATTACAATTGTTATTGAACCTGGCAGAAGGAATCAGTACAAAAGTATACAACTCTAGCGCAGAATCTGAGGAAGAAGAAATGTCTGTCTCTCGCTCTGATTATTATGAGATATTGGGCAATGCTGCTTTGATTTATGAGGAATGGAAACATTTATTTGAAAAAGAAGAAAAACTCGTTCTTTTGATCGATCAACTATATCATGGGTTGATACATCTAGATGCTGTGCCTATTACAACCCTTTTTGAAAGATTAAATAGCTCAACAGCTCAACTTTCAAAAGAGCTCGACAAATCCGTGGAATTTTCCGTTGGTTCGAACTCTCCCACGGTACACCTCCCTCACCGGGTATTAGATGGTTTATGGAATGCCCTCTATCAGGTGTTAAAAAATGCGATCGATCATGGAATTGAAGATCCTCCCACCAGAGCCAAGTGCAACAAATCTCCTGTTGGACAAATTATATTCACTGTGAACGTAATAGACGAACTGCTCGTCTTACAATTACATGACGATGGTAGGGGAATCAATCCGCAAGATATCATTCGAACTGCTGTAGAACGAGGGGTCATTTCCAAGGAAAAAGCAAAGCAACTGGAAGGGTTCGATTCTACAGATGAAATTTACCAATTGCTATTCTCTCCAGGATTTTCCACACAGAAAGTAGTTACGACCATCTCAGGCAGGGGGGTTGGCACCGATGTCATTCGCGAAGAAATTGAAGAATACTCGGGACAAATTTCTATTGTTTCTGAAGTCGGACAGTGGACGGAATTTATTTTGAGAGTCCCCATTGCTCCTAACCACATTGTCGTAGAATGAAGTTTTCTATTCATGTCACGAATCAGCATTTCTGCGTTTAACTTTATAAGACTTCCTTATTTACCCTGAACTTTCACCTCAACTTCAGATATTTTTTCTATTGCTTCTTTGCCAATGTTCCGCTAAAAATCATATGCTTATTATCAAAATAAATTTGTAATTTCTTACTGAGAAATCAAAAAAATATATTCTGCATACGTAAGGAGGATGAGTGTTTTCCCCAGAGGGACAAAAAAAAGTAAATCATCTACTCAGTCGCTATCCAGTCAAAGCCAATGCATTACTGCCTGTCCTACACCTAGCCCAAAAGGAAAATAAAGGTTATTTAACTCCCGAATGGCTCGAGCATGCTGCCAAATTGTGTGAAGTTCCATTAGCTCATGTCGAGGGAGTAGCAACATTTTATACCATGTTTAAATTTCGTCCTCTTGGTAAATACCACCTTCAGGTTTGTACTAATGTTTCCTGCACACTGTGTGGCGGATCAGAGATTTTAGAGCACCTGGAAGAACGTTTGAATGTTCATGCAGGACACACAACAGAAGATGGACAATTCAGTCTAGAAGAAGTGGAATGTTTGGGGGCTTGCGGTTATGGGCCTGTTGTCATTGTCAATGAGGACTATCATGAGCACCTTACCATTGAAGAAATGGATGCAATGATTGATAAACTGGCAAAGAGTACCGAAGAGTGGCCTGAACGGATCCTCCCCATCACTGGAGCATCGTCTTCATAGACTTGCTTGTGTTGACTAATTTACAACAGTTGGAAAGTTTCCCATGTTACAAGAAACACTTGTTCTGTTTAAAAATGTAAGAAAACCCGGGTACAAAGGCAACTTAGCCAGTTATAAAGCAGAAGGGGGCTACTCTGCTCTCAAAAAAGCATTGAAAATGACGCCGGAAGAAATTGTGAGCATTGTCAAAGAATCCAATGTTCGCGGCCGAGGCGGTGCTGGATTTCCGACAGGCCTCAAGTGGAGCTTCATGGCAAAAAATACAGGAAAACCCAGTTATCTGATTGTCAACGCAGACGAAGGAGAGCCTGGTACCTTCAAAGATCGTGAAATCATGCTCAAAGATCCACACATGTTTCTCGAAGGATACATGATTGGATGCTATGCCTTGGGTTGCCATCATGGTTATATTTATGTTCGGGGAGAATTCGTCCCAGCCATGAAACAACTGCAGAAAGCCATTGATGAATGCTATGAGGCCGGACTTCTTGGTCCTTCTATGTGGGGTTCTAAATTTCCTCTGGACATGACCATTCATCCTGGTGCTGGAGCCTATGTTTGTGGAGAAGAAACAGCATTGCTGGATTCGTTAGAAGGAAAGCGGGGCCAGCCTAGAACCAAACCGCCATTTCCTGCGGTTGCCGGGTTCAACGGATGCCCAACAAGTGTCAATAATGTAGAAACCATCACCGCTGTTACCTCCATTATCAATGATGGTGCAGAAGCATTTAAAGAATTGGGCACTCCAAATAACTCAGGAACTCACTTGGTCAGTCTCAGTGGACATGTTAACAAGCCTGGAGTCTACGAATTACGGATGGGAGTTTCTTTAAAAGATATCATTTATGATTTAGGAGGGGGCATTAAAAATGGAAAGAAGCTCAAAGGCGTCATTCCAGGAGGTTCTTCTACTCCCGTCCTGCTGCCGGAAGAAATTGACATCCCTTACGATTTTGACTCCTTGATGAAGGTTAAAAGTATGATGGGATCTTCCGCCATTATGGTGTTTGATGAGGATACCGATGTAGTCAAACTTCTGCATCGGATGGTACGATTTTATAATCACGAATCATGTGGACAATGCACTCCATGTCGAGAAGGAACCCATTGGAGCAGTATGATTTTACGGGACTTTGTGTACAAACAAGGCTCTGCTGCAAAACTGGATCGTTTGAAGAGAGTCAGCGGCAATATCCTCGGTGCTACTTTATGTGCCCTCGGAGATGCGTGTGCCATGCCGATTCTATCCTTTATTGAAAAATACCCTGAAGAATTCCGTGCCTATTTTGCGGATGCTTGATCATTAAATTGAAGGAATTGTAATGCCGACATTTTATCTCGATGACAACCCTATAGAATTCGAGCCTGGTGAAAAGGTTCTGGCTGCTGCGCTGCGATCAGGATTTCATATTCCTCACTATTGTTACCATCCTGCGTTGTCTATTGTTGCTACCTGCCGAATGTGCCTTGTTGACGTAGTGGACATGGGAAATGGTCGTCCTGCCCCCAAGCTGATGACCTCATGTTCTATGGATCCTGCCGATGGTATGAAAATCGAGACAAAAAATGAAAAAGTGAAAGAAGCTCGAGAGTTGGTAATGGAATTTTTACTGGTCAATCATCCTTTGGATTGTCCGATCTGTGATCAAGCAGGAGAGTGCACACTGCAAGACTTTTCTTTTGAGTACGGTTCTGGCTCTTCAGAAATGGAATATTCCAAACGTGTCTATGGGTGGCGTGATATTGGTACGTTTGTGATGTTGGAACGGAACCGCTGTATCCACTGTACCCGTTGCCACCGTTTTACGACAGAGGTTACCGGAACCCATGAATTTGGAACATTCAACCGTTCTCATCAATTGACGGTAGATACGTTTACGGATCGCCCGATGACAAATAAGTTCCAGGGAAATATGGCCGATATTTGTCCGGTCGGATGCATCACAGAGCGTGAATTCCGCTTCAAACGCCGTGCATGGAAACTGCAAAAAACAAACTCCATCTGTACCCACTGCTCCACGGGCTGCAATATCACGGTAGAGCAAGACCAAAACACGGTATTTCGTTTGAAGCCTAGAGAAAATCAAGAGGTTAACCAGTGGTGGATGTGTGATGATGGCCGTGTTAGCCTTCGCCAGTTCAACAACAAGAAAAACCGAATCATGCAGCCGATGGGACGTGTGCAGGGGACTCTTGTTAAAGCCAGTTGGGAACAAATCTATGAGGCCATAAAAGACAAAGTGAAACAATTGGCTGTCAAAAAAGATGAAGTTGTGGCCATTACAGACACACATGCCAGTAACGAGGAATTGTTTTTGTTGAAAAAACTGCTCCACGATGTTTTTAGCTCAGAGCATGTTTTCTTTCCGCTCCGTCTCTGGGCACAACCCGATTCTCCTAATTTTATTGATACATTGATTACAACAGACAAAAGCCCGAATACAGCAGGAGCAATCGCACTGGGAATAAAAGGCAATGAGGATGATAGTGCTCTCAAACAAGTGCTGAGTGAAAAAACCAAGCTCGCTTTTGTGTTGGGCAATCCGTTGGGCAAAGAATCTGAAATTTATGATTTGGTATCGAAAGCAGACCTGATCATTTGTATTGGTACAGTTCTTAATGAGTGGGCAGAGCGCGCAGATGTTCTGCTGCCGGGCTCCACACCTGTGGAAAAAGAGGGGACATTTATCAATAAAAATCACCGGGTCCAAAAAATCAATGCTGCCGTTAAAGCTCCCCGGCATGCTAAAGCCGACTGGTTGATTCTACAGGAGTTGATTCAATCTTTGGGAAAACAATCAACATTTCAATCGACATCTGAAATTTTTAATTCCCTGGCCACCACATTAGAAACATTTCAAGGGTTAACATTCGAAGATGTGGGCGATCTTGGCTGCTCACTCCCGGCCACATAACTCAAATACAACGGACTCCATATGCTGTTTACTTTTTATCTTTTTGCCGTGATCGCAGTTGCCAGTTCCTTGGGGGTACTGATTTGCAGAAACCCCATTTATAGTGCCATGTCCCTCGTATGTACCTTCTTTTGCTTGGGAGTGATTTACATACTGCTCAATGAAGAATTTGTAGCAGTGATACAAATCTTGGTTTATGCAGGTGCAATACTGGTTCTGTTTCTATTTGTCATCATGCTTCTCAATATCACTCCGGATGGCGAATTGTTTCGATTGAATATACCAAAAGTCATTGGCATTGGAATTACTATCGGATTCCTTGCACAAATCATTGGTTTGTTTTTGAGTGGTCTCCAGTATGGACCAAAGGACATCTACACCGTAGAAAAATTGACTGAAGAAGGTTCAATTGCCGTAATTGGACGCCTGTTGTATGGAGAGTATGTACTTCCTTTTGAAGTGGTATCTCTCTTGCTTCTGGTTGCCGTGATTGGTGCCGTCATAATTGGTAAACGCCGTTTAGACTAAGGAAATTCTGATGATTCCTACACAACATGTTCTCATTCTCAGTGCTGTTTTGTTCACAACAGGTGTACTGGGGGTCATGTTGCGACGCAATGTGATTGTAATATTCATGAGCATTGAATTGATGCTCAACGCCGTGAATCTTTCTTTTGTTGCTTTTGCCAGAGCGCTGGACTCGATGACAGGTATCATTTTTATCTTTTTCATCATCGTAGTTGCTGCTGCAGAGGCAGTGGTTGGCTTATCCATCATTCTATCCATCTATCGCAATCAAAAAACTCTGAATGTGGATGAATTCAACTGGCTCAAATGGTAATTGCCTTCCAGTGGCACAGGCGGCTGAAAACAAACACTCAGACCATTATTTCCAGGAGAAATGTATATGCATCAAATCTGGCTAATCCCGGCATTTCCATTGATTGGCTGTATTCTAAACGGCCTGTTTGGTAAGTTTTTCGGCAAGCGCTTTGTGAGTTTTGTGGGACCTTTGGCAGTCGGCTTTGCCTTTCTGCACTCCCTTGTCTTGTTTTTTACAATGCTGAATACAAAAGGTCATGCCCTCCATGAAACGCTCTATACATGGATGGAAACAGGTTCATTGCATTTGAGTATGGGCTTTCAAGTCGATCAGCTTTCAGGACTATTCCTCCTTATCATTACTGGCGTCGGTTTTTTAATTCATGTTTATTCCATTGGGTACATGCATGAAGAAGAGGGTTATTACCGCTATTTCAGCTACTTGAATCTTTTTGTGTTTTTTATGCTGCTCCTCGTCCTGGGCGACAATTTCATGGTATTGTTTGTCGGTTGGGAAGGCGTTGGACTTTGCTCTTATTTACTGATTGGCTATTATTTTGAGAAAAAATCAGCGGCCGATGCCTGCAAAAAAGCGTTTATTGTCAATAGAATAGGTGATTTTGGTTTTCTTTCTGCAGCGATGCTGATTTTCATCACATTCGGCACTTTATCTTTTGACCGTGTCAATGAGGCCGCCCCAGATCTTTTGGTACCAGGCGGCATTCTGGCAACCCTGATTACATTATTTTTATTTTTAGGAGCCACTGGTAAATCGGCACAAATACCTCTCTATGTCTGGTTGCCTGATGCCATGGAAGGCCCTACTCCTGTTTCTGCTTTAATTCATGCGGCAACCATGGTCACATCAGGACTTTATATGCTGGCACGCCTCAGTCATCTGTTTGTTCTTGCACCAGCAACCATGAATTTAATTGCGATCATTGGAGCACTCACTGCACTGATGGCTGCAACTATTGCCATCACACAAACGGATATCAAAAGAGTGCTTGCGTACTCCACCGTGAGCCAGTTGGGCTACATGTTTCTTGCAATGGGAGTCGGGGCGTTTGGTGTTGGGATTTTTCATGTTATGACCCATGCGTTTTTTAAAGCACTTCTGTTTTTATGCTCAGGTGCTGTGATCCACTCTCTGCATCATGAACAGGACATGCAAAAAATGGGAGGATTGAAAAATAAATTACCCGTTACCTATCTTACCATGCTCATTGGAACCATCGCCATTGCTGGTATTCCTCCCTTCGCCGGTTTTTTCAGTAAAGATGAAATTTTATGGAAAACTTGGAGTGCTTCCCATCCGATTTTATGGTTGATGGGCTTCCTTACAGCGATTCTTACATCGTTCTACATGTTTCGCCTCATTTTTCTGACATTTCATGGAGAGTCCAGAGTCGATCCGCACACTGCGAAACATATCCATGAATCACCTGTCTCGATGCTGGCGCCTTTGGCCGTTTTAGCGGTTCTATCCATTTTTGGAGGATTCTTTGGTGTTCCCCATGTCCTGCATTTCCTGCCCAATGGGATCGAACTGTATTTTGAAGGATTTTATGCTGAAGTGCCGGTAGGACACGGTTCTGTGATAGCAGAAATCGTCCTCATGGTCATGTCTGTTGCTGCGGCCCTCATTCCTGTTTGGATTGCATGGAAACTCTATGCGGGTAATTTGGATCAAGTGAACAAATGGAAAGCCCAATTTAAGATTCCTTATGCACTATCCTGGAACAAATATTATATCGATGAAATTTATGATGCTGCCATTATCCAGCCCATGAAAAAGTGTTCCACCATCGTACTTTGGAAATGGATTGATGTGGGCATCATCGATCGGATCGTCCACCTTTCCGGTGATCTCGCGCGTGTCTCAGGAGGAATGCTAAGAGGCCTGCAAAATGGGATACTCCAACAATATGCTCTCATTTTCGCAATGGGAACCGTTGGTATTCTCTGGTATCTGTTTTTTCTGCCTTATTAACATCCATCTATTCCCTTAAAAAACGGATCTTACCTTTTTCATCTATCCTTGTTGTATTGAACATAATGACTCAACCCATGGAGGTATTTGTGAAGACATTAAAATTACGCCCGTTGCTTGTTATTCTTTTCTTTTTTATTTTTTGCCACAATCTGACAGCGGCACCATTTAAAATTGCAGTCGTTGATTTGAACCGCTCCCTCAACGAGTCCGAAGCGGGCATTCGCTCAAAAAACTTGCTGGAGGCCGAAGGACGTCAAAAGCAGCAGGAACTCAAGATTGAACAAGACGAACTGCGGAAAAATGCGCAAGAACTTCGTGATAATATGCTTTTGAAACCCGAAGCCAAACAACAAAAAGAATCTGCCCTGAAACAGCAAGAACAGTCCTTAGTCCAAAAAAGCCGTCGATTTGAGCAGGAGCTGCGACAAAAGGAGCGTCAGTTCACAGAAAAGATTTTCAAAGAATTAAAAGCCGTGATCCGCACTGTGGCCAAAAAAGATAAGTTTGATCTGGTTTTGGAGAAAAATGCAGCAGAAATCATTCTCTACATGAATAATACGACGACTGATTTAACAGAAAAGGTCATTGATCATTATAATTCTCTCAAAAGCTCTAAAAAATGACAAATAATACGATGGTATTTGATCTTGAACAGATAAAGAAAATTTTACCACAACGCTATCCATTTCTTTTAATTGACCGCATTCTTAAGCTAGACCCAGGGGTTTCCTGTACTGGTTTAAAAAATGTTTCAGGAAGTGAACCATTTTTCCAAGGGCACTTCCCCGAAAATCCTGTGATGCCTGGTGTGTTGATTGTGGAAGCACTGGCTCAAGTCGGTGGCGTTGCCGCACATCCCAAGCCAGAGGAGGAGACCCCTCAGATCCTATTTGGAGGAATCGAAAAAGCGCGCTTCAAGCGTCCTGTGGTGCCAGGAGATCAGTTGATTTTAGATGTGGTCATTGCCTCTCACCGCAGAGACCTTTGGTTGTTTGACTGTGTTGCTTCTGTTGATAATGAAACGGTTGCAACCGCAAAAGTCAAAATGATGATTTACGTTTAAATGGGAATACCATGTTTTCTATTGAAGATGTGACAAGAATTGCTAAGTTATCCTCTCTGGAGTTAACAGAAGAAGAGAAGCACACATTCGCTCGGCAATTTTCTACAATACTCGATTATTTTCAGGTTTTAGAGACCATTGATGTCCCTTCTGAATCTATCGATCGTGATGAGAGCAAACTGGTTATTTATCGAGAGGATCAGTCGGAAGTATCTCCAGTGTCTCCTGAACAATTCAGCCCTTATATTGAAAATCAATGCTTCAAGGTACCAAAGGTTATTGACTCTTCCAACTAACTCATTTGCACTCCATCCCCCACTCTCTCTCCAGTTTTGGTATTTGAGAGGAATTGCTGTGATTGCAGCACTCCTTATACATGGAGTGTTATTGTACTTTTTCCATCCGCTTCTCAGAACTACCAAACTGCCACGTCCAGCAATCACTGTCGAATTTCTTAATTTTCCTCCACAGCAATCTTCTTCAGTATCAACGCTCTTACTTGAAGAAACAATCACTATTTCTGCAAAACCCCCTCCTGTGGAAAAAAAATCGCCGCCTCTTGTGGAAAAAAAAATAGAACCCGAACCCCCTGGAAAAGAAATAAAGCCGCAACCTCCTGAAGAGTTCAAACGATTGCTCAATGAATTGATTCAAGAAAAGGAAGCAGAGCAGCTAAGTATGGCGCTTGCCAAGGAAAAACTGACTGGCGTTACCAAAAAGCCAACCACAACTGAAAAAAAAAACAAAGACGAAGAAAAAAACGCCCCGTCTGAAAATGAAAAAATACCAAATCCTCAACAAGAACCTCGTGATTCTGCAACACCACCTCTTCCTGAAAAATACTTTCTCCGCTCCACCTTTCCCCAAAAAGAGGAACCAACGGACCTGGACACGACTCCCTTAAGGCAGGACACACTACTACCGGCAGTTCCTTTACCTCTGCAAAAACATAAAAAGCTCTATCCCACCCCCAATATACCCATTGGTCCACAAAGTTCTCATGGTATGCTCTATGGATTGAGTGATTACAACTGGCCCTACGAATCCTATATGGGCCGGTGGGCCAAGGGATTGCTGTACAGTTGGCGCAATCATCCGCCTCCCGACTATATTTCAGGTAATGTCCCTCAAGGAGGAAATGTATTTGTCCAGGTTACTTTGAATTTAAAAGGCGAGCTGATTGCTTATGAAGTGACGGATGTGGAAAGAGCATCACGATTTATGGTGGACTCGGTGCTTGATGCTATTTCAGGGACATCTAATCTCCCGCCCCTTCCCAATGATTTTAAAGGCAAGGAACTGCAAGTGCACTTTAAATTCATCTATCCGTCTCTCTATCATTTATTCAGAAAAAAATGAATGGGATGCTAAGGAAGGCGAAAATAATTACATGTGAAAGTTACGCAGGATTTTCATCGAGATTCAAGGCGTTTATCGGGCACATAGCTTGCTATTTCAGCGGATTTCGCTATATCCTTCCTCTTTCAGAGGACTTGTCCGATGCTTTCAATGAAGAATTAGGGGAATCTTCTGAAATTAAGTATTAGGTCAAAATACTTTTGACCTAATTAAGTACCTGACCATATATTTTTTAACATTCCATCATTGCGACGATACTCCGAAGCAATCTCAGGAAGAAAGAGATCGCCACGTCATTCGTTTCTAGTGATGACAATCAAAAAAATGTTAAAATACTTTTGACCTAGTACTTAGTACCACGGTCAAGAATATGAATACTGTTACAAAGTCACAATGCCTGGATCAGTTTCAATACAATGGCCAGATGGGATTTTGCCGCCAGGTGAAAACGATGCCAGTGGGTATTAAGAAACTCAGGATTCATGGTGAGTTCCCCACCATTTTTATCCAAAGCCTGATCAATCCAATCGTTTTTTGAATACTTGGGAATCGAACCAAGTCCGCGGTGTGTGAGAAAATCACGGATTCTCTCTTTTCTCTCATCGTATCCCGCCGCATGGATGATCGGTTTGTACTCTTTTTTAACGTCATTCCATTTAGGACCTTGTTGAGATCTTCTTCGCATTGCCGTATAAATGGCGGCTGTTGCGGCCAGCGCCCTGTGGCGATTATTAATCTTTTGCCCGAACCGGTGATCGGTCCACTCTTCAGAAATCACATCAGGCATGTGCCCAGCTTCGGCATGTCCAATGTTGGGAACCATGGACTTGAACACATCATACCAGGGATAAACCGAATTCCATTCTTCCTGAAGTCCTGTGAAATTTTGATGAGACCATGTATCCGCATAGGTATGCAGTGCAATACCGATTTGATAGGGGTTTTCCGTATCCAATGCTGCTCTTAACAAATGTTTTGCATTTTTTGAGTTGGGAGTGGTGCTCAGTGGATTTTTGCGCCTCTTGATTTCGACATTATCATCACCAGGCAGGAAGTGAAAAGGGACATAGACATACTTCTGCACATAGGGATCCAATGACTTGGGAGACAAAGATTGTGTCATAATGGGGTAGTAGTATCCTCCATTGGATTTGATCTTATCCGGGAAAGAAGCCGGTTGTCCATCAATTGAAAATTGTCCTTCGTTATTGTCATCGATAAACTGCGAAGAATAAGCAATCACTGCAGCGTCTTCATACTGGGTGAGCTTTGCAATCGAATAGATCAAATAATAATGAAAGTCTTTTTCCATAACTCCTTAGAAGGCGAAAATAATTACATGTGAAAGTTACGCAGGATTTTCATCGAGGTTCAAGGCGTTTTATCGGGAGCATAGCTTGCTATGTCACTGGTAAAACAACGCAGAAGATCGTTGAAAAGAAAAGTAGATTTGCTAAGTTATTTTTTGAGCATTCCTTAGTTAGGGATGAATAACTTTTCAAATCCTCTCAAATTTTCCAGGATCTTATCCATTGAATTAGGGACATGCTCCAGCATTAACGTATTTTCAGGAATGAAACGGAGGGTTTTTTGCTGATCCTGCAGCCACGCTACCAATTCCTGGGTATTGAGCTTTTCTCCATGAGCAATTTCAATCCGCAGTTCCTGCTTTCGGTGCTCAATGGTTTTCAATCCATAGCGCTGTCCCAATAACCGGGCCTGTCCACATTTGAAAAGGTTGATCAAGGATTCCGGCAAGTGTCCGTATCGGTTTTCTGTGTCATCACGAAGTTTCCACAGTTCTTCTTCTGTTTGAACGGCAGCCAGCCTTTTGTAAAGCGAAAGTCGCTGATTGGAGCTTGGTACATATTCTTCAGGAATGCCTGTGGGGATTTGAAAATTAATTTTAATCTCGCTGGGCTCCAACAACTCTTTTTGTTTTTGCTGTATCTTTTTCACGGCATCTTCAATCATTTGCGTGTACAGTTCCATCCCCACACTGGCAATGTGTCCGGATTGCTCAGACCCTAGAAGATTGCCTGCCCCCCGCAATTCTAGATCACGAGTCGCAATCTTAAAACCACCACCAAGGGCATTGAGTTCCTGTAGGATCTTCAAACGTTCTTCGGCCACAGTGGTTAGAATTTTATCAGGAGGAACCAGTAAATAGGCATAGGCCTGGAGATTGCTTCTGCCCACTCTGCCGCGGAGTTGATACAACTGGGACAAACCCATTTGATGGGCATTGTTCACAATGATGGTATTGGCCCTTGGAATGTCGAGACCTGACTCAATGATGGTGGTCGAGACAAGGACATCATATTCCCCATTAATAAAATTCATCATGACGTTTTCCAGTTCATGTTCTCCCATTTGTCCATGACCCACTGCAATTCGGACTTGAGGTAGAACTTGTTTCAAATAGGCCGCATATTCAAAAATGGTGTCAACTCGATTGTGAACTATAAAAACCTGTCCATTCCTCCGGATTTCACGACTGACGGCTTCTTGAATGATATGAGCACTGGATTTGAGAAAGCGTGTTCGAATGGCCAACCGATCGGGAGGAGGAGAATTGATGATGCTAAGATCCCGTATTCCCAGCATAGACATGTGTAAAGTGCGAGGAATTGGGGTCGCTGATAAGGTAAGCACATCAATTTCTGCACGAAATTTCTTAATCTTTTCTTTATGCCTCACACCAAATCGTTGTTCTTCATCAACTACCAGCAGTCCCAAGTTTTTGAATTTGACATCGGTCGACAAAACACGATGGGTTCCAATCAGAATATCGATTTCCCCAGATTCAAGGCGCTTGATGGTTTTGCGCTGCTCGGAAGGTGTACGGAACCGACTGATCAGGTCCACAACCACCGGCATTTCTTCCATCCGGTTTTGAAAAGAGACCAGATGCTGTTGCGCCAAAATGGTAGTTGGCACCAGCACACAGACCTGTCGACTGTCCAAAACAGTTTTGAATGCGGCACGTATGGCAATCTCTGTTTTTCCAAATCCAACATCCCCACAGACCAGACGATCCATTGGATTGAAGGACTCCATGTCCTTTTTTACAGAGTCGATTACGGTCAATTGGTCCTCGGTTTCTTCGTAAGGAAATGCCAGTTCAAACTCCGTCATCAAGTGGTTGTCCGGTGAATATCGAAATCCTTTTTTGGCTTGGCGTGCCGCATAGATTTCAATCAATTCCTGAGACATGTCTTCCACCGCCTTGGCGACTCTGTTTTTGGCCTTCTTCCATGATTTTTCCCCAAGCTTATTCAAGCGTGGAGGGCTCCCATCGGAATTGATATATTTCTGCACCAGGTGAAATTTATCAACGGGAACATAGACTTTTTCATCTCTTGCATAAGTCAGCACCATAAAATCGTTGGTTGTCCCTTGGACCTCAATTTTTTCCAATCCCTGGTATTTTCCAATTCCATAATCCAGGTGGACAATATAATCACCTTCCTCTAAATCATCTAAGTTGCCGATCAACTGCTGCATTTTGTGCTGTTTCAAACGCCGTTTTCGGATTTTTTCACCAAAAATTTCCTCTTCCGTTAGCAGAGCAAAACATATTCGCCCCTCTTCATTGACGACATGAAACCCTTCAGACAAGGGGCCTACCGCAATTGGAGAAACTGATGAAGTATTTGTGCTTTCTGAGGTGGCTAAATGATCTGTTATCCAGTCAGGCCAATTGGTGAATCCTTGATTTTCCAAAGCAGCAGGAGATGCCTCAATCATAAAATCGGCAAGCAGCTCTTTCAGATGATCTCCATGAGTTTGATTTTTTGCGGTAAACACAACCACAGCTCCTTCCTGCTGCCAATTCTTTACCGTATTAATGATATTCGCTATCGACGAATGAGGGGGGTGGTGGGCTTGCTTTTCGACAATACGCAAAAAATGATTGGCTAAAAAGGGACAAATAGGAGCAGGGTAAGCCCCTGGAGGATTGTGTGTTGATTCAAAACAGTGAATGGTCAGGAATTTTTTAAATAACCGATGGATATCTTGATGGCTGAGATACAATAGCTCCGGATTGAGAGCAAAATTATCCTGCTCCTGACTGAGTTCAAATTCTGAAAAAATTTCATCATAAACCAGCCTCGCTTTCTCTTCAATACGGGAGGGCTCATCTAAAACAAATAAACTTTTTGAATCAATATAGTTAAAAAGGCTATGCGGATTTTCATAAAACAATCCCAATATAGATTCGATTCCGGGAAAATGAGTCCCTTGTTCTAATAAAGCGTTGGTTTGGTGATAAAGGCCTGTTTTATCGGTACCCACGGTTTGTTTTAACCGCGTGCTGGCGCATTGCAAGGTATGGTATGTCAATAATACTTCCTGGCCCGGTAGCACCTCTAAAGCATCGTGTGGATCTCCATCCGCAAGCTGTGTTTGCACATCAAATTCCTTGATTTGTGCCAAACACTCCCCGTCCCATTCCAAGCGGACAGGTGTTTCCAGGTTCAATGGAAACAAGTCTATGATTTCTTCCCGGATGCTGTATTCGCCACGCTCCTCTATCATATCCACCAAGGTATAGCCTGCCTCTTTGCACTGCTCTATCAGATCGTTCCTGTGATAAGTTTGCCCCTGCTGCAGCACAAAAGAGTTTTGCTCGAACAAGGGTTTGGGGATCATTCGCTGCATGAGTGCAGTCGGGGTAGTGATCAATATTTTGGCTTGGTGGTCACACAAAGCTTTAAGGGTGATGAAACGTTGTGCGACAACATCTCGATGAGGGGAAAAATTATCATAGGGTAAGGTATCCCAATGAGGAAAAAAATAAATGTCATTGGTTTTGCTGAAGAAGGAAAGATCATCCCGCAGCTGCTCTGCTTTTTCAAATGAATAGGTCACCACTACAATCGGGGGCACATTCACCTGCTGAAGATAAGAAATCAGAAAAGACTTACTCGAACCTTGTAAACTGGAAAAATAAAGATCATGTGCCGGTTTGGTGAGCTTTTCCAAGACCGAAGCAAAGAGTTCATGCATGTGTTACCGGTTGGCCACTTTTTAATTAAGGGTTCGTGCAGAAATAACGTTGACAAAGATGAGGAAGTATTTTTTCTTGGCTACAAGGCGTCTTCAATTGTGCATACTGGAGTATGCGCCTTTGAAGACAACACCGTAGACGAGGAAAAAGACAAGTCATCTGTAAAGGTTATTTCTGTACGAGCCCTAAGGAAAGCGAAAATAATAACATGCCAAAGTTACGCAGGATTTTCATCGAGATTCAAGGCGTTTTATCGGGCGCATAGCTGGCTATGTAACCGGTAAGGCAACGCAGAAGATCGTTGAAAAGACGATTTGCTAAGTTATTGTTTGAGCATTCCTAAGGAAGAAAAAAATATTTTATTTTGCCTGATACAACAATACAAATCAATGCCTATTTGATGCATAAACACCATGGATCTTAGATAATTGATAAAACTACGTAGATTTACGGATAGATTTCTTAAATTGAATTAACTTATAATGCCGACGCTGCAAGGACTCAAGGTAACTTGTGTCATACTGTCAGCAACAGAGGATTTCTGTTAAAAACTAAATCAAGCGTTTCCGGTGAAAAATCAGGAATTTTCCTGATTTCCTTTAATCCAATCTTACTATGAAGGATCAACTATGGGCTCAGACTTTCTCCTGCGTCGTATCCACAGTATTACAGGTATTGTTCCAGTAGGTCTGTTTTTGATTTATCATCTCTATACACAACTTTATTTGCATCATGGAGCTGAGGTTTATAATCAACAGGTCAATGGCTATTACGATAGTCCTCTTGCAATTCTGGCTTTAGTCATTTTTGTCTACATTCCTCTTATTTTTCATTCCGTTTATGGTTTGAAAATATCTTCCAGTCTTGCGAACCCCTCAGAAATCAAGGCAACGCAGGAATATAAATATTTTTCCAACCTTCTGTATTGGCTGCAACGGTTGAGCGGAGTGGGAGTTTTCTTATTTGTTGTTGCTCATTTGGCCAATGCCCAGATCATTCCATTGATGAATGGAGAATGGGGAGCACATTATGAACATTTGCAGGGAGGTTTTCTCAATCCCAGCAGTGGTTGGCTTACACTAACAGTCTATATCCTGGGAATTACTGGCGCTGCATTTCACTTAGGAAATGGTATCAGTACTTTTTGTATGACATGGGGAATTGCATTGACTCCGTTGTCACAAAAAATGGTTCGTACTTGCGGTATTGGGGTGTTTTTTGTCCTCGTACTCAGCGGTTATTATTCAATCAGTGTTTTCTGGCTTAACTAATTCGGAGAAGAGCTCATGTCAAAACAACGCGTAATAGTAATAGGCGGTGGTTTAGCAGGATTAGCTGCAACCATGAAAATTGCAGAGCAGGGAATGCAGGTGCTGCTGGTTTCATTTCTACCAGTGAAGCGTTCGCATTCTGTATGCGCTCAAGGCGGCATTAACGGTGCTGTTAATATTAAAGGGGAAGGAGACTCTCCTGACATTCACTTTTATGATACAGTAAAAGGAGGTGATTTTCTTGGACACCAGCCTCTTTGTAAAGATATGTGTTACAATGGACCATTTGTCATTCACCTGATGGATCGTCTAGGTGTAACTTTTAACAGAACCCCTGAAGGCAACCTTGATTTCCGCCGTTTTGGAGGAACACTTCACCATCGTACCGCATTTGCTGGTGCGACCACAGGTCAACAATTACTGTATGCACTGGATGAACAGGTTCGCCGGTTAGAAGTAGAGGGAATTGTAGAAAAAATGGAATGGCATGAATACCTCGGTGCTATCCTGAATGATGAGGGGCGTTGTGTTGGAGCCGTCATTCACAATTTACGCAGCGGAGAAATTGTATCTGAGCGTGGAGATGCGGTGGTATTGGCAACAGGCGGCCCAGGTCTGGTTTATGGACGTTCCACCAACTCTGCGGTTTGTACAGGGACAGCCACCACTTCTGCCTACCTGCAAGGTGCTAAATATGGCAATGGCGAATTCATACAAATACACCCATCTGCCATCCCGGGGCATGATAAACTGCGTTTGATGAGTGAATCAGCTCGTGGTGAAGGCGGTCGTGTGTGGGTTCCTCGCAAACCTGGAGACAATCGTCCTCCGAAGCAAATCCCCGACAATGAACGGTATTACTTTCTGGAAGAACGCTATCCTTTGTTTGGTAATTTGGTTCCTCGTGATGTGGGCTCCCGTGAAATCTATGATGTTTGTATCAATGGTGGCCTAGGAGTCGGTGGAGAAAATAAAGTATACCTGGATTTGACTCACCATAGTCGCGAACACTTGAATAGACGTCTGGGAGGAATTTTAGAAATTTATGAAAAATTCACAGGTGTGGATCCTCGTGAAAACCCAATGGAAATTTTTCCTGCAGTGCATTATTCCATGGGAGGCATCTGGACCGATTATGAGCGTACTGAAGAAGGCTTGATCAATCATGAATCTCCTCGCAATCAGTCGACCTCTCTTACAGGATTGTATGCAGCGGGAGAAGCCGATTACCAATATCATGGCGCTAACCGTCTGGGAGCCAATTCACTGCTCAGTTGTATCTACACAGGACTGATGATGGGCCCTGGAGTTGTGAATTATGTGAAAAACGTGGATCAGGCAGCAGAAGATATTCCCAGCAGTGTATTTGAAAAAGCTGTTCAAGAAAAGAAAGAGCGCTTTGACCAGATCAAGGCGATGAAAGGAAAAGAAAATCCCTATGCCCTTCATCACGAACTGGGTGAACTGATGATCGCCAACGTATTGATTGTGCGGGAAAATGACAAACTGGAAAAAACCTTGGATGTTATCAATGAGTATGAAGAACGCTGGAACAATGTTGAATGCGTCGATACCCAGGTTTGGACCAACCCTGTGCCCAGTTACATCAATCAGTTGTATAACATGATCCAACTCTCTAAAATCATTACCAAAGGTGCAATGTTGCGTAATGAATTTCGAGGGGCCCACTATAAACCTGAGTTTGATCTGAATCAACCAAAAGACTTTAAACCAGAAACTTATCTGGAGTATTACGAGCAGAAGCAAAATGGGAAGGTCAACGAAGATTCGTTTACCCCGGAGCATATGGAGTATATGAAACGATTTGAAGCAAATAATGATAAATGGCTGAAATCATCCATTGCCCAATTTAAAAATGGACAGCCTGATATTACTTATGAAGAAGTGGATACATCTTTAGTCACCCCTCGACCTCGTAAATACGACTGATTTATGGAGAAACTCATGGCAGAAAAAACCATTACTATACAGATTAAACGCCAAGACAGTAGAGATAGCTCGTCTTACTGGCAGACCTTTGAAATTCCGTACAAGCCAAATTCCAATGTGATTTCGTGCTTGATGGATATTCGAAGAAACCCGGTTACGAAAGAAGGGAAGCAGGTACCTCCCGTTATTTGGGAATGCAACTGTCTGGAAGAAGTGTGCGGGGCATGCACTATGGTCATCAATGGTCGTGTTCGGCAATCATGCAGTGCATTGATTGATACACTGGCACAACCAGTCCGTTTGCAACCAATGAGCAAATTCCCTGTTGTTCGTGATTTGGCGGTTGATCGTTCTCGGATGTTTGAGAACCTCAAGAAAGTCAAAGCCTGGATGCAGGTGGATGGGTATCATGATTTGGGTCCAGGAGCAAAAGTTCCAGAAACGAATCAGGGCATCGCTTATAAACTTTCAGAATGCATGACCTGCGGTTGTTGTATGGAAGCATGTCCTCAATTCTCGCTGAACAATAATTTTATTGGTGCTGCGCCTATTAGTCAGGCCAGGCTCTTCAACATGAACCCTGTGGGCAAATTCATTGCAGAACAACGGCTTCAGCCCTTGATGGAAGCTGGTGGAATCGGAGACTGCGGAAATGCGCAAAACTGCGTTGAAGCCTGCCCCAAGTCCATTCCTTTAACCGAATCGATTGCCGAAATGAGCAAACAGGTTTCTGTTCAAATGTTTAAAAATATTTTTCAGAAACGCTCATAAGTTAAAAGATATTTCCCTCGAATTTTCCGTATATGAGGTCTTGGAGCTCATATACGGTTCGCAGGGAATCTCTTAAAAATCGTCCTTGAAGCGGATTCAATTCGCGAAAACTGATCATATTATCCGTCCTGGTACTGCCTTCTTTTCTTGCAAAATCCTGCCGAATTCTCAACAATAAAATAAAATCATACGCTTCTCTGACTGCTCCGACTACCTCAGGAGACAGCAGACCCGCTTTTTCAATCACATCCAAACGTTCCATAGAATGAGTAACCGGTGATCCGCAGGTCAAGGCAAGAACCCGTATGGCCCTCACTAACGGAGCCAGTGCTTCCCTTTTGATATCAACAGGTGGGGGAAACATTTCTATCAAGCGGCGGAGTCTCCATTTCCAGTTCTTGACTGGAGGGCGCCCTGCCTTAATCATGTTTTCTGTTAAAAATCGGAGAAAACTTTTATTATTCTCTATTGCCTGTAGCAATCCTTCCCATAATTCATCAACAAACCTTGTTTGTCCATACAACGCTCGAAAATCAAAATAAGTAGAGGCCTTGAGCAAAGAGTCAGGTTCCGGATTGACAACAATCGAGTGAAATATCTGATGCCAGCGGTCTACTGACAGACAAAGTTCCGGATTGCTGGCCATGATGTTACCTTCGCAGCGGGGAAAACCGCATGTTTCCAGGCCCTCAACCGCTTTTTCAGCAAATTGCAGAAACCACTGCTGTACTTCGACAAACTGACTGTCTGGAACATTAGCAAATACAATTCCATTATCCTGGTCGGTACTGGAAGTTTGCTCTTTTCTACCTTCACTGCCCATTGCCATCCAGCAAAATTCAACAGGAGGCTCCCCTTTTCCATCTTCCTTCATCTCTCTGAGTGAATTTGCTATGATTGCTTCTGTAATGCGGTCGTTGACTTCTGTCACAATCATGGTGAGAGACCGGGCATCTCCTTCTTCTTCAAATATGTTTTCAATCAGAACATTGGACTCTGTTTTCAATTCAGCAGCATCAGCAATCGTACTTGCTTCTTCAATAGCACGAAACAAATAGGCGGGATGCCGTGCTTGATAGCGCACCCAGTCATGCTCCGAGATCATACCCACCATTATCCCTTCGCCTATCACCAGAAGGTGGGTGATTTTATGACGAAGCATCAGCAGCAAGCCCTCAAAAATGGGCCGATCGTACTCAATAGAGAGGATTTGGGGACTCATTATTTCTTCAATAGGTAGATTGGTTTCCTTGCTGACTGCCAACACGCGGCGCACCAAATCCGTCTTGGTTACAATTCCGATGGGTTGTCCCTTTTCGACAACCACTAACGATCCAATGGACTTTTTGGTCATTTTATTGGCCGCTTCTTGAATCGAGGTACCTTTACCGATTGTGTGGATCGGCCCTTTGACCAATTCATAGACTATATTGGAAAAAGGAGAAAAAGCTTTGGTGTGTACAGGAGTATTCATAAAATCAGGAATTAGAAATTATAGGGCGGATCAACAAAGAGAATGGATCATTATACTCGACTTTTAGAAAAATAGTTGAGATTTTTTAAAAAAATGGCATATTTTTTGTGTCATGCGGCCTCTGGCAAAGAAAGATCGTCAAGATGCTTTAAATCGGCTACCCACTTAATCAGGGCACTCTTTACCACCCTCGGCCCCTCCCAGGAGAGGATAGGGGTGGTGCACAAGCAAGCGATTGATTAACGGCCCCGCTTTTGTATGAAACCAGTTACTAAGTTATTGATTTAAAATATTATTTATTATTGTTTTAAAGATTTATATTTTGATTTCATCTATAAGACACAATACGAGCGTGCTTTTCAAAAGTATAGCTTTTTTGCAAAAAACTCGTTTAAAAATATAAACTCAGCTGAACTGAATATAGTTTTGTATGCGTAGTCGAACTAACAATTTGTGGTACAATCAGCTGAGCAGTCATGTTAAGTTCGGGCTCGAGGCATCATTTGCGGGACGACCTGAACGAGTCATCACTCAAAAGCTTTGAGTAAACATTTTCAGTAAAGTGATTGCTTCAGGATGTCACTGGTACTAATTCAAATCCAAATTGTTTAGCCTGACGTTTTAGACGTTGTAACGCGTTTGAATCCTTTTGAGAGAAATACTCTTCTCCGAGTTCGTGATAGGATTTTCCCTCTTTGAGGATCAAGTAAATAACTTTGAGTATTTTATGAGCAATAGCGACAATGGCTTTTTTAGAACCTCGACGGGATTTGAGTCGATAATATTTGGCTTTCCAAAAGCTGTTTTTCTTTTTGACAGCGGCCCAGGCCATTTCCACAAGCATTTCTCGAAAAAGATGTTTTTTAGCCGGGTTGCTCCCATTGCGTCTTTTGCCGGCACTTTCGTTATTGCCGGGACAAACTCCGGCCCAGTTGCTCAAGGCCTCCGGGGATCGAAAGGCCATCAGATCAGGGCCCAATTCGCCTAGAATAGATTGAGAGGCGACTTTATCAATGCCAGGAATTTCATCGAGCCGTTTCAAGGCTTCTTGATGGTCGCCCATGAGGCTTTCTACTTGCTTTTCAAGAGCGGTAATCTCATTCTCTAGTGTATTCAGGATATGGAGCAAACTCCGTAATTGAAAACGATGGTGGTCATTAAAAAAGCCTTGGATAGAACGATATAATTCCTCAGATTTATTAACAAGGGTTCCACGACATTGTTGTTGAACGCCCTCTAAAGTGGGTTGAGAACATTCAAGTAAATAGCGCATCAAATTTCGACCGGTCACTCCAAAGAGTTCGGAGACCACAGAATCAATTTTGATATTAGCTGTTTCAAACAATTTATGAACCCGACGTTAAGTGGGTAGCCGTTTTTACATGAGCACATACATGGGCAGCCGCCCTCAAACTGAGCGTATTTCAGTATAACTCAGTATAAATGGCTGATTTCAGCAATCCCTTAATTTAACTAGCCTGGTAGAGCTTTATAACACTCAGCATAAATAAGTCAAATTCGTTCAATACGAGCCAACTGCTCGTTTGTGGGTTCTGCTCAACAGTACCAGGGTTCGTTCAGGTAAGGAAAATCCGTACGACCTGGAACCAGGGGAAGCGGTGGTAAGGAGGAATGGGGACTGGTTTTTGTACTGGCACAATTCCAGAGTGCCTCAAATATCTCTGGTCGAGTCTGGTTCTTTTGCATTCCTGATGAGACCAACTCCAACACGTCTGAATAAAGTTCATCCATTGTTGAATCGGGATGCTCCCATTCATAAACTAAACTCTGCTGGTTAAAATTTTCTGATTGTTTCTGCATGTCAGGAATTTCGAACAGCATTGATCCTTCTGTGATCAATAAGCGTATTGCCAATTGAATGGGGGATGTTTGCTCCGCCAATCCCAATTCAAATAAAGATGAAAGAAATTCCTGGTAGCCGGTGACACTGCTCCATGGAGTAAAAGGGATGAAGGTAGGATTGAGAGTCAACCCGGCTTTTTGGCACAATTGAACCACCTGGATGAAGTCTGCAACCGTATGTTTTTTATTCAAAAGTGCCAGAATATGGTCATCCATCGCCTCCACGGCACTGGTAACGACCACACAGCCTGTTTCTTTCAGAAGCGGGAGATGTTCAGAATGCCTCAGCAAATGCTCCACCTTGATGGTGACATCATAAGTAACTTTGGGAAATTCCTGGTGCAATGCCTGAACAATCGGAACGGCATGTCCCACGCCATTGAAAAAATCGGGATCACCAAATGTAATATGTTCGGCACCAGCCTTCACCTGTTGGCGAATGTCTGCTAACACAACATCCTTTTGGATGATTCGAAAATTACCTTCATAAACCGGAACGATCGGACAATGACGGCATGAATGTTTGCAGCCCCTTGTTGCCTCCACGTAACCTGTCTTTCGGGGTGGATGACTGCCCCAATGGAGTTGTGCATATTTCGATAATTCTGGTAAATCGCAACGATCCGGGATTAAAAATTGCTGACGGGCCAGAGAAACCAAAGGTTCGGTTTGTTGATCAGAAAGGCTTCCTGCTAAAATACTGTGCAGTCGATGGCAAAGGTGGAGTAATCCGGATTCATATTCTCCTCCCAGGATCGTTTGAGCACCCAGCTTACGGAGAAAGACTTCATTCAAAGGAGCATAAAGCCCGTAAAAACAAAGATGGGCCAGGGGATTGAGCTGACGCACATGAGTGAAGACTTCTACGGCAAGCCGGGTTGCTGTGTGCATGGGAATATAAAAGGCAACCAGATGGGCCTGACGGACGATCTCTGAGGGCAGAGAATCGACCGCAAGATCCACACAGTTCACTTGAAACCCGCTTTGCCGCAGCCAGGCAGCCGGTGAAGCAAGTCCGAATGGCTGATGTCCCAGGTCGTATGTCGAAACTAATACAATTTGCAACACAGGCTCTATTTTCCAGGCTGATAATAAGGGTTGGTTCCATTGGCATGATCTGTCACATCCAAAACCTCAACAATCCCTGGAATGTGTTCTTTGACCAATACTTCGACACCTTGCTTCAATGTCACATTGACCATCCCGCATCCTTTACAGCCGCCGCCAAATTCCAAGTAAACCCGTCCGTCTTCAATATCAATTAATTGAATGACGCCTCCATGAGAGGCGACCATGGGGTTGATTTGTTCTTCAAGCAGCTGCTCCATTGCTTCTTTCACGGATCCTGTCAAAGGACTCACTTCTCGGTTTGGATTTTTAATGCTCAAACCATGCTCTGCATCTGACTCACGCTCCACTATTGTATCTTGAAGGTATAACAAGCTTTCCTGGTTCAGATAAACGTCAATCTCCCCCACTTTAATGATGGTATCTTGTGCCGTGTCCTCACTTTCCTGGACAAAATCAACGCTGTACTTTGCTATTTTTGGAGAAATGGCACTTGCGATGATACGGAAGCCTTTCAATGACGATCCCGCTTCCTGCAGCCTTTTTTTGATTTCCTCCAAAGCCGCATCCGTGATGGTGAATTTTGAATCGGCCAGCGCCTGGAGCAATTCTTCATAATCTTCAATAAAATAAAAGGAATCAAAACCATTTTCATAGAGCAGTTCTGCTGCTTGTCTTGCTTCACCATGGTTGCTTCCATATATCAAAATATCCCCCTCGTAAGGCATCTGGTAGATGGAATTCTCAAAATGTTCGATGGGTAATGAGTGAGCTCCTGGTAAATGGGACTGTTCAAAATCTTCTGATGACCTCAGATCAAAAACATAGGATTTCGTTGCAGTTCTGCGTTTTTCCAAAAACTCTTCATAAGACACCTTGAACTCATCTGAATTGAACTTTGGTTCTTCTGACTTCTCATTTCCGGTTAAATTTTTAAATTTGAACATGAATTTTTCCTTTCTCCAAGCAAATGTAAATCAAATAGGACTCTTTTAGTCCTGATTTTACCCGAAGTATTACGGATGTCAACAGTTCTGTTTTGAAACAAATTCCTAATTTATGAGCTTACATGGCAGGACACCCGATACCATTCTTGTATTGCAACTAATCTTTTCTTACATTACAATTTTGTCTGACAAATCATTTCTAAGAATGAAAAAAGACCATGCATGCCTTGTTTAATGTAGGACAATCATGAATGACAACGATAAACCAAAAGGGGGGTTAATAGAAGAACTGAACGAATTACGACAGAAGGTTGCCCTTTTAGAAAAGACTCTTTCTCAAAAGGAAATGCATGCATCTGAAGAAGTAACGTCAAGGCTCTATAAGACAAACGAATCCGTTAATCTGCGAAAGCTGGCCGAACAACATTTACCAGCACCTCCACCCATTGATCTGCTGGAATTAACCCGGGAAGATATCGAGCACTTGTTTCATGAGCTGCAGGTCCATCAGATTGAGTTAGAGCTCCAAAACGATGAGCTTCTCAAAAACCAGCAAGAATTGGAACAATCCCGAGATCTCCTTTACGATCTCTATGACCTTGCCCCAGTAGGATATCTGACGGTTAATAAAAGCGGCATCATCCGGAAAGCCAACCTCACCCTGGCAGCTATGCTCAATGCCGATAAACAAAGTTTGGTTGGCAAGCCGTTATCGCATTTTGTACATCCAGAAGACCAGAATCTGTATTTTTTGAAGGGCAGGGATCTGTTTAGAAGCCCCAGTTTGAAACAAACTGAGATCAGGATGCTAAACAGTGACGGTTCCTTCTTCCATGCGATGCTGACAGGAAGGAAAACAGAAAATACGAAGGAGGCGCGACTGGTTGTTACCGACATCACCCCCCTCAAAAGAACCGAAGAGGCACTGAAGTATGCAGAAAAAGAAAACAAACGTGCTGCGGATATTGTGGCCAATATAGGCGTGGGGCTTCACATATACCAGTTGGAAGATATTGACGATGATTCTTCTTTGAGGATGATCACTGTCAATGAAGCAGCAGCCGTGATGACAGGCATTCCTGCTGGAAAGACGATCGGTAGAACCCTGGATGAGAATTTTCCTGAACTGCGCAGGATGGAAGTGCCCCAAAAGTATGCACAGGTGGCTCGTTCCGGCATATCAATAGAACTTGGAGAAATCCATTACAGTAATGAACAGATCGGCTTTGCGACATTTTTTGTAAAAGTCTTTCCGCTTCCTGAAAACTGCGTGGGAGTTTCGTTTGAGAATATTACCAAACGCAAACTGCTGGAGTCCCAGCTCCATCATTCGCAGAGATTGGACTCCCTGGGAACCCTGGCAGGAGGGATTGCTCATGAGTTCAATAATATTTTGTCGATTATTCGAGGCTACGGCGACATTCTGCTCCAAAAACTTCCTGAAGACAGTACAGAGAAATCCTATATGGAGAACGTCCATACAGCCAGCAGAAGAGCCGTTGATCTGACAAAACAAATCTTAACCTTCAGTCGGATGGAACATCAAAAAAACGATGTACATTACATACAGCCTTTGATTAAAGAAGTCCTCAAAATGATGAGAGCCACCTTACCTGTCACCATTGAGATCCAGGAAGATATCGATTCCAATTGCGCCCCCATCCTGGCAGACCCATCACAAATACATCAAGTACTTGTCAACCTCTTTACCAATGCGTTCCATGCCATGGAAGAGACTGGAGGTCTTCTGACAGTCACTTTAAAGCAAGAAACCCATAATGGGAATCAGCCGCTGCTATCCGAATTAAAAGGTGATTCGTTTCTGAAGCTGACAGTCAGCGATACAGGATATGGCATTCCAATCGAAGATCAGGAAAAAATATTTGATCCCTTTTTTACCACAAAAAAAGTAGGTGAAGGAACCGGACTTGGTTTATCCATGGTTCACAGCATTATCAAACAACATGGAGGCATCATTACGGTAGAAAGTGAGATGAAGACGGAGCAGTGCTCTGGGGGAACCTCTTTCCATATTTATCTTCCGACCGCTTCCAGAAGTTCCGAAAGCCAGCAGGAAGAAAAAAAGACACTTCCCAGAGGAAGAGGACACATCTTAGTTGTTGATGACGACACGTTGATCACCGAAGTGTACCAAGATATATTGACGGAAACTGGATATGACGTCACTGCTTTTGACAACGAGTTGGATGCATTGAAAAAATTTCAGCAAAATCCAGATCAATTTGATTTGATTTTTACAGACTTCACCATGCCTCACTTAACCGGAGATCAGTTGAGCCAACAAATATTAAAGATCCGACCCGACATTCCCATTATTCTGACAACAGGTTACAGCAATATGATCTCTGAAAAAAAAGCAAAAGCTCTTGGAATTCAAGAATTTTTGATGAAGCCTGTTGAAAAAATTCAGCTGCTTGAAACCATTCAGAAGCTGCTTAAAAAGAATCCAGAAAATAACCATTCAAATACGATTTTTTCTTGATTTCTAAGCATTTGAAATCAATGATTTTAAAATCTTTCCCGACAAATTGGGTACCTCGTCCCCATATTTTTAATCAAACTTTTCTGTTACCGTAGGATTGTATTTTTTTATTCCATGGAAGTCGTTTTCTATGGGACAAGTCATGACATACATCAAGGCGACAGAGCTGGAATGAACATAAGGCTCATGTTAGTGAAATGAAGCAACTGAAACAAAATGGATTACCATGCCAATCAATTATGAAAAAGAAAAAAATGCTCTTATTTTCAAACTCGCAGGAAACATTGCTTGGGAAACCGCACACAGATACAGCGAAGAAATGATGAATTTGGCGGAACAAGAAGATTATGAGTCGATACTGGTCGACTTTGAAAACGTCGATTTTGTTGACTCAACAGGAGTTGGATTATTAGTCGAGTTATATAAAATCGCACAGACCAGGAAGAAAAAGCTCTCCGTCTGCAGGATGAAAATGGCCTATAAGCTGGCAATGATTGGATTAGGCAGTATTATTGTCAATTATGACAGCAAAGAAGAGGCTTTGTGTTAACAGATGATACGGATAAAACCATCCGAATACTGGTTATCGATGATGATGCTCTCATTCTCCATGCGACCTCACAGACTTTGAGGTCGGCGGGTTATGAAGTGATAGAGGCATTGACAGGCAGGGAAGGGTTGCGCCTGGCCACAGAAATAATACCTGAATTGATTCTTCTTGATGTTGAGCTACCGGATTTGCATGGTTTTGACGTGTGCCGCAGCATTAAGGCCGATCCGGCACTGGCACACACTTATGTAATGATGATCTCGGGCATCAAGATAAAATCGGAGCACTTGGTAGAAGGTCTTGAAATTGGAGCAGATGATTATGTGGTACGCCCTGTCCCAAATCGTGAACTTCTGAAACGTGTACAAATTGCGTTGCGCATCAAGCAAACAGAAGAGGAGTTGAAACAACACAGGGACCAGCTGGAACAATTGGTCGAAAAGCGTACGGCGGAATTACAGGCAAGCAATGCACAGCTGCAGCAGGAAATCACGGAGCGCAAACAGATCGAAGATAAGGTCAATAAGCTGGCATTGGCCGTTGAATATAGCCCCAGCATGGTTATGATAACAGATAGCAATGGCATTATCGAATATGTCAATCCTAGATTTGTCGAAATCACCGGCATCCCGGCTCAAACCATAACTGGGAAAAATGCCAATACCGATTTAGGACTGCCCACCTCAGCAACGGATGATCAAGCAGCACTTTGGAATAAAGTCCGTTCAGGGCAATTATGGAAAGGAGAGTTTCATAATAAACGGCATGATGGAACCTTTTATTATGAAGAAGCGTCTATTGCCCCTCTCACAGATGAATCCGGCCGCATTACCCACTATATCAAAATTGCCAACGATATCACGGAGCGCAGACAACTTGAGTCTCAGGTACGACAATCCCAAAAACTGGATGCCTTAGGAACACTGGCAGGAGGAATTGCCCATGAATACAACAATATTTTAGCAATAATACAGGGATATGGAGATCTGTTGCTTTCTAGACTCCCGGAAAACGGCAAAGAAAAACACTATGTTGAGAAAATACGTGAAGCAGGAAAAAGAGCGGTTGATTTGACAAAGCAAATTTTGACTTTCAGTCAGATGGATAGTCAAAAACTCCGAGTGCAATACCTAACCCCCTTGATCAGCGAGTCACTTAAAATGATGAGGGCAACGCTACCTGTCACCATTGATATTCAACACAACCTTGATCCTGGCTGTTCTCCAATTTTAGCGGATTCCTCCCAAATACATCAGGTACTAGTAAATTTATTTACCAATGCGTCTCATGCGATGGAAACAACAGGAGGTGTCCTGAAAATCAGCTTGCAGGAAAAGAAACATCATAACACTCAGGAGGTGTTGCCCAAACTAAAAACGGATACTTTTTTAAAGCTGACAGTCCAGGATACAGGCTGTGGTATACCATCAGAAGATCAGGAAAAAATATTTGATCCCTTTTTTACAACCAGGCAAGTTGGTCAAGGCAGAGGATTTGGACTGTCAGTTGTTCACAGTATCATTGAAAAGCACGGAGGGGCGATTACAGTAGAAAGTGTAATCAACCAGGGAACAGCTTTTCACATTTATCTTCCTATTTCTCATGAAACAGTTCACGAAGCCCAAGAAAAAAAGAAACAAGAACGATCTCTTTACCAAGGGAAAGGTCACATTTTAGTGGTGGATGACGAAGAGGCACTAGTGGTGATTCATGAAGCACTATTGACAGACATTGGATACGAAGTCACGAGCTTTACTGACGCATTGGAAGCATTAGCAAAATTCCAAGAAAGTCCATCTCGATTTGATTTGGTATTTACCGACTTCACCATGCCTCATTTAACCGGAGACCAATTGAGCCAGCAGCTGTTGAAGATCCATCCCGATATTCCAATTATTATGGCAACGGGTTACAGCAGTATGATTTCTAAAGAAAAAGCAAAATCCATTGGTATTCGTGAATTCATGATGAAGCCTATTGATAATGATCAGCTGGTTGCCACCATTCAGAAACTGCTAAATGCATAAGAGACGGCGGGTTTAAATCGTCTTCAAACAGGAGGAAAAAGGATAGCGGTATATCAATCAGACTCAGCCTGTTTCAAAACCAATTTCACTTCCGTTCCATGCTCGTCGATTCCTTCCATCTGTTCTTTTGAGAAAACTTCAATGCTTCCTCCATAAGCATGCATAAAGCTCCTGACAAGAGACATTCCATACCCTGTTCCCTGTTCACCATCTGTTCCTTTTCTAATGGTCATTTGATTAAAATCAAAAATACCTCCAAGCAGCTGTTCGGACATTCCAATACCCTGATCTTTTATTGAAACAGCAACCTCCTCTCCATTTTGCGTTGCATCAATAGTGATGATTGACCCTGGATAAGAAAACTTTATGGCATTTGTCAACAGGTTGGCTAAAACAACATTCACAAAAGAAACCTGTTCTGTCAAGACATTCAAAGTCTCGGATATGTTGATTTCTAATTCAATATTTTTTTTTGCAAACACTCGTTTAACAATCTCTGCAGCTTCACCAACGCCCTCTTGAAGATTTAATTTTGTCAGTTGAAGAGAAAATTCTTGATCAACCAAGGACCTCAATTGCCGGCCTAATTTAACCAGCTCTACACTGTTTTTGAGGCCCTTCAGAACAACATACTTCATTTGATGGGCAACTAGCGGGTTTGTATCCAGTTGCTCTAACATAAAAATGGAACCACTCAATGAATTAATGAGGTCATGGCTGAGCACATGAAGCAGTTGTTTTCGTTCATTATTCTGTCTTTCTGTTAACTTTCTCCTAAAAGTAAGCTCAAGGTGAGTTTTCACCCGTGCTAGAAGCTCTAAGGGATTGAATGGTTTTGTCACATAATCCACTGCCCCCAGCTCAAATCCTTCTGTAATGCTTTTTGTATCTATTTTTGCTGTAAGAAAAATAATGGGAATCCTGTGAGTCTTTTCATTCTTTTTCAACTGACGACAGGTTTCAAAACCATCGAGCTTCGGCATCATGATATCTAAAAGAATCAAATCAGGCTTTGTTATTTCAACCTTTTCCAGTGCTTCAATGCCATCTTGCGCTACATGTATTTCATAATCCTGAGCACTTAAAATTGTTGCCAGTAGCTGAATGTTGACAGGCATATCATCCACAATTAAAATACAGGCTTTTTTGTCTGGTTCATGCATATTTTCCTTTTTACCACGCATACGTTCTTATAAATCATTGGTCATGATAAGCCATCACTAAGTTTTTGAACAATTTCAGGATAAATGAGCATTATCTTGTTTGTGGCTTCTATGTCAAATATTTCAGCAGCCTCCCGCAACAGTTTTCCCCAGTTGAGCAAAGGACTGTATTGATACTGCTCGCCCAACTGCTTCAACTCACTTGCAAATATCACCGTATCCTGCAATGACAAACCGGTACGCTGATCCCACTTCTTTTTCACTTCACCTTCAAGCAGTTGAAGGAGCTGCGGTAACTTGTTCCGATTTTCAGGAGTAATGGGTTCTACACTCAATAAATCTTCTGTGATTGAAATGTTTTCAGTCAATGACGGAGTCAAAAGAGTATATTCCAAATGCATGGATTGGGGATCAAGCGATTGCTCTAAATAATCATCGGATTCTGCCATGGAATGGGATTGAACACCCGGTAAAATCACTTCAAACCGACTGCCTTGCTCTTGCTGACTGGCAACCAAAATGGTCCCTCCCATCAACTCTACAATCTTTTTGGTAATACTCAGCCCCAATCCAGTTCCCCCATATTGTTTTTGCTGCTGATCTTTTTGTTGTTCAAAAGCCTTAAAAATTTTTTCTTGCTGGTCTTCTGGAATTCCAATGCCACTGTCAACTACAACAATATGGAGATCTGACGATTGTTTTGTCTGTTCTTCAGTCTTGTGCAAAAAAGCAGACAACCGGATGTATCCGTTGTCCGTAAATTTAACAGCATTGCCGATGAGGTTGATCAGAACCTGGCGCAACCGGGTTTCATCAAGAATGAGCAGATTCGGCATGTCTTTGTCAAATTCCACGCTGAATTCCAGCCCTTTATCAACGATCTTCTGGTTAAAAAGAGTCTGCATTTCCTGTAAGAGTGCCTGAAGAGAAGTGGGACTGTATTGCAGTTCCAGTTTATCAGCTTCTATTTTAGAGAGGTCAAGGATGTCATTAATCAGGTGCAGCAAAGCATGGCCGGAAGAGTGAATATTTTCTAAATATTTTACCTTTGTCGGATCATCTTCCATCTCTTTGAGGATTTCTGTAAAACCTAGAAACACATTCATGGGAGTGCGGATTTCATGACTCATGTTAGCCAGAAATTGTGACTTGGCAACATTGGCAGCCTCTGCCTGTTCTTTGCTGAAACGGAGTGTTTCTTCCATCTCCTGCTGACGGGTGATATCCCTGATAATTCCTGTAAATAACCGGCGATCACCCAGCATGACTTCACTGACGGCCAAAGACATGGGGAATGTTGTTCCATCTTTGCGCAGCCCGGTGACATTGCGTCCAGCCCCAATGATTTTAGCATTGCCTGAGTGAAGGTAGCTCTGGAGATAGACATCATGATTTTCACGCTCTGGAGAGGGCATGAGCATTTTGATATTCTGTCCGTTCACTTCTTCTTTGCGGTACCCGAAAATCTCCTCGGCCGCTTTGTTGAAAGTATCCACAAAACCATTTTCATCAATAGTGATGATGGCATCTACCGCGGTTGTCACAATCGCGTTCGTGCGAGCCTCATTTTCTTGCAACAATCGGGTCCGTTCTTTGACCCGCTGAATCATGACTCGAAAAGCACCCATCAAGATGCCGACTTCTCCCCCAACTTTTTCAGGCAGGTAGACTTCATAATCCCCTTCGGCAACAGAACGTGCCGATTGTGTAATTTGTTGAAGCGGACGGGTCAATTGTCTGGTCAAAAAATATGCCAGTACACTTCCTGAGAAAATCAGCAGCAGTATCCCTATAAAACTTTGGGTCTGTAGGATGGAGGATTCCGATAATAGTTCCTGGTAAGAGGTTTCAATCATCAATCCTAGATGACGCCGAGGATGGTCGGGATCAAAGAATATTTTATGGTAATGAATCGCAGTACCCTTTGGCTTAAAAAGCAGTGATCGATCTGTATCAATGTTTTCTGCTTCAAACATGGCCTTTAATTCTGGAATATCGTCCTGCACGAGAGTAATCCTGCCAAATTCAAAACCAAAAAACAGGGTAGGGTCGCGATGCAGAAGAAATGCCCCCGAATCATTGACAAGGTACACGGAATGCCTAGGCACCATGGAATCCTGAAGTTGTTTGATCATTAAACCGAAATTCAAATTAATCACAACAATTCCAAATATCTCGTTTTTTGCAGAATATACGGGGACAGCGGCTCGTATCACAGGAGTGTGGGGCACCATGATTTTCCCATGTTCTCTGTTGAGATTGATTTCTGAAAGATAAATACTGCCTGGCTCCTTTTTGATGGTTTCCTGCATATAGGATTCTGCTATTTTCTGCTGAAGCTGCTCTTTCGGAACACTGATAATCACATCATTTTCTCTGTCCACACGAACCAGCTCACGGCCTTTGTCAGCAATACCAATAAAACGAATCTGCATGTACATCGGTTTGGTTCGGATAAATTCCCTGAAAATGGAATCCAAACGATCTTTCCACTGTGCTTCTGTTGAGCCATCATACGGGTCCACATCCTTGACTGAACTTGTCCGAATAATTCCCTGAACTGGTGGAGTCTTGGACAAAAATTCCACATCGCCGCGAAGTGCCCGAATGGAAGATAAAATATTCAAACTATCTTCCAGTGTGACTTCTTTCAGGTTGCCCAGTTCCTCCCTAATCAAGGCTTGACTGTAAATACTGTACACAATAAAGCCCACGCCGGCTCCTGTTATCGCAATCATCATGATCGAAAACAGAATCAGCCTGAATAGAATTGAATTTTTGATAACCACCCTTCAATCAATTATTTTGTTTTTTCTGAACTTCTTGCACGATAGACATGGTTCATTTGTTTCAGAGCCCCTTTTTGCGTTTCATAGATGTTAATTTTTGTTAGCATGCCGCTCGCTTCCAAATAAAAACGCATGTCTGAATTAGGCTGGCAAATAGCATACTCCAGCCCTTTGTCTGCAGCAATTTTACTGAAAACGATGAGGCTTCCTAACCCCATGGAATCAACTTTAGTCATTTCTTTTAAGTCAAATAGAAGCGCACTGCAAGTGATTGTCTTCAATAGTGATTCTACATAGTTATTCAGCCTTGCAGGCTGCAGATTCGTCAACTCTCCTTGAATACCAACGACACAAATATTTCCTTCCATGCGATGAGATAAGTTCATATCAACCATTTTGGATTGTGAGTTGAGTAAAGATAATCAAGCAGGATATGCTATAGGTTTTTTCTTGGCGGGAAACTTCTTAAAAATTTTGTCAGACAAAATTTTACAGAGAAAACAAACAAATTGCAACACAAGAATATTGCTTGATTCTTAGGAGCATCCAACAATATTTATTTTTAAGCTGTGCTTTTTTCAATTTTTTGAATAGTTTTCTGAAGTAAGTGATACACATGAAACATTGTGATCGTGTCATCATGTCCTGAACAGGGCGTAGTCTCGATGAGAGAAAACCATTCATAATACGGGAAGGAAGAAACTGCCATGCATGATGTAGCAGCCATTATTTTAGCAGGGGGCCAGGGCACAAGGCTCTACCCATTAACCAAGTCGCGAGCGAAGCCGGCAGTACCCCTGGCAGGGAAATACCGACTGATTGATATTCCTTTGAGCAATTGCATCAATTCGGGAATTGACCGGATTTTTGTTTTAACTCAATTCAACTCACAATCGCTGAATCGACATATCAGTCGAACCTACCGTTTTTCCATGTTCACCAATTCATTTGTGGAAGTTCTCGTTCCCCAGCAAACCAATGAACGTTCTGACTGGTTTCAAGGAACTTCCGATGCCGTTCGCCACCATCTGCATGCTTTTCGAGCAGAAGCCGCCCAGGAGTATTTGATTCTTTCTGGTGATCATCTCTACCGCATGGACTATTCTCTGCTCATTCGCCACCATCGACAGTCTCAAGCTGATATTACCCTGGGAGTCATCCCTGTCGCCGAAACACAGGCTTCCCGCTTTGGGCTGATCAAGATAGATTCGAGTGGCCGTGTCACTGATTTTAGAGAAAAACCTGAGGGAGAATCGTTAGAAGAAATGAAGGTGGATACAACAAAACTGGGGTTGTCTCCTGAAGAAGCGGAGCGGCATCCTTATCTTGCATCGATGGGAATTTACAGTTTTAAGCGAAACTTACTGTTTGAGCTTCTGGAATCTTCCACCCATCACGATGATTTTGGTAAGCAACTCATCCCTTCTGCCATTACGGATGTGAATGTCCAGACCCATCTTTTCAATGATTACTGGGAAGACATCGGGACCATTGAGTCTTTTTATCAAGCCAACCTAAAATTGCTGTATCGTCCCATTCCTCCTTTTAGTTTTTACGACTCAAAAAAACCGATCTTTTCACGCCCTCGTTTTTTACCACCTACTGAGATCGAAGATTCACAAATTCACAATTCGCTGGTTGCCGATGGCTGCTCCATCAAAAAAGCCACTATATCTCGCTCCATCATTGGAATTCGTTCACAAATTGCCAACAATGTTGTCATTGAGGAGAGCATGCTTTCCGGAGCAGATTTCTACCAATCTCCTGAAGAGTGTCAAAAAGACGAAGCCGATGGGATTCCACCAATTGGCATCGGCGAGAATACACATATCCGACGAGCAATTCTCGATAAAGATGTACGGATCGGTAAGAATGTCCAGATCATCAATCCAAGCAATATCCAGGACAAAAATTGTGAAGAAAAAGGGTATTGTATTAAAGGCGGAATCGTTGTTGTCATGAAACAAACGGTGATTGCAGACAATACCATCATTTAGATTATGACAGAAATATTATCCTCTCTTTTACATGCGGTTGTAGAGATATACAACAAAGGAGGAGTCATGATGATTCCTCTGGGGTGTTGTTCTGTGATCATGGTCATCGTGATCATTGAACGTGCCTGGATTCTGCGGTCATCTAACTTCTTTCCATTTCAGGAAATAGAGAATCTGCGCAGGCAGGCAGAGGCATCAAAAGATTTACACTCATTAGAGCCGGCTCTGAACCATGCCATGGGGCGCATCCTTTCCTATGGACTGCATGTACTGCCCGCATCGTCAGAAAGGTTCAAGGAGGCCATTCAAGACCAGGCACGTCGCGAGCTGCATTATGCAGAACGAGGTCTGGTCATGCTGGAAATTATTGTAGGAGTGGCTCCATTGCTTGGCTTATTAGGAACCGCATTAGGCATGATCAGTGTGTTTGCCAACATTGCCATTGAGGCACCGGGGCGCGCAGAAGCACTGAGTCAGGGAATTGCAGAAGCTTTAATCACGACAGTGTTAGGATTGGCTATTGGGATCCCTGCACTGGTGGCCTATACTTTATTTTCCCGCAGAGTTGAATCACTGGGTCTGCGAATTGAACAAGAAATGCTTTTCTTTTATCACAAACTTTATCCTCATGAATGAGTTCTATGCGGCTTTTCGAAAAATCTCCACGCAAACCATCCATCAACCTCACTCCCCTCATTGACATCTTATTCATTTTGATTATTTTCTTTGTGGTATCCTCCAAAATTGCAGGAAACCAGGGAATCGGCATCACCCTGCCCAAAAGCAATCAAAGCCAGGAACAAATTCAGCCATTACCAATTCTACATATGACTGCAGATCAACAACTGATTTTTAATAATACTAGGCTCCTTAAAGCAAATCTATACAGGGTGTTAACAGAAGAAATTCCTTCAAATCAATCCAACACCTTGATTTTAAAAATTGATGAACGTGTCCCTCATGGAGTGGTGATTGAGTTAATGGACCTTGTCAAGTCAGCAGGTTATCAAAAAATAGTTTTTGGCACAGAACCAAATCCTGTGCCATAATCAAATATCGATTGTAGGGGTTGCTCTTTGTTTAATTTTAGGCTGGTAGTTTTTATCATAAACTTTCATGAATAGCACACATGGTTATCCCAATGGAGGGTCAAGGTATGATGGAATCGAAAACCTGGTGACAACGTATTTCTGAATACGTCGCCTCAGGAATAATAATTTTTATTTAAGGACGGTATCTATGGCACAATTGAATACGGCGTCAATGAGTAAAGAAGAAAAACAATGGGCTGCAAATGCAATTGCAGGGATGGTGTGTTCAGATGGGCATGTGGACGAATCCGAAATGATCTACCTCAAGGAAGCCATTAGTTTTTTGGAAGATCGAGCAGAAATCAACAAACTGCTGGGCATGGTCAAAAAGAAACAGTTGCGGGAATTAACCGGCATCCAGATGGATACCAATCAAGCCTTTGCATTACTGAAACACCTGGCGGGAATTTCCATTGTGGATGGGCGCATGTCTCCTTCAGAAATTCGCTATTTCAAACAGACGGGCAAGCTGCTGGGATTGCCAGAGGCCCTGCTTGAAAAAATTATGCTCAAAACACGCGAACATATGGAGTCCAACCTCCCCACTGTAAGAGTGACTATTAATGAACAAATCTACCAGGTGCCCATTTTGGACCTGTCAGAGGAAGGCTGTACTTTCCGGTTTGAGCGCATGATACTGCCAAATACCCGTGTTGTCTTTGATTTCACACCTCAAAGAGAAGACGGTGAAGAAGAAGAAATAGAACGATGCAGCCCGATGATTGCTACCGCAATGGGGGCTCGTCCCAGTAAGTTGGGAGAAACCACCTTTACCGTAAGAACCGAATTTCAGCAAAACGTCATAAAAAGCCACGGAATAATGCAGATTTTAAATCCCGATCAACACGAAACCATGGCAAAAAGAAAATTGGAATCTTCCAATTCTTCTTTATTGGGCAGGTATGTGCAATGTTATGTATGCGGCCATGAAGTTGCGTTCTGGTCATTGAGGGCAAAATCGATGATAACCGGGTCCAATACCCTGGGTATCACGACCTATGTCAAACCAATTCCAGGCAAAGACCACTGTGATTACAATTTGTTGCAGGTGGCCGTCTGCCCAAATTGTCTCTTTGCCAGTAACGATATAAATTATTTTCGCAGTGAATCCAATGCAACGTGCCCCTTTGATGAAGAAGCTTTTAAAAAACCATGGCTGGATTCGGCCCCACTGCGTCAAAAAAAACTACAGGGGCAACCCGAGTTTTTCTCATCCGATCAGCGCACAGACGATCAGGCAATTTTAACTTATGTCTATGCCGTAGAAACACACCATGCAATAGGAAAATTAAAAGATGGTGATGAACAACCTCGTAAGATGGTATCTTTACTTCTGCCTCAGGCAGAGCTACTGATGAATAAAGGTAAAACCAAAGCAGCAGAGAACAATTTAAAAAGGGTCGAACAGCTCATGGAACCGATTTTTGGAAATCTGCGAGATGATGCAGTCTTCAAAGTCGCAACCACACTGTCTCTGATTAAGCTTTATTTTAAGGATTATGAGGGCGTCAATCAATACATGACCTTTCTGATCAACGCAGATCGAGAGGGAACGGTATCTCCTACTTCTCCAGAAGGCAAATCGTTGAAAGCAGGAGTCAATCTTGTTAAAAAGTCATATGACGACCGAGAGGCATACGGCCATGACAAATTAACAACCTTCCACTTGCCGTGAAATGGTTGATCGTTTGAAGAGTGACAGGGAGTAATATAATGTTCTCTATGGTATTTCACCTATTTTCAGCAGGACTGTTCATCCTGTTTTCCGTATCTATTGGGTACGGTAATGACATGGATTTTCACAAGTTGACCAAGGAATTGCAGATAGAAATATCAAAACCCCTGAAGAGCCCGGCAATTTTTCGCAGCACTACAGCATGGTACCCTAAAGCATTGAAGTACTGGGAGACTGAATACTACCTTGGGCCAAATGCCAGGCCCGACCATACAGAAGCTGAAAAGTGGTTCCGTCAATCTGCAGAAAAAGGAAATGCTGATGCCCAGTTTGGTTTAGGGCACATGTATTTTTTCGGCCAGGGTATTGGGCAAGATTACTCCGAAGCAGAGAAATGGTTTAGAAAAGCTGCAGAACAATGGATGCCGGATGCTCAATTTTATTTAGGCAGCATGTATTTGCTCGGAAAAGGAGTTACCCAAGATTATAAAGAAGCCAAAAAGTGGCTTCTACGGGCCTCTGAACGAAAACATGATCAGGCTCAATTGTATTTAGCCGGAATGTATTTATTAGGAGCAGGAGTTATCCAAGATTATAAAGAAGCTCAAAAGTGGCTCCTGCAGTCTGCGCAAAGCAACAATAAAGAGGCCCAATTTTATTTAGGCAGCCTGTATTTTTTTGGCCAAGGAGACGAACAGGACAGCAACAACGCATTGCAATGGTTTCGCAAGGCCGCAGAGCAAGGACATGCCAAATCACAGTTTTATTTAGGAGGAATTTATTTATTGGGAGAGGGAGTCCCCCAGGATTATCGAGAATCTGAGAAGTGGCTCCGCAAATCTGCAGAACAAGGAGTGCCTGAAGCCGAATTTTACCTGGGCTACATGTATTTTTTTGGTCAGGGCGTTCCACAGGATTACCAAAAAGCAGGAAGATGGTTGCACCGTTCGGCAAAACAAAACACCCCCAAAGCCCAATTATATTTAGGACATCTTTATTTTTTTGGTCAAGGGATCTCACAAAACTACAGGAGTGCAGAAAAATGGTTCCGGCAATCCGCAGAACAGCAGATTGCAGAAGCCCAGTTCTATCTGGCACACATGTACTCTACTGGAAAAGGTGTGTTTCAAAACAACCTGGAAGCTGAGAAATGGTTCCGGCAATCCGCTGAATTGGGATATGCCGAGGCGCAATACCGACTGGGGCTGATGTACGAAATCGGTAATGGAATCAGAAAAAATCTGAGAACTGCATTTCAATGGTACTTAAAAGCAGCCCAACAAAACCAGAATGACGCGCAAAATAAACTAGGCCTCATGTACCAGACCGGAAAAGGAGTCAAACCAAACTTCCATAAGGCGGCAGAATGGTATCTGCAATCAGCTCTCCTTGGTAACCCAGAAGCTCAAAGTAATTTAGGATTGCTGTATGAAGCAGGCACAGGTGTGGAGCACGATCTGGAAACTGCTGTCAAATGGTATTTGAAATCGGCGACACAAGGATATGGCCGTGGAGAATATTTTCTCGCCCGTATGTATGAATACGGCAAAGGAATCCAGCAAAATTTTGAAGAAGCCATGAAATGGTATCACCAATCGGCAAAACATGGATATGCCGATGCCCAACTCTACCTGGCAAAAATGTATTATCTGGGCAAAGGGGTCGAACAGAGCTATCAAGAAGCTGAGACATGGTACTTGAAAGCCGCAGAAGGAGGAAATGCCGAAGCACAATTTCGGCAGGGACTGATGCATTATTTTGGACAAGATTCCCAGTAAGTCAAATTCGTTTTCCCAGCTTCACCCCACCCTTAAAATCAATAAATATGGGTTCAAAGGCCAAACGAACATGGTCTTTATCGACAAACTCTCCTTCATATGATTGTAAATCTGAATAATCGATACCTAAGCTCAAGCTCAATACATCTTTCGAGCGAACCACTTCCTCATGTGTAAATCGGAGTTTTTGGGCCACTTCTCCGGATGGTTTAAAAACAATCAAGTTTCCTTGAAATCCGACAACATCTTTATTCGTCTGATTTGTCAATCCAATGTTAAAAATAAAGAGATTACCACTGTTTTGGCTGGCAAACGTACTGGAATTGACTTGAATCGTCAATGACTCCGACATCTGTTGTTCCTTCGTTTGTCTTTGAGGATGACAACCTCCTAAGGAAATGGATGTCACCAGCAAAATGAAAATGGTGATCAATAAGAAAAATATCTGTTTGTCTCTCATAAACAACTCTTCTGGTATCATAAATTACAGGAAAAAATATATTCAAAACCAAGCTTCGATGCGCTCACAAAAATTTTTCAAACCATTGAGTCAGTTCTTGCCAGCAACGCATCCAATCCTCAAGGAGCATAAAATGCTCTGAGTGAGGGTATTCAATATATTTCTGACGCTCTGGTCGCTCTTCATAGTGATGCTCAAGCTTCTGATGAAATTCTTTTGCAAAACAGGGAGGCACTATACTATCCCTACCAGCATTTTGAGAAAGTAAAGCCACCGGGAAAAATCGATGAGCGTGGTGATGCGGACTCTCTGGATGATCGACTCTCCACTTTGGAGAACCTAAAATAACAGATGCTGCTTTGAATTCAGGTTCCTCCAGCATGGCAGAATAGGCAATAAATCCTCCCAGAGAAACGCCAGCAACCCCTATTTTTTTTAATCGAATCTGCTTCTTTCTTTCCAAGCTCTCAATTATCCCAGGCACTTCCTTTTTGGTCTGGAGGATGACATTGAGAAATTCTTGATCTCTTTGAGGATTAGCTGCTGAAAAACGTCCATCAAAATCCTGATAACGCCGCTCTCCATGTCCTACATTATCAATAGAAACTACTAAAAATCCACTTTTGGCAAGGCGGCTCAATTCCAGTATGTGTTCCTCTTTGGATGCACCCAGCCCGTGAAAAAATAAAACACATCCCCGCGCCACCGCGTTTTCAAATGAAGACGGATAGAACAACAGCAATGGTATTGAGCCTAAAACTTGTGGTTCTTGGATGATTTTCATTCTATCAATTGAATGGACTGTTGTCCCATTCATTGGGAAAGGTGAGAAATTTCTTTTTTAATGAGGTCTTTGATTTGATGTTTTTGGCTGGTTGAATAAGAATGCCAATTGGCCCGAATCTGCTCAAAACACTGTTCTAATCTCTGATCTGGTGCAAAATTGCATTGTCGAATTTCTAAGGATTTTTCATGAAGATGGAAGAAAAATTCATAATTCTGAGATTGGACATCAAATTTAAGGTTACCTCCCTCAGAGCAAAGCTGCCAAATTTCTTTTTCCTGCATCAATGGCGCATCAGAGGAAGTTCCATAGTTCTCAACCCAGTCCGCCGTTGCTACTTTAAATTCTTGATGACCTTCTGGTAAATGCACCACCAATCGTAATTGCGCATCATTTCCTGTGAATTGATAAAACGAGCTTGTCTGCCACTGATTGAAGGTACCTCTTAAAAAAAGTGCTGATTTCATGATCACCGTCTTCTCATACAATCCCAATATCTCCGATTAACCTCATTGCTTCAAAAAAGCTGCAGGACAACAAAAAAAGTTAAAATACGAGTTTTTGGAGACACATGCAAACAAAAAGGTGACAGGTTTACAGTAAGAAAAGATCACATTTGAATGTGATCTTTTTATTGGTTATGGTATGTTTTCAAAATAATATTTTACAATTTTGTGTTTTTTTTATTCTTATTACTAACATCCGTGTTTTGCAAAACCCACACAACCACCATCTAATTTTTGATTATTGACAAGGCATGTCCGCATCAACACAAACAACCGCTTCTGCAGAATCGAAATCCGGAGATATCTCTACGGTTGATCCGAGCAAAGGATTACCTGCAGCAGAAATACGAATGGACGATTTGTCGAGCATTCCAGGATTACTTCCCCACTGGAAAGGAGAAATTCAAAAACGAAGAAAAGAAATTTTGGCACTCAGAGAGGTCAGTTTTCTCAAGCGAGCCAAGCAACTCTTAAAAGCAGGAAGCGGCTCTGATACAGTGACAGGAATGGAGGTATTGCGAATTCTGGATGCAAAAAGCAAAGAAAATAAATCAACAAAAGCACTACAAACTGATCCTGTCAATTGTGATGAAAGAGCTCATCTGATTTCATATATTTTGAAACGCACAACAAGTTTGGGCAGGGAGCTCAACTTACTGGAAATGCGTGCCTTATTGTTACAGGCATTTATCGCCAATTCCTTTGAAGAACGCTCCCTAAACAGCCTGTTGGCATTGTACCAGACCCATGTTGCTTACCTGGAATTAGCAATCAAACGGAATGAAATCACCATCTCCGAAATGAAGGCAAACCACGACCCCAAAGAGGTACAACAGAAGACTCAACTGAACAAAAATATGCTGTCTGCTTATCGGAACTTTATTGTACGAAGAATACAAAAAATCCTTCCTCAAATCAAAAAGCTGCATATCGACAATAACCGTCTGAGAAAATTTGACACAGGTCAGGAAAACGCAGCACAGAAAAAAACGTTCATGATGCGTTCTGCATATTATGCGGTTTATATCATGCGTTGCTTTCCCTCATTAAAAAAAGAAACGATGGAAATTGTGGACTTGGTGATGAAACTCGATCCATCAGACCCATTGGGACCATTTTTGAAAGGGCATGTCCTTGCAGCAGAAGGGGAATTAAAATTTGATCAGGAACGAGCAGGATTTCGCACCAAAAACATCAAGGGAGAGATGGTCCGTTCCATCAAAGAGAGTTTGGAAAATTATGGCCAGGCTATTAGCAAAATTCCTGGCAACCGCTATGAAGGCCTGAATTACAATATTCTGGCAGAGTACATCAATTTTCTCATTTTTGTTTGCAAATTCATTCAAGCACCTGTTGCCTGGAAAAAAACGTATCTCAACAAAGCAATGGGTACCCTGGAACGGTCTGATTCAAAAAATGGTGAAAAAATCATTGCAATGCAAAACCGTATTCAAGCTCTATTAGATACTATGTATTGAGAGCTTCGAATCAATTATGCTGAATGGATAACACATGAATCCCAAGTACCACATCAAAAACAACATTGGTATTGTCTCCATTGGAAATGATTGCAACTCAAAGGACATCAACACCATTGTTACACCACTGCTGCAAGATGAAACTCTCAAAGGATTGGTGATCAATCTTGCAGAAATGATCTGGATTGATTCTTCTACGATTGGAGTGATTGTGGATGCGTTTCTAGAACTGAAAAAGCAGCAAAAACTATTACTGTTGTGTCAGCTGAATGAGAAAGTGCACAACACCTTCAAACTCATCCGGCTCGACACAACCATTGGAATTTATGAGACCGAACGAAAAGCAATAGCTCATATCGAATTAAAATCGAAATAATACCGAACGTAAAAATTGCACCCCAAGCAACACAACCAATACCGACAAATCCATCCCGGCAATGGGAGGAATGACACGACGTACTGGAGCCAAAACCGGCTCTGTGATCTGATGTAAAAATTGCACTATTTTGTTGTAGGGATCCGGACTGACCCAAGAAATCAAAGCACGCGCAATTAAAATGAACGTATATAAATCGAGCATAGCAGTGAGTACTTGAACGAGTGCATACGGTAAGATGGACATATGAATACTCCAAATTTAATCAGATTGTGAACGTTTTTGTGCTTCTAAAGCAGCATATTCAATTGCATGAGCAATAATACCTCGAATTCCCGCTTCTTCCAGGCTCATCAATCCTGAAAGGGGAATTCCTTTTCCCTGGATAGAATGATCACGCAACACTCCCGGGTGTATTTCTGACTCCAAAAAAGTGCGAGTTGCACCAAACAAGGCATGGGCAGCTAATAATAATCCTGTTTTGCGTGGAATGCCCATTTTGAGAGCCCCATCCGCCAGTGCATCAATGATCGTATATCCGATAGCAGGACCTGTACCGATCAGCCCATGTACTGCTTCCAACTGAGCCTCCGATTCTAATTGAACAAGCACGGGAACCCCTTCCAATACTCTGGAAAACATCTGGATTTCTTCTTTTGCCAACAATCCAGAGGGGGTGAAAACAAAAGAAATATCAGCAAAGCGCTGGATGGGACTGACCAGGCAGCGAATTATTTTCCGTTCATTGATATGTCTGGCTACCTTGGCAAAAGAAATATCAGCGCCTAAAAATACCAGTACGTGCGCATCTGAAACTAATAAACGGATACGAGGAAAAAGCGGTCTCAACTCGTCATAGGAGGCTTCTAAAAAAATGAGATTGCTCTGCTGAAACAGTTGATCCAGATCTAACAACCTTTTCCAGCCTCTGACTTCTTCAGAAGAAGCCTTCATCTGATAAATGCATCCTTTTTGGGATAGGGGAGAATTTCTATTTTGCAGATGAAGACCTAAACCCTGTCCAAACATGCCCCATCCAATAAATCCTAAACGAATATCTTGATCCAGAGCCGCTTCTTCTTTTTTCAATTCAACAACGTTCTCCAAAAATTGCACTCCCGATTCGAATTAATGTTGCTCCTTCTTCTATAGCCCAACCATAATCAGAAGACATACCCATTGATAATTCAGTACATTCTTCTTGATTACCAAACTCCTGTACCAGTTTTTCCTTCCACTGATATAATGTAGCAAACGTGTGACGAATTTTTGTTTCACCAGCCTGTGGTGCGGCAATGGTCATTAGCCCTTTCCATTGCAACCATTGACAGGATAACAGGGTTTCTGCAACTCGGCAGAGCTCTTCCCACTCCCAAACACCACCTTTGGTCGATTCTTGCGAAAGATTCACCTGAATCAAAGCCTTCAGCGGTTGTTGTGTATTTGCACATCGTTTTTCCAGAAGCTGCACCAGCTCGGAAGAATCAATCGAGTGAATCCATTGGAAGCTACTGGGGCAATAGCGAACTTTGTTTTTTTGGAGATGACCAATGAAATGCCACTCCAGCGAATCAGGAAGGAGAGGAATCTTTGTCAATGCTTCCTGCATCCGGTTTTCTCCAAAAATGAGCAGTCCCGAACTCACCGCATTTTCAATGGAGGAAATCGGATGTGTTTTGGAAACAGCAACCAGTCGAAGCTGCTCAGAAGTCCTTCCTGATTTATTAAGAGACTGAGCTATGTTTTCCTGGAGAATGGTTAAATTATTCTGGATTTGTTGTTGGGTGTGCATGAATGGAACAATTTTATTTAAAATTCAATAGAGAATTTGGTAATAATCATTTTGTGTCGTCAACCGCTTTCCACAATCCCAGCTTATGTTGACGAGCATACTGTTCTGCGGCCACAAAATCCTGGTGAAAAGGGGAATCTCCATCTTCAATCAGATAAAAAGACCAGCCATTGCGAACCAGCCAGGTGTTGACATTCACATCTCCAGTCCAGAGCATGCCTTCCAGACGATATACTTTTTTTAGCAGATTATACGTGACACGTACCCGACGATTATGAAAGTGTTGCCCCATTTCATAAGCCACCTTTTTCTTGAACCAATCATTGTATTCTTTTCCACGACTGATTGATCGTTTTGGAGAAACATAGCGAAGCCATATTCGCACTTCTTGACGGTCCACATCCAAATTACTTTTGGAGAGTTTGTATGTCCAACGAATAAAATCCCGTTTTTTTTCAAGATGCACCCAAATGCTTTCTGAATCGGTGATACGGCTGACAACACCTTCAAATGAATTATCGAGCTGATTGTATTTTTTTGATTTATCCGCTCGTCCAGATAACTTACCCCGAATCGCCTCAGTGCTAAAAAAACTCTGGCTCCATACGAATCCGGGGCTGTGGAGACTGACGAACAAAAAAATGAGAAAAAAACGCATCATGGATTATACCCGGCTATACTCAAACGAACAGGATTTGACTCATTTATCAAGTAGCATACGTCAGAAGTGTTGACAAGGCGAACTCAACATCAAGAACACTTTATGAGTTTTTGAATTTTCGATGGTTCCCGGCATCTTCTTCTAAACTAGTACTACCCGTGATCACTTTTCTCCCATCTTTAACACCACCAAAAGCTTAGGAATGCTCAAACGATAACTTAGCAAATCTACTTGTCTTTTCAACGATCTTCTGCGTTGCTTTACCAGTGACATAGCAAGCTATGCGCCCGATAAAACGCCTTGAACCGCGATGAAAATCCTGCGTAACTTTCACATGTTATTATTTTCGCCTTTCTTAGTGTGTCCGTTGCTTGTATCAGTTGTATCAGTTGATATTTCTTCTGCTTTGATTTTGATGGAGAGATTACCCAATAGGAGAAGCAGGGCGGGAATAGTGAGGGTATATTTTCTGGATTTCCTGTTCGATGAAGTCAGGGTGGACTCTCAATCTCGTTGGAATACCAGCAAAAATATGGCTGGGACTGGTCAAACAAGCCCTGACGGCTTCCTGACCATCTTGCCGCAATCCGTTCAAAAGTTTCGCTAATGAGGGATCCACTAAAAAGCTCAGTACTTCGCCCAGGACAGATTTCAGGCTTTTTTGGGAAGCATGGATTTGCGCATAACGAAGGATCGTAGCACGCATCAGCCAACGGGGAGAAATGTGATCCCAGGCAATTGATCTAACTTTGGGATAAAGGATATCAAAGATATAGGTATCAGGCAGTCCTTTCAATACGGGCTGATACACAGTTGCATCCGGCAGAGGGATTGCTCGTTTGCGGTGTTGGCCATTAGCGGAAGGTTTTTTTTCATAATCATCATAAAAATGAAACACTATTTCAATTTCTTCCAAACGGTGTGTTTTACAATGGACATATTGGACTTTGATTGGCAATTCTGCTTCTTTTTTGAGCAGCAGCACAGCAAATCGGCCCCTCTTCTCATAAACAGCGCTCTGCAACAGTTCTTTCAATTGCTCACGCAGGCTCAGCTCATTGATGATACGCCACAGTTTAAATCCATTTGCTTCAAAGGCATCCCATAATGGTTCATTCGAAGATGACCGAGCACCTCCCAACGGAGGGACACTTCCATCAGCAGTACCGGAAAGGCGTTCTTGTGAATGGTCCAATGATTGACCACCCACATTGTTCGGTATCCCTTTCATATTCAAGAAAGAAGTCTCTTCTAAAAAATCCTCGGGGCGAAGTTGTTCACTCATGGTCACAATCATAGCCCTCTCAATGACATTTTCCAATTCTCGGATGTTTCCACTCCATGGGCGCTGCTTCAACATCTCTAAAGCCTCTGAAGTGATCCCCTTGATGTGGGTCGATTTGCGCTGAATAAAATACTCAATCAACAGCCCCAAATCTTGCAGGCGTTCCCGAAGCGGCGGCACACTGATTGGGAAGACATTCAATCGGTAATACAAATCTTCTCGGAAATGCCCAAGCTGCACTTTGTCCTTCAAGTCCTGATGGGTGGCACTGACTATTCTGACATCCACTTTAATGTTTTTTTTCCCTCCAACCGGAGTGATTTCTTTTTCTTGTAAAACTCGTAAAAGCTTGGTTTGCAGTTCCATGGGCATATCTCCAATTTCATCAAGAAACAACGTTCCGCCATCTGCCATTTTGATAAATCCTTCACGAGAATTATTTGCTCCAGTGAAGGCTCCTTTTTCATGGCCAAACAGTTCACTTTCCAAGAGTTCACGTGGGATGGCAGCACAGTTGATGGCAACAAAGGGGGCATTGGTTCTTGCTGAACTTTTGTGGATTTCACGAGCCACCAATTCCTTTCCTGTCCCTGTCTCTCCATGAATCAGCACCGTCGCATCGGTTGGAGCAACTTTATGAATCAATCGTTGCAGCCCTTTAAATGCTTGAGAACACCCAACCATTCCTTTGGAAATCGTGACAGACTGTTCTCGCAGGGTATGGCTCAACTGAACTTCGCGCATGAGCGCCTGCTCTGTCTTTTCCAACTGCTTGCGTGTGGCAATCAACGCTTCTGCACGATAGAGGGTATCATCCAGAAGATGCCGTCCGGAAACCAAGTCTTTCACCAGTTCCCGTTTAGACAGATAATCATCAAATTTACTATCTCTCAGAGCACGGATAATGGTACTTCTTGTGTCATCTGCCGTCAGCATCAAAGTCACCAGAGAAGGGCGGCGTGCTTTGAGTTTTTTCCCAATTTCCAAACCGTCACAATCTGGCATTTGGCGGTCAATAATGGCCATATCATACGCATCCATCTGTTCATCAGAGAACCCTAGCACTTCGAGCCCACTGTGAAAGTAATGAGTTTGATGCCCCTGGGACTCTATCAATGGTCTTAATTTTTCAGCCAGCAGTGGTTGATCATCGATCAGTAAGATTTCCATACATCGGAACCTTGGGCATATGTCAAGTTGGTATTTTGGTGCCTTGCTTGCATCTATGGGTATTCAAATAGCTGTCATACCATTACAGGTTAACAATCGAAAGAGAGAAAATCAACATTCCATCAATCTAGGGAGTGACATACGCTCCTCTTTGAGATATTGCATGGTATAACTTGACAAATCACTGTTGAATTTTTAAGACTTAAATACAGTATTTAAGTCTGTTTTATCTCATTTCCACAATCAGAATGGTTTTTGAAAAATCTAAACAATATGGGCTGTAGGGGGCACAGATGAATATTAGATGGAAAGTTTTAATTTTGGGCTTTGGCCTGGTTTTGTTGACAACGGTTCTCTTAGGGGGAGCTGTCAGCTGGATCATCACCTCACAATCAGAAAAAGATATCAGTATATTTGAAAAAGACATACTGGAAAAAAGAAAACAAGAGCTCAAAAATATGATGAATACGGCTTATACTGCACTGGAAGCTGCATACAAGGATGCACAAAATGAAGAAAAAATCAGAGCCAGTGTGGAAGAAAAGCTGAAGGCCAGCCTGGATGTTTTGTATTCCCTGATTGAGACCCGCTACCAGCAGGCTCTCGCTGCTGAAGATCCTGATACCGCATTGCTTCATGCAAAGGAAGAATTGAAGGACCAAATCAGAAAACTGCGTTTTGGCCCCAACAGTAAAGACTATATCTGGATTCATTCCTTTGATGCCGCAAACCCGGCAAATATTACGATGCTGATGCATCCAACGGTTCCTGCATTAGACGGCAGAAACATATCGGACTACAAGTATTCCAGCGGCGACCGCAAGGGGCAGGTTGTCTATGCGACAGGAATTGATGAAAAAGTCCCTTTTTTCCAACAAATGAACCGGGTTGTTGCTGAAGGAGAAAAAGGATTTGTTGGTTATGAATGGCCCAAACCCACAGATGAGGGATTGACCGAGCATCAACCTAAAATAAGCTATGTACGACTTTTCAAACCCTGGGGATGGGTGATTGGAACAGGAGCCTACCTGAGCAATGTCGAGGCCAGGGTACAGCAAGAAATTGCCGGAGTGATCGGGAGTTTACGTTATGGTCCTCAAAAAAAGGATTACTTTTGGATCCATTCGTTTGATCCAAAAAATCCTGCAGACAGCAGGATGCTGATGCACCCAATCGCGCCAGCACTCAACGGCAAGGATTTATCACAATATAAATACTCCAGCGGCGACCGCAAGGGGCAGGTTGTCTATGCGACAGGAATTGATGAAAAAGTCCCTTTCTTCCAGCAAATGAACCGAGTTGTCGCAGAAAATGGAGAAGGATTTGTTGGTTATGAATGGCCCAAACCCACAGATAACGGCCTCACAGAGCATCAGCCAAAAATAAGCTACGTCACCTTGTTCAAACCCTGGGGATGGGTGATTGGAACGGGTGTTTATCTGGATGAAATTGCTAAAGCAAAAAAAGCAAAAAAAGATGCACTGCAAGAAGCCATTGAATCCGTTATTTTTGCCATGCTGGCAGTGGCAGCAGTTGTCATTTTATTGAGTCTGATTATTATTCTGTTCATCACCAACTTGATTACCAAGCCCATTCATGAAAATATCCGCTTTCTGAAATACATTGCAGAAGGCAAAGGAGATTTGACACGTAGGCTGGCAGTTGATGCAAATGATGAGGTATCAGAACTCAGTAAATGGTTCAACGTATTTATTGAGCAAATCCAAAATATTGTCAAACAGATCGCTCACAGCGCTGATGTGATTAACAAAGACAGTGTAGCACTGACAGAGTCCGTGGAACAGGTTTCCTCGACGATGCATAATTTAACTCAACTAGCCACCGACCAATCAGCATCAATTGAAGAGACGGCTGCAGCGGCACGTGAAATTCATTCTGGAGTAGAAATGACAGCTAATTATGCCCAAGATGCCGATAAATCATCTAAGGAAGCTGATGATGAAAGCAAAGAAGGTTCAAAGGCTGTCGCAAAAATGCAGACAAGTATGCGGCGAATCCAGGAAACTGCTACAGAAATCGACAATTTTATTGAAGCCATCAACGAAATTGCGAATCAGACCAACTTGCTATCTCTCAATGCGGCCATTGAAGCAGCAAAGGCAGGCGAACAAGGTAAAGGGTTTGCTGTAGTTGCCGACGAGGTTCGACGTCTCGCAGAAAACTCGGCAAAAGTGACACAGGAAATTCAAAATTTGATTCAAGAAAGCAACCAACGTATCAGCGATGGTCAGGAAGCTGTGCAGATGGTAGAGACCAGTCTGCAGCGCATTAGTAAAAAAATTACAGACAGTTCTGAACTGGTGAGTCATATTTCTGGCGCAACATCAGAACAAAATGTAGCGCTACAGGAAATCAATGAAACCCTGGAAAAATTAGCAGACAGCAGCGCAGAAATTGCAGAAGCCGCAACCAGTATTGATGAAATGACAAAACAACAATCTCAGTCAACCCAGCATTCTACGGATCAAGCCCATGAGCTGCTGGAACAAATCAAGAAGTTTAAATATTAGCTCATTTCTTACGTTCACGGACAATCGCCTGTTTTTTTTGCCAAATCATAATTCCGGCATTCCCCTAATTGACAGGCTTTGTCCCAGTTCAAACAAGCCTTCTCTTTATTCTTCCAGACCATCATATACATACTGCCGCGGTGCAAATAAGCTTTGCTTTTTGCAGGATTCAATGCAACCACCTTGTCAAAATCGGCCATCGCCTGTTTGTATTGACGGATTAACAAAAAGAGACTGCCCCGATTTTGATAAACATCCGGCTCATCAGGAGCCAGTTGAACGGCCTGGTTAAAATCATTCATTGCGTGCTCATACTGTTGTTGATGTATGTATACAATACCTCGATTGATATAAGCCGATGAGTTGTGGGAATCCAGCTGTATGGACCGATTCAAATTCTGCAGAGCCAGTTCATACTGCTTCAAGCGGTTGTAGAGTGCACCACGGTGATTATAAGCCAGCGCATTTGCTGGATCCATGACAATGGTTTGATTATAATCCTGCAGTGCTTTTGCATATTGCTGTAAATGGAAATATGTCAATCCCCGCATCATATAAGCCCTGTGATACTTCGGGTCTATTTCAACGGCCCTGCTGTGGTCTTCCAGTGCGTTTGAATATTGCCTTAAATTCAAATAAGCCAACCCTCGATCAATGTAAGCTTCTGAATTGCTTGAATTAATTTCAATGGCTCTATTGAAATACTCAATTGCGGTCTGGTTTTGATTTCGTTCCATATAAACGGCACCCAGGTTGATAAGAGCCATCCAGGAGTGTGGATTTTTTGCAATCGTATCTTCCCACAATGTTTCCAAATTTTTATAAATCAAGGTTTGTTTCCAAGTCAGGCATCCCAGGATAAGGAGCAGAATCATCATCATCCCATTTGCGCAGAATCGTTTTAATTGCTGCTCCGGCATCTTAACAAATGAAAGAGCCTCAGCAGCCTTTTTTAGGGCAAATGAGGCCTGGTTTGCAAACCAAATTCCGGTTTGTACATACAGAATTAAAAGCCCCAGGCTGGCAAGGTACTGAAAATGATCCGCAACAAAAGAATAACGGAAGGGAAAAACATTGAAAAATCCCAGTGCCGGGAACAAAGTTATGCCATAATATGCCACAGGATAAGTGATGGGTTGATAACGGCTCTTCCATATTCCGAAAAAGGCTCCTGCCAATAACACTACTGTAAAAAGAGAGGACAGATTATGCCATAAACCGATATCCAGTTCCCAGCGAGGATAATTGAACATCAACGGATAAGGAATGAGCAATTTTTGGGCATAAAACAACAATGCTCGACAGGCAACCGTCAACCGTTGTACCCATGAAAAATCAAATTCTGCCCCACTGGCCCCCACATGCGTTTTTTCCAGCCAGATGGTCAACAATCCCATGCCAAGCGCCATCAGGAAAAAAGGAGCAAGATGGTACAGGTCCAATCGTCGCCAGCGTTTATTTTGATAATGAAGCATCAAGACCAACACTACGGGAAGGGTGGAGGTGACGGTTTTGCTCAATAACGCCATCACAAACAAGCCTAATGATATCCAATAGCAGCGCCGCTTGCCCTGCATGTTGAAATGACAATAGTACAGAAATGCCAACAAGTAAAACAGACCCGAAAGCACATTCTTTCTTTCCGTAATCCAGGCAACGGACTCCACGTGCACCGGATGTACCGCAAAAATCGCAGCAATCCACCACGCACCCTTTACTTTTAAAAGTTGGAGAATATAGCCAATTAAACATGCATTCAAAGCATGCAGCAGGATATTAATGATGTGATACCCTTGTGGTTGCAGCTCCCACAATTGATACTCGATCCAGAATGTTGTAAATACCAAAGGATAATATTGCGGGGTTTCCGTTGTACTCCAAATACGCCACAAACCATCTAAAGTTTGTAATAGTAAATTGTCGATGATATAGTCATCATCATCCCAGATAAAGCCTGCTTGAGTTGCCATCCAATAAGCAGCAACCGTTAATAAAATGATGGAAAAAAACCGAATTTTCATGAGATTCAACACATCAACAGTAAGAATATTTGGTAATATCATGGCATTAATTTATAAGCATTTGAGAGTATTGGAAAGATATTGTTTTCATATTATGCCCCACTCCACAAACCAATAACCTCTAAGTTGATATGAATAAAAATTTGAAAGTTTGCGTGGTCGATGATGATCCTATTATTCAGGATCTGCTGGAAGATCAATTGATACAGTTAGGGTATCATGTGACAACATCACAAAATGGCAAGGAGGCTTGGCAAGCGCTGGAAAGTCACCCAAAAAAATATGATCTGATTTTGCTGGATTGGATGCTGCCAGGCATGTACGGGATTGAAGTTCTGAAAAAAATAAAGGAGCACCCGCTGCTAAAAACGATTCCCACCATTATGATGACTGCAAAATCCTCCAAAGAGGATATTCAAGAAGGACTTGATGCAGGAGCATATTATTACCTCACCAAGCCTTTTGAAAGGAGTCATCTCCTTGCCATTATAAAAACAGCAATGACGGATTTTGCAAAGTACAGGCAATTGCTGAAAGAAACGGAGCAAACAGCAAACACGCTCCGCTTGATGAAAAAGGGGGAGTTCAGTTTTTATACACTGGAAGAAGGAACCAATATTGCGTTGCTTCTTGCCAAGGCATTCCCTCGCCCGGAACGAGTCGTTGCAGGGCTGCTTGAGTTGTTGATCAATGCAGTAGAGCATGGCAATCTGGGGATCACTTATGAAGAAAAATCCGAACTGATTTATCAAGACCAATGGAGAAACGAAGTCGAAGCTCGCTTACTGTTGCCAGAAAATATAGAAAAAACCGTGGATGTCCGATATGAAAAAGATGATCACGAAATTCGCTTTTTTGTCAAAGATGCGGGAAAAGGATTCGATTGGCAGTCCTACCAGGAATATTCAATTGAGCGTGTGCTGGACAACCATGGGCGTGGCATCATCATTGCCCAGGATTCTTTTAATTCTCTTGAATATTTTGGAGCCGGTAATGAAATATGCGGTGTTGTGAAGTTGAAATAATCTCACTTTACGGAAAACAGTTTTCCACTAATTCTGTCAGATGATTTTGATAACCTTCCGGCCCTTTTTCTAACCAGCTTCGCAGCAAAGCAGAGCCAACAATCGCAATTTCAACCTTACCATGAAGGTCCTGAATATCCTCTCCTTTGGATAATCCAAAACCGAGGGCAATGGATAATTCAGAACAGTCCCGACAACGGGTAATGAAGTCATCCACATTTTCATTGATATCCGTTTTTGCTCCAGTCACCCCTTTGCGTGCAACACAATAGAGGAAACCTGAACCCTGCTGAGCGATTTTTCGGAGCCGCTGCGGCGTATTGGTTGGCGCACATAGAAGAATCGGGTGCAATCCTGCGGCTTTGCTGTATTCAAAAAGATCCCCATACTCTTCTACAGGCAAATCGGGTAAAATGTATCCCCAGCTTCCACTTTCTTTCAGTCTTTGACAAACTGTTTGATGTCCCATTACAAAAACGGGATTGTAGTAGCTCATCATGAAAATTGGAAAATCAAAAGCAGCAGTTGCTTTTTGCATGAAGGCAAAGTAGTCATCTATCCGGATTCCGCTTTTTAAGGCAGCCTGATTTGCTTTCACAAACAGTTCTCCATCCGCACTCGGCTCAGTAAAAGGCAATTGCAACTCAACTAAGTCAACGCCCGCTTTTTGCATGATTTCCAACATGTCCCAATTAGCCTGCAATGAAGGAAAACCTACCACCGCATGCGTCATCAATAAAATCCGTTTATGCCGCAGTCGTTCTTGAATATGCTCTGTCAGATTCATAAGTTTTGTACTTTCTGTTTTAAGAATAACTCCCATTTTTCATCACCAATGGCCTCTGCGATATTGAAGATATCCTTATCTCCACGACCAGAGAGATTGATCAAAATAATTTTTTCTTTCTTCATTTGGGGTGCTTCCCGGATGGCAGCAGCAAATGCGTGGCTGCTTTCCAAAGCAGGGATAATTCCTTCCTGGCGAATGAGCATTTTTGCGGCCTCAACTACCTCCTCATCCGTAGCACTTTCAAATCGGATGCGCTTCTGGTCATAAAGATAACTGAGGATAGGCCCCACGCCGATATAATCCAAACCTGCTGCGACAGAATGAGTTTCCAGCATTTGCCCTTCTTGATCTTGGAGAAAATAAGTTTTGTACCCCTGAGCAACACCCAGTTTTCCCCCTTTCATTCTGCAAGCATGCTGGCCGGTTTCAATCCCTTTTCCACCAGCTTCGACTCCAATCAATTCCACATTGCCTTCATCCAAAAATGCTAAAAACATCCCTGTAGCATTAGAACCACCACCAACGCATGCATAAATATGATTTGGCAAGCAGCCTGTCATTTTCTGCATTTGTTGATAGCTTTCTTTCCCAATAAGCGATTGAAAATAAGAAACCATTTGAGGGAAAGGGTGGGGTCCGCAAACCGTCCCCATTACATAGTGAGTCGTTTCCATGGACGCAGCCCAATCACGCATGGCTTCATTGATGGCATCCTTCAGCGTGGCTGTTCCATCGGTTACCGCAATGACTTCGGCTCCCAACTGTTCCATCCAGAATACATTGGGACGTTGTCGTTCCACATCAACAGCCCCCATGTAAATGGTACACTCCAACCCCATTCGCGCCGCCATTGTTGCAGTAGCCACCCCATGCTGTCCTGCTCCTGTTTCTGCAATAACCCTAGATTTTCCCATTCGTTTGACCAGCAGCCCCTGTCCCATAACATTATTGGCTTTATGAGCCCCCGTATGATTCAGATCTTCCCGTTTGCAGTAAATCCTTGCTCCACCCAACTGATTCGATAAATTTTCTAAATAGCTGATGGGAGTCGGACGACAAGAATAAGTTTGCATGACTTCGATATATTGCTGCCAAAACGTGGGATCGGCGTGGGCTTTTTCAAATGCAGACGTCAATTCATCAATGGTCGTTTTTAGAATTTCCGGAACAAATGCACCGCCATAAGGCCCATAGTATCCAGGGCGCTCGAACTCAAACAATTCTTTTTGCATAAAAAAATAACGATAGGGTGACAAATGATTTGGACTATTCCATGTCCGTTTATAAAGAAATGATGCTATGGGACAACCTTAATTTCCTGTTTCGAATCTCCAAAAATGAGGGCAGAGGGTTGATTTTCCATGGTTTCCGCTACTTCCCTCCAGGTTTGAGCAAATGTTTGAATTTCTTCCATAGTGACCGCTAATTTTTCCATCACCGAAGCAACATCTGATTCTTCGGCAACCTGATGCAGAGCACGAGTGGTCCTTTGAATTTCCTGGAGGGTCGTGTAGATTTCCTTGGCAGTATTTTGCTGCTCCATTTGTGTCAATAAACCATTCAGAGCACGACTAGACTGATGGAATTCTTCGAGCAATGGACTCAATTGGCCCTCAATACTTTCTACCATGTTATCGACACGTGCAGCCGTTTTTCCGACATTTACAAAAACCCGCTCTTGCTCCATTTGATCTAAGGAGCGATTCACATGAGAAATGGTCTCTCCTAATTTAGGAATAATGTTTTCTTTTTCAATGGAGAGCATTAGACGGTTCAAGGTCGCTGTTGATTGAATCACTTGTTGGAGACCCGAACTGGTTTGGTTGATATCCTTGAAAATCCCATCAGCGTTATTTGCAAATGCCCCTGTTACTTTCTGAATATCAGATAAAATGTCTGCCACATTCTCTGTATTGGTGGTTTTCAAAATTTTCCGAATGTCGTCAATGGTCAGGTTTATATTATTTAAAATAGGTCCAATGGCAGCCTGTACCGTAGCTAAAGTAGATTGTCCTGCAGAAATAACGGGATACTTTTGCCCCTGTTTTTTCACTAACAGAGGCAAACCTTCAGTCCCTCCAGTAATCTCAACATATTGAAGGCCTGTTATTCCCTGGGCCGTTAAAATAAGTTGGGAATCTATTTTGATCGGTGTTCCCTGCTTGATGAGCAGCCTCAATTCAATCTGATTCGAGTTATTGGGGTTGATCTGAATTTTTTCAACTTGCCCAATGTTAACCCCTTTGTATTTGACAGGTGAATTTTCGGATAACCCTGATACTGCTTCATCCAAATAGGAAACATACGTGAGGGTCTCTTCCTGTATCGCAGTACTTCCCAGCCAGGTGATCAAACTAATGGCTCCTATGGAAAAACATACAACAAAAATACCTACTAAAATATTTTTACTTTTGGGGGTCATAGATTCGCTGCTATTTAACGTTTAAATTTTCCACGACGGTTAAAAAAATCAGAAACCCAAGGTTTTTCAGAATCTTTTAACACATGAGGATTTCCTTCTGCAAGAATATTTCCTCGACCCAACATAATAACACGCTGGGCAATTTTGAAAATACTGTGAAGCTCATGAGTTACAATAACAAAGGTGATGCCCAGGACTTTGTTCAGCTCCAATATCAGGTCATCCAATTCATCGGCACTTATAGGATCCAAACCCGCACTGGGTTCATCCAATAAAAGAATTTTGGGGTCAAGAGCTATTGCTCGAGCAACTCCTGCACGTTTTTTCATCCCCCCACTGATTTCATGAGGATAATACCCCTCAAAGCCGCCCAAACCCACCATCACCAATTTAATCCGGGCAATGGACTCAATAGTATCACGGTCCAAGCTAGTATATTTGTACAAGGGAACAGCCACATTTTCCAATAATGTCAGAGAGCCAAACAATGCTCCAGACTGGAACATGAATCCAACAGGACGCATGGCCTGCTGCAAAAATTCCTGGTGCAAAAAAGTAACATCGGTACCATCAATAACAATCTGCCCACTTTTGGGGGTGAGGAGACGGCTTAAATGCTTGAGCAACGTACTTTTTCCACACCCACTTCCTCCTAAAATGATAAAAATTTCCCCTAATTTGACGGTGAAGGTCAATTCGTTGTGAATGATCCTTGCACCGTACTGAGTGACCAACTTGTTTACTTCAATGACATCCATTGGCTCACCCTGCTACACATCCAAAAGAGTAAAGATGATCGAAAAAATGGCATCTGCAATAATAACCAAAAAAATGGAAGTCACTACAGAAGAAGTCGTCTGCCTTCCAACACTCCCTGCACCACTAGCGACCAGCATGCCTCGATAACATCCAACAATACTGATAATGGCAGCAAAAAAATAACATTTCCCCAACCCAAGCAGCAGGTGACGAACCGCAACCTTTTCATGCAATCTCAGGATGAATGTATAATAGGGGATATCTAACTTCCAGTTGGCAATCAACGCGCCTCCCACCAAACCGAGCACATCTGCCCAAACAACTAAGAGAGGCAGGGAAATCAATAAAGCCCAAAATTTAGGCGCAACTAAATATTCCGTCAAGTCCAAACCAATCACTCTCATTGCATCCACTTCCTCTGATACTTTCATGGTACCAATCTCAGCCGTGAATGCAGAACCCGACCTGCCTGCAATCAAGATGGACGTAATCAAAGGGCTCAGCTCACGAAGCATTGAAATAGCAACAAGCTCTACAACAAAAATATTGGCACCAAATTGCTTGAGCTGATCGGCCGATTGAAACGCAATGATCATTCCGAGCAACAGCGAAATCAAGCCGACAATGGGAAGTGCATTGACCCCTGTTGCTTCAATATAGTAAAAAGTATCTGCCCATCGAATTTTATAGGGTCGCACGAGTTCTTTGAGCAGCTCCGTGGTTGCTTTGCCTAAGAATTCAAAAAAACCCAAGCTGTCTTTCAAATACCAGGTTGTATTTCGGCCCAGTTTTTCAAAAAAACCCCGCTTTTTGGGAGGAGGTCCTGGGATTGCGTCTACCGCATCCTTGATATTAACAAACTCCAGTAAATGGGATAATTTAGGATCAACATTAACAAACTCCACTTTTATTTGCGCAGCTTGACAACGCTCCATTGAACGTACCAGGGTTCCCAGGCCAGATGTATCCAAATGGGCAACCTGGAAAAAATCCAAAGTCAGCACATCTCCTGAAGGATTTGCCAATATTTGGTCCACTTCTTTGATGATATCTGGAATGGTATCCAGATCGATTTTTTTGGGAAGCTCAATTTGCATAAAATTTATTGAATAGAAAACGGCATGGAGAGACCTTTATGCTCATGCCCCCTCCCCCACATACACTTTGAAACCATACTCCTGCAGTCCTCTTGAACGGGGATCGTTTTTTTTCTTTGCGTCCTGACATTGTTGACAGCGGCATGTCGCATGGTGGGTTTTCTGAAATTTCTTTAATTTCAACTGGCGGAGATCTTTCCCTTCAGAACTCATCTCCTGTAACATTTTTTCTATTTGCTTGAGTGCTAGCTGAATGACAAGATCTTGCTCTTTGGGAGATCGGAAACCGAACATGTTACCTCAATTATTGATTAATGATTTTTCATTAAAAATATGCCGAAATACCATTCTTCTTAATTTTTACTAACCTATTTTACATTTTAATTTGATCCCGTCTCCAAAGTCAGCTACTAATATAAGGGAAGAATGGAAATGGAGACTTATTTAAGATTAATCAGATGAAAATGCAAGTTTCAGTCTAAATCGTTAGTTTTGAACCCAATTATGAAAAAAAAAATATGAAAATGATGAGTGGCGTTAAAGGCCTAATGGGAGTGATAATTGTTATTGTTGGTCTATATACACTAACCGCTTTTGTAGTGGATCAAACAGAATATGCCGTAAAAATTCGACTGGGAGATCCCGTTACCATCTACAAAGAACCAGGTTTACATTTCAAGCTCCCTTTTATAACTCGTATTTTTGCTGTTGACAACCGCCTATTGACTTATGATGCCGATCCAGGATCTATTTTCACCAAAGATAAAAAAGAGATGGTGGTTGATAATTATGCAAAGTGGAGAGTGGTTGATCCATTGAAATTTTACAGAACCATGCGCAGCACCGCTCAGGCTCAGGCACGACTGGATGATATTATTTATTCCCAGGTTCGCCAGGTATTGGGCAAGCACACCTTGAGCGAAATTGTTTCGGGGAATCCGCACCATAAAGATGAGACCGGAAAAGAAGTGGCCACAGCGGCATCAGAAGCAATCAATTTGCGCCAAAATCTTTTGGAAGAGATTACGGCAAATGCGCGTGAAGAAGCCATAGAATTTGGGATTGAGATTGTCGATGTCCGTATTAAGCGTGCCGATTTACCGGAATCCAACAGTCGTGCGGTTTATGGGAGAATGGAAGCGGAGCGACGCCGTGATGCAAAGCGTTACCGCTCTGAAGGAGAAGAACAGTCTCTGGGTATTCGTTCTGCAGCAGATCGTGACAGAACTAAAATTCTTGCAGAAGCAGAAAAAACTTCAGAACAATTACGAGGAAGAGCCGATGCAAAAGCACTCGCTATTTATGCGACTGCTTATGGAAAAGACTCTGACTTCTTCCGATTTCAGCGTTCCCATGATGCATATCGGGAAACTCTAAATAAAGATACAACACTCTTGCTGAGCAGCGAACGCGATTTCTTTCAATCATTGAAGTAAATCATCCAATGTTTCCGGTAAATGATTTGCGAAGTCTTCCATACTGTTGCCTATTTTCATTTTTAACGCACCAGCTATTACAATTGTCGGCGTTGCGGTCACGCCGTAAAGGTCTGCTTTTTGATTCCCTGCATCAATGGCCTTTGTGATTTCTGGATTTTGAGCCTGCTTTGTGTATTCCTCACCAATACCCAATGAGCGTGCCAGGTAATTGATTATTCCGGAATCAAATACATTCACATTATTTTTGAAGCGAGCTTCGAAAATAGCATTTTTTATTTCTTCAGCTTTGCCTAACGATTTGGCAACATAGTATAAGCGTAAAGGAGCATCATCCTGCCCCCGGAACAGAATGGGTATGTCCACAAAGTCAACACGGCCCTTGTATTTGTCTTTCATTTCTGTAGAGAGGTTCCTAAAATTATTGCAGTGAGGACATCCAAAATTCATAAATTCTTCAAATATCACCTTCTTCAGGCTATGCTTCTTTGGCAAATTATTCAAAACATCATAATTTCCCCGAATCTTTTCGTTGGCCATGGCTGATGGCAGTATCAGGAAAAAAGAAACAATCAGTAATAATGTCTTCATCATTATATCCTTTACTCAGCTTGTCGTTCAATTGTGATTAATTTTTAGAATTCCTGCATTTCGGAGATTTCACCAAAGTGATCTGATATCTGGCAGGCAATCATCGTCATATCATCACTCAGTGGTTGGCCTCCAAAAAAATCGTATACTTCCGTAACCAAATGATCCACCAGATCATCGGCCGATAAATCGCGATGCTTCTTGAGATAACGTTTTAGCCTCGATTCTCCCCACATTTCGCCTTTAGAATTTTCATTTTCTATCAGACCATCCGTGTAGAAGAAAACCAGATCTCCTTTCTCGAGTTGAATAGATCCTTCTGTAAATTCGGCATTTTCTTTTTCTCCTAAACGCAAATTAGCATTTAACAGGCTCTTGACTGTTCGATCTGGACGGATAACGATTGGGAAGTTATGAGCAGCATTGCAAAAACGCATCAAACCCGTTTTCAAATCAAGACAGCCCACAAAAAAAGTCATCAAAAAATTGGGAGATCCAGTCCTATACACATTTTTGTTCAAACTATCCAGGAGGGCGCTCGGAGCCATAAATCGACGGTCAAAATTACGGGAAGACGGATCAGAATGAATATACTCGGAGAGTGTACAAGTCGCACTTGCTGTTGCGGCAACCAAGGCAGCTGGGATGCCATGCCCCGTGACATCGCCAATCAGTACATACAAATAATCTTTGATGTATGTCATGAACCCATACCAATCTCCTCCAACTTCTGAAGCGGGCTTAAAAAAACTGGATATTTTTAGATTGGGCAGTTGCGGCAGGATTTTCGGAAACAATGCTTGCTGCATCGCAGCAGCCGTTTTTAATTCCAATTCAATCCGTATCTTTTCCTGTTGAGACTGCTCGAGTCTTCCCCACATCTCTTTTTCTTTGGCAATGGCATTCAGGGTTTTGTTGATGGTGTTGAGTAAGTCCTCTTTATTCATCGGTTTTATCAGAAAATCAAACGCACCACAATTCATGGCCGTTCTGATATTTTCCATATCGCCATACGCAGAAACCACGACGGTCTTAATGGCAGGATACTCCTCATCAATTTTTTTCAAGAGAGTCAGGCCACTCATCCCAGGCATGTTAATATCTGAAATGACCATATCCACATGAAGGTTTTTCTCTAATGTATCCAGTGCTTCGGTTCCATTGATGGCAAAGAAAAATTCAAACTCTTTGGAAGCAATTTGCTCATAAAATTGCAGTTCAATGAGCTCGGACACGTCTATTTCATCATCAACAACCAAAATTGTAGAAGTCATTCTTTTCCTGTAAAAAGTAAAATAACTCATTGCCTGTGAGCCATTTCATGAATAAAGAGTTAAGTATTCAGCTTATAATGAACTCAGTTTAGACAAATTATTCGCATAAGACCACCAAGTCTCTCTCTCTTTAAAAAGAGACAACTTATCCGACCAAAAAACAAAATCTCGAAATGCGATATTTGTCATCTCTTCACTCAAGCCTTGAGCCAAGTTCAATTGCAGAAGAGCCAGCATCGTTTTGTAAACCGAAATGTACTTTGCTCCTACATAAATCGATTTCATCGACTCAATCACATCATACAGGGATCGCAAATGTTCCTCATCGGTATTGTAGACGTCATCGATTTCAGACATCTCTCGCTGCAACAGTTTATAATTTTTACGAACCTGTCTTCCCAATTTTGGCAGTAATTCTTCCATTTCTGGAGTAAAGAACATAGCTCCCTTTACGTATAGTTAGTGGATATTGAGAGTCCTCTTTCAATCACATCACAAATGCATGTGATTGGAAATATAAAATTTGGCTAATAGCGGATCGCTTTCTGCGTACTCCTTGGTTCTTTTATACACCATTTCGATTTGCTCCTCAGAAACTTGACGCCTGGGCGTCGGATTTGTGCTTTTGAACCATGCCAATGCTTCTCTGCGAAATGTTTCTTCTTTTGATAAGGCAGTTGTCATAATATTTTTAATGTCAAAGAGTGTTGTCAAGGTATTGTTTTTTACAATTGTAACAGACGGCTTACAAAATACACCAACAAATTAGAATAAAAAAGTTTTAGAAAAGTCTCAAGAAGAATGTCCATCTACCAGCAGTTCAGACAGAACTTTTTTAGAGTTCTACTATCTCACGCCAAGGTGGTTTGAAGCAATTCACTTGAGAAGTTTTTTTCAGAAAAATCGGAGTATTTCTATAACTATCTTGTCATTTTTTTAAAATTCAATACCATTTGTTATGCATAGCGACAACCTTTTAGAAAAGGCTTAAAATCATTAAAATAGAATTAGGTTCAGAGAAATAAAGGTTTGATTCCTCATCTCTATACCCTCCATAACTCCAACACACCTGATTAAAAATTGTTTCGTTCTAAGAAGCGTTAGAAACGGTTTATCAAAATTTCCATCATCTTTTTCATACATGAATCGGCATAAAGAACCTCAATTTTTCAGATGTGACACCATTTTTTAACAAATATAAACAGCATGATTCCAATGAAGAGGTAAAAATGAGCAATTGGCAAGAATTGCACTTAAAACAGTTGGAAAACGAATCCATCCATATCATTCGGGAAGTGGTAGCAGAATTCAAAAATCCGGTGATGCTTTATTCGGTAGGAAAAGATTCTTCGGTCATGATCCGTTTGGCACAAAAAGCATTCTTTCCTGGTAAATTTCCTTTCCCACTGCTTCATGTGGATACAGGGTACAAATTTTCTGAGATGTATCAATTTCGTGATGAGTTTACCCGAGAGATTGGAGCGACTTTATTGGTGGAGAGAAATGAAGAAGCTATTGCTAACGGAGCCCATCCTCAAAAGCTGGGTGCCGATAAATGCTGTGCTCAACTTAAGACCAAAGGTCTGCTGGATGCTATCAAAAAACATGGCTATGATGCTGCCTTTGGGGGAGCAAGACGTGATGAAGAAAAATCTCGAGCCAAAGAACGGATTTTTTCCATCCGGGATGAGTTTGGCCAGTGGGAGCCAAAGGACCAACGACCCGAATTATGGAACCTGTATAATGGCAATATCAACCCAGGACAAACCGTCAGAGTATTTCCTATTAGCAACTGGACAGAGTCGGATATCTGGCAATACATCAAACAGGAAAACATTCCACTAGTCCCACTCTATTATGCTCGAGAAAGAAAAGTGGTCGTCCGAAATGGTATTACAATTCCATTAGATCTTTACGAAACTGTAGATCCCGAAGGAAAAGAGCCTGTGCGAGAAGAAGAAGTGACCAGCACCTTATGCCGCTTTCGCAGTTTGGGATGTGGTCCCTGTACCGGAGCAATCCAATCGAGTGCACAAAACCTCGATGACATCATTGAGGAAGTACGTCACGCCAAAAAATCAGAGCGGGAAAATCGTATTATTGATTTGACCAGTGATTCTTCAATGGAACAAAAAAAAAGAGAAGGGTATTTTTAACATGCAGAAAAAATCATTACTTCGATTTACAACAACAGGCAGTGTGGATGATGGAAAATCAACGCTACTGGGTCGTCTTTTAGCCGAAACAGGTTCTATCTTTGATGACCAATTTGCTGCCATTGAAGCTACCTCCAAAAGAAGCGGAAAACAAGAAGTGGATCTGGCACTGCTGCTTGATGGTCTATCGGCTGAAAGAGAACAGGGCATTACCATTGATGTCGCTTATCGCTATTTTGCCACACAAAAACGAAATTTTATCATTGCCGATACCCCAGGACATGAACAATACACTCGCAATATGGTCACTGGAGCATCAACTGCCGAGTTGGCCATCATCCTTATTGACGCCAGTAAGGGCGTTTTGACCCAATCCAGGCGTCATGGTTTCATCCTCTCTCTGCTGCAAGTACCTCGGCTCGTAGTCGCTGTCAATAAAATGGATTTAGTGGACTTTTCTCAAGAGGTTTATGAACAAATCGTCCAAGACTATATGGATTTTTCTGAAAAACTGGATATTCATGAAATCTTTTTTATTCCCGTATCAGCACTCAATGGAGACAATGTGGTCTCCCCAAGCCCTAATATGCCATGGTACGAGAGAGAAACACTTCTACACCATCTAGAAAATGTACACGTGGCTGCTGATAAAAATTTAGTCGACTTTCGGTTTCCAGTACAGTATGTACTTCGCCCGGACTCTACCTTCCGTGGATTTTCAGGAACCGTTGTGTCTGGCAAAGTACGCTGTGGAGAAGAAGTTGCTGTCCTTCCTTCCGGAAAGAAATCCCGTATCAAAAAAATCGTGACCCATGATGGTGATTTGGAAGAAACACGAATTGAACAGGCAGTTACCTTACAACTTGAAGACGAAATCGACATCAGTCGTGGAGATATGATTGTTCGCCCCCACAACCTTCCCCATGCTTCCAATCATTTTGACACACATCTCTGCTGGATGGATGAGCAGCCAATGACCCTTACAGGGCACTACCTTCTTAAACATACGACAAGAACAGTGAAAGCTTACATCTCCCATATCCACTATACCGTAGACGTCAATACACTGCATCGTCAAGAAGCTGCGACTACTTTTACCCTGAATGACATTGGGAGAACCGAAATCAAAACGGCTCAGCCATTATTTTTTGATGCTTATCGAAAAAACCGAGGAACTGGAAATTTTATTTTGATTGACCCAGAAACCAACCGAACCGTTGCTGCCGGTATGATTCGGGGAGAAGCCATTTCTATCCAAGATATCCAAAAGTCAACACAAACAAAAAAATCCTCCAATGTCGTTTGGCAGGAAGGAGCCATTCCATTAACAAAATACGTAGAACGAAATCGACACAAACCGGCTATATTATGGTTCACCGGTCTATCCGGTGCAGGAAAATCAACAGTGGCTCAAGCACTGTTGAAGCGTTTGTTTGAAGAGAACTGTGACGTTATGCTGCTGGATGGTGATAATGTCCGGCATGGCCTGTGTGGAGATTTAGGATTTTCCATCAATGATCGAAGTGAAAACATACGCCGTGTTGGAGAAGTCGCCAAACTCTTTTATCAAACGGGTCATATTGTGGTTTGCACCTTCATCTCTCCTCTGATTCAGGATCGAACCATTGCCAGGTCGTTAATCGAAGACGAGCAAGGCTTCTATGAGATTTATGTGAAGTGTGATCTCGATGTCTGCATCCGTCGTGATCCAAAAGGGCTTTATTCCAAGGCAATTTCTGGAGAAATTTCAGATTTTACTGGGATTTCTTCTCCGTATGAGCCCCCAGAAGCACCAGAGATTGTAATCGAAACAGATTTACAGTCAGTAGAACAAAGCGTTGAAACAATCATTCGTCACCTGAAAGACTCTCTATTCCTTTTCTCGTGATTGATCCCCCTATTTGCTTCAACAAACAATAAAGCGGCAAATATTTGAGAGTGGTTCTAAAATTAGTAGCCTACCCGCTGAAAACATGATATAAGAAATGTTTTTAAAAAAATTGCATGATCCTTAATCAGTAACATATGTAGATCAACAGGAAAGAAAGGCCGGTATGGCAGTTAAATGTGAAATTTGCGGAAAAAAACCAATGACTGGCAACAACGTCAGCCATGCACACAATAAGACACGCCGTCGCTGGTTACCAAACCTGCAAACCGTTCGGATCGCGGTCAAAGGTGGCAAAAAGAAAATACGGGCTTGTACTCAATGTATCCGTTCTGGAAAAACACTTGCAACCTCTTGAATAAATCGCATCTGGTTATTTTCTTTTGAATTCTCCATACATGCATACGTTTAACTACCAGTCGATTTTTACATTAGGTCCTCCAGGGACTTTCAGTGACGAAGTTGCTCAAAAACTTCGTTCCGCTTCTACAAGTATCATATACACACGCACATTTGCAGAAGCACTCATACAGTTATCCCATAATGCCAATACCGCTGCAGTCGTTCCAATTGAAAACTCAGTTGCGGGAATTGTCGCACAAGTCCAAGAATTATTGGTCCGTGAGGATTTAATCATTGTTGCAGAAATTAATCTAAAGGTATGCTATGCACTTCTGGCCAGTAGTCCACTGGATCAAGTGGTTACACATTATGCTCATCCTCAGGCATTAGAGCAAACCAGCGATTTTATCGCACGTCACTTACCCGTTTCTAATATAGAATTCAGCCACAGCAACGTCGATTCAGGAGTACAGTTTCTCAACTCTCTTGAACAAAAAAAATGTGTTGCAGCAATTGTTCCGCTGTCCTTTGCCGACAAACATCCAGAGTATATTCACTCTAAGGACATTCAAGACTATAAAAACAACACCACTCGATTTTTTATTGTACAAAAGAAAAAGAATAGTGATGCCTTTGATTTCACACAGCAAAAAACCTCGTTATTTGTAGAATTTAAAGAAGACCGGTCAGGACTACTATATGAGCTGCTCAGTATCTTCAACCAATTTGATATCAATCTTTGCCGCCTAGAGTCCAGGCCTTCGAAAGAAACCCCGTGGTTCTATGTCTTTTACGTAGATTTTACCAACAATGAACAAACCCAGGCTTGTATAGACTCCCTTCAAAACTCATTTTTTCGGTGCAAAGTACTTGGAAGTTATAATTTGATTCCATCATAGAATGTCCGTTTCACTTTAGACAATTGGGGATTGAGACATGATTTTCTTCAGATATTATGGATTCATTAACATGTTTTTTCTGCTGGTTTCTTTCGCCAACGCACAATCCAATTCAAACGTATCTTCTCCTCCACTCCAGTCTCCATCAGGTCATGAACATGCCTCTTACAACCCTCTAAAAAACTGTGTTACCCCACAAGACGCAAGCTCTTATGAAAAACGGCTAATCGAGTATCAAAATGCCATTTCAGATGATTCTAAGAACCCTGAATTGTATTTTCAGCTTGGCAGGCTGTATGCTCGACTTCAAAACTGGGAGGATGCACAAAAATCACTTTTTCAGGCACTAACATACAACAAGCAAAACAAGCAGCTCGCCTCTCAAATATACCATCAATTAGGAAATATTTATGCTTGCCAACAACAATTTGACAAAGCCGTGCCACAATACCGAAAAACGATCCGCAACAATCCTGAAAACGAAGATGCTCGATTTAATCTGGCGCTGACCCAGCTGTTGGCTCAGCAGCAGGAAAAACAACAGCAGGAAAAACAACAAAATCAACAGCAGCAGGGAGAAAATTCACAAGAAAATGACAAAAAAGATACAGATCCCCAGCAAAATGAATCACAGCAGCAAAGTGCGATTGATGAAGACGGAAAAACAAACGATCGGAAAGAAATGAGTCATTCTCAGGAACAACAAGCTTCAACACAGCCCGAGACAACAGAAGGGAAAGAGGATACTCCAGAAGAAGGACAAAATGCACAGGCACAAACACCTTCTGACAAATCAGACGAGGAGAAAGAAGAACGTTCTACAGATGCAGATCAAAATGTTGCCCCTGAGGAAAGAGCATTGGATGAGCAAACAACACCTGGGTATTTATCCCGTCAGCAGGCAGAGCAATTGATCAACACCGTTCCCGAAAATAGGCGTAAATTTATCCAGCGCCTTCTCAAACGCCAAGCCCCCCCAGCGTCATCAACAGGAAATAACTGGTAAATCTATTGCTTATTGGAGCGATAAGGCTTCAAGAGAATATTTTTTGGTTCCTGTAATCCGAACAGTCACCAAATCCCCTATATTGGCATCACTATTCAAAATCACAACAGGATAATGTCCTCTCGAGCGGCCAGATCGAGAACGGATATCCCGGGGATAAGTACCTTCCACTAAAACTTCCAATACCTCTCCCATGAGCTGTTGGTGCTTTTGAGCAACTATTTTTTCTTGCAACGCAAGAAGACGATTGAGCCGATCAGATTTGACCGACTCTTCCAATTGTCCATCATAATCGACAGCAGGGGTTCCAGGTCGTGGAGAGTATTTGAATGCATAAATTTGATCAAACCGGATCGTTTCCACAGCTTTCACTGTTCTTTCAAAATCAACGTCACTCTCTCCCGGAAAGCCCACAATGATATCTGTAGAAATAGCAACCTGCGGTAACCGGCGGCGCAGCATTTCTACTTTTTCCAAATATTCCTGCAGGGTATAATTCCGTTTCATCCGATCCAGAACAGAATCCGACCCTGCCTGTAAGGGCAAGTGCAGGTGTTCACAAACATGTTCTAAATTTTCGATTGCCTCGGCTAGTTGCTCATGGAAATCTTTGGGATGAGGAGAGGTAAAACGAATACGTTCCAAGCCTTCTATCTCATTCAAGCGCACTAGCAACTCTACAAAATCCACACCTCCGGCCTTATATGAATTGACATTCTGCCCCAAAAGACAGAGTTCTTTAGCCCCCTGTGCAACTAGAGCAACAGCTTCTTCCATTATGTTCTCTGGTTTCCGACTCACTTCCAGGCCCCTGGTCGTTGGAACAATACAGAAGCTGCAAAAATTATTGCATCCCTTGGTAATGGCAATATAAGACTTCAGGCCAGGCTTTGAAGTATTTTCAAAAGCAAAATCAGGAATAAAATTACGCACTTTTTGCTTATGTGCTTTTCGTTCTGTTTGCACAATACGGTTTCCACGATGAACTTCTTCCAGCATTCCCGGCAAGTCAAACAAATTATCAGTACCAAACACCAAGTCCACACTATGAGCACGATTCAGAATACGTGTCCCTTCTTGTTGAGCGACACATCCCCCCACCCCAATGATCAAATCGGGATTCCGCTCTTTCAGCGGTCGCAATCTTCCCAGTAAACTGTAAACTTTTTGCTCTGCTTTTTCACGCACAGAGCATGTATTGACGATGATCAAGTCGGCTTCTTTGCAATCATCTGTATAAATATAATTTTCTTGCCGTAGCACTTCCATCATTTTGTCCGTGTCGTACTCATTCATTTGACAACCAAATGTCTGAATATTCACTTTTTTGGAAGTATATGCCGCTAGAATTGGCTCTTGTGTTTGAAGCACCATAGTAGTTTTTTATGACCTGAAAAAAATAAAAGAAGTACAAAATGGGTGAGTATAACACATACCCATTGGGAAAAAAAGTGTCACTTCCTCTATCTTGCTGTTAGTACAATGTGTGGAATCTCACCATTGTTTCTTAAAACAAAGTATCTAATTTTTATGCAAAATCATCTTTTTCTCTGCTTTCCACAAATTTAAATAAATTGGCATCTTATTTGCTGTAGACATTAGATTTACCTACAGTTAAAATAGAAATTTTGGTTGCCGGCCGCACACTCAAGCCGAGATGCTTTGTTATCCTGGACTCAACTTTTCTCAAAGTACTGATAATGAAAACTATTTTTATGGGAACACCCGAAATCGCTGTTCCTTCATTGCACGCACTCATGAGTTTCCCAGGCTGCTCGCTTCAAGCAGTCTACACGCAACCGGATCGCCCTTTTGGCAGAAAAAAAAGACTGACTCCTTCTCCTGTAAAAGTTGCAGCCGAAGCTTGCCGCATTCCCGTCAACAATCCAATGAGTGTCAAGGCAGAAGAGGCTATTGAAGAATTGAGGCAGTTACAGCCAGATTTGATCATAGTGTGCGCATATGGACAAATTTTGCCACAAGCACTGTTGGATATTCCTTTGATTGGATGTTTCAATTTACATTTTTCTTTTTTGCCTCGTTGGCGCGGAGCCAGCCCAGTCCATACTGCAATTAGAGCAGGAGATGATCACACAGGGGTATGCCTGCAAAAAGTCGTATTCAAACTCGATGCAGGTCCTATTGCAGCATATTCTCCCAAAGAACCTATCCACCCAGCGGATACTTATTCGATGCTGGCAGAACGCCTCAGTCATATTTCAGCAAAACTGCTAACACAAACACTGCCGCTCTTATGCAACCAAACTTTTAAATTAAAAGCACAAAATGAAAGTGACGTCACCTACTGCCATACAATAAAAAAAGAAGCAGGGTGTATTCAATGGGAACAAGAAAGCGCTGTAGAAATTGAGCGCAAACTTCGGGCATTTACCCCCTGGCCGGGCATATATACATTTGATGCAAAAGGAAAACGACTACAAATCACCAAAGTAGAAATACGGTATGGCCTGTCTCTCCCTGCCGGTTTTGTCCAGCCCGAACTGGTGATTGGGACTTCATGTGATGCTATCCGCGTTATTGCCCTGAAACCAGAAGGAAAAAAAGAAATGGCAGCTGATGAGTTTCTTCGCGGGCATTCTCACCTTGTGGGGACAAAATTGCAGTTAAATAAATTATAAGCTCTTTATGAGCCTTATTTTTTTGAAACTGATTAAAATCGCACAAATAAACATGGTTTTTGTATTAAAATGGCATCTTGCGTATTGGAACAATACTAAAAAATACTTGCATCTTATCATGATACTTTATATATAGCCCGCCAATTAGTATTGGCATTCATTCGGTTACAAAGTCAAATAGTTGCCTATCTATTAATCAATTAAATAAAAATTGATTAATAGATAGAAGCATTACATACTAAATTTATATAGGGCTTAGATATGCATGAATTGAACAGGGATGTACCATTTTCTAAAATTCAGAAAAATGATTATATGTGGAGGCATATGCGGCACTTAAATCCTTATACACTGGCATTGCAAAAGTGTTTAGAAAATTTAAATAAACCATTTGAAGAAGCGGCTAAGGATAACTCTACCGTGCAATTCCTAACCAACATGGTACAAGGACGAATGCTGGATCATTTAGTTCATCGAATCGCTAAATACTATCAAATAGACGATCCGGCGTTTGAAAAAGAGCTCACCACAAACTTGGTTGAAGCTTTTAGTGACGAACTATTTGCCAGGTTTCGTCAAAAAATAGAAAACAATCCCCTACTCGTCTTTCAAATTGCCAAACGGATTGGAATTGTAGAAAACACAAAAGGATCGGAAGATACGACTTCCATAGAAGAGCGAGTTAACCGGCTCTATCTTGCGATTTTATGTAATTATCTGGAGTATGATCATATTGATGACTTGATCACAAAACTCAATTCGAACCCCCAAATCCAGCAGCTTATTTCGTCAGCATTACTAAAAAAATGTTTAGTCTGGCTTTGTTCTTCGATGGTGCAGCATCCATTTGACGAAGAGCTTCCTAATGCCTGATATCTAGTGAGAAAATTGCTAACAGTCTTATTAGCTATTCTTGTCGGGCTCACTGGTTTGGCTCTATTTCTTTTTGTTTTTCAACGTCAATTCATTTATTTCCCACGTTCTTATGACAGGCAGTACGATTTTAAGCATTATAGAGGCCTGATTCCACTGGAGTATCAAACTCCAGAAGGCAAGCAAACCTCATTCTATCTTTCCCCTGATAATAATTCAACTCCAGTTCCAGAACCTCTCTGGATCCTATTTGGCGGCAATGCCGCCTTAGCGCTGGACTGGTACGGTTTTGCTGCTGGATACTCTGACCCTAAAGCAGGATTTTTGCTGATTGAGTATCCAGGGTACGGTAAATGTGAAGGAAAGGCCTCTCCTGATACAATTCTTGTTTCCACTGAACAAGCACTTGCTCAATTGGCTTTGCATTTGCAGATCAATAAAGAACAATTAACCAAACATCTTCACATTTTGGGACATTCACTGGGCACAGGAGCAGGTTTACAGTATGCCGCCAAGCATCCAGTTGAACAAATTGTGCTGGTCTCTCCTTTTACCAGCTTACTCGACGTGGCCTGCCGAACTGTAGGAAAACCCATTTGCTACTTGCTCCAGCACCGCTTTGACAATCAAGCCCGCTTAGAAGAAATTGCCTCATTTTCACCGTTGCCCCAAGTGCAAATTATTCATGGAACATTAGATCGCGTCATTCCGGTACAAATGGGACGACGGCTGGCACATCAATTTCCTCAAATGATTGTCTATTTAGAAATACAGCATGCGAATCATAATCAAATTTTTTCATTGTCCGAACAGGAGATTCACAGCATCATGCAGGGTAATTTGATGAAATCAAATCAAAAGCAATAAGTCCTCCATCCAGATCATTCGAGTTAATCCGTATTGTTTACTTGAAACACTACCATGGTTTCATATCTCATTGCCGAATCTGATCAACTTATAGCATGAGGCGAGAGTAGTGATAATTTCAAAGTTTTTCCAAATGTTACTTCTTCGATCTCGGCTTGTGACTGGATTGTTTGAATGATGCCTTTTTCTTTCAGCATCGTTTTTAACTCAAAAACAGGGTGCTGGGTTGCGGCTTCTGTAAAAAATAAATGTTTCCCTGCAACAAACGGTTTATTTCGAAAACAGAAAAATTGTTTGAAAATGGAGGGATGTGCCGTTTTAAAAAAGTGATAAGGAGTATGTTCGCCTAAATCTTCAAAACCCCCTATTTGGAGTTCTCCAGAAACATGTATCTCCAAATGTACGTTTTTCTTTTCAAAGTGTAAGGTATTGTTTTCTATCTGAAAAAAATCATTCGAATCCGTATTGTAAACATCCAGATAAAACGGTTGAATGGTTTTAAGCAATTCTACTTTCCCAATTTGAATCTCATATGCATATTCTTCCAATAGTCGGCTCTTAATTTCGGAAGAAATATCGCTGTCAGTGTGCTTTGTAATATACTCCAACCATACATCCGTATCAATTCTTGCTGAAATTGGGATGAATATTCCATTTTCCTTTTCGAATGTATATTCAGAAATTTCTTGATTTTGGTTGTTTGGGTCGCATAAGTGGTCGACCAGTGCACCAGAAAGATCAAAGTACAACTCCAGTTCAGTCAAATCAATTTTTTGTCCAAATATATCTGTTGTTTTGCAGTGCTTTTTCAAGCCCTCTGTGTTTTCAGATAAAATGAATATTTCAATATTTTTTAATTTGGTTTCAACAACATATTTGAAATTTACGACCAAAGCGTCTCCCATTCTTATCCTTAATTGTGTTGATTAATTTAAAAAAAATCATTTTCTACGTAGATTTACTGATAGTCAAACCTGAAAAATGTTGTTAGATATTATTTAACATTTTCATATTACTCCTACCTTGCCAAAGTATATGGATCATATCCGCTCTTAGCATTGCCTCCAGTGAGTGGGAAAGTCATTTATATTAAATTATTGATATCGTTCAGCAGTGTAATGACTTTCCCACTTTTTATTAAAACTCCTCAATCGCCTTCCTGGTTTAACTTTTCTCTGAAGTTGAATGTGCCTGTATCGTAAAATTTCTTCTACGATTACTAGCAACACACAAATTGCAACAAAAACATGTGGGCATACTATAAGTAAGAATTGAGAGTAGATAATAATCAATATACTGTGATGCCGCAACAAAATTCTAATGTTACCAGGAGAGTTCTATGGTTGATCCCAAATTTATGAAATTTGATACTTGTGCACTGCATGCAGGATATCGTCCTGAGGCAACAACAGGGGCGAGATCTGTACCAATTCATCAAACGGCTTCTTATGTTTTTCGTGATACCGACCATGCCACATCACTCTTCAATCTGGAGCGGGCAGGCCATGTTGACTCACGCATCTCCAACCCAACAATCGCTGTGCTCGAAGAACGCGTTTCTGCACTCGAGGGTGGGGTGGGTGCCGTGTGTACTGCCAGTGGACAAGCGGCGCTGCATCTTGGAATTGTTACCTTGATGGGTTCGGGTGGTCATATTGTCGCTTCCTCGAAGCTCGATGGGGACACCAATCATATGTTTTTGCAGACACTGCCACGGTTTGGCATTACGGTAACACTAGTAGATCCTAGTGATCATAAGGCCATCAAACGGGCAATTCGTAAGAGCACCCGGCTTGTTTATGGAGAAACTCTGGGAAATCCTGGTTTAGAAGTATTTAATATTCCTGCTGTTGCTGAAATTGCCCATCAGGCCGATGTGCCTTTGATGGTTGATAATACCTTTGCGACTCCATATCTTTGCCGACCTTTTGAAATGGGAGCCGATATTGTTGTTCACTCATTGACTAAGTTCATGGCAGGGCATGGCATTGCCATTGGAGGAGTACTGGTGGATGGAGGATCTTTTGATTGGGAAACTGCAGGCAAGTTTCCAACCTTAACGGAACCCTATACGGGTTACCATGGCCTTGATTTTGCGGAAGACTTTGGGCCAGCAGCTATGATTTGTCGTGCTCGTGCAGAAGGATTGCGTGACTTTGGGGCTTGCCTAAGTCCGATGAACGCGTTTTATATTCTGCAAGGAATAGAGACCTTGTCTGTTCGCATGGCAAGGCATACGACCAATGCCCAGTCAATTGCCGAATTCCTGAAAGAGCATCCCTCTGTGGATTCGGTCGTTTATCCAGGCCTTAGCAGCCATTCAGACTATGAATTAGCCAAAAAGCAGTTGACAAAGGGATGCGGCGCCGTCCTAAGCCTCGGGATAAAGGGTGGGTATGAAGCCGTGCGTATTTTTATTGAAAACCTCAATGTTTTCTCACATCTGGCAAATGTAGGTGACGCAAAATCGTTGGTGATTCATCCTGCGAGTACCACTCATCAGCAGATGAGCAAGGAATCATTGAAGCAGGCAGGTATTAGAAAAGAGATGGTTCGGCTTTCGGTGGGGCTAGAAGATTTGGATGATCTGATAAATGACCTCAAGCAAGCGCTTCGTATGTCTCAACAATAAAAGGAATAGTATGGCCGAATGGGTTATCAATCACAAAAAAGCTTTTTGTGCAACCGGGGGGCGTCCTGGTGATGCAGAGCAACGCTCTATAATTTTTATACATGGTGCAGGAATGGATCATATCTGCTGGAATCTGCAGAGTCGCTGGTTTGCATGGCATGGTTGGTCAGTCCTCGTCCCTGATTTGCCAGGGCATGGCCGTTCCGAGGGGAGAGCCTTGCTTTCGATTGAACAGATGTGCTCCTGGATTGGTAAACTTATGGATGCTGCTGGAATAAAGACGACGACACTGGTTGGTCATTCTATGGGGTCGGCAGTTGTCCTTCATGTAGCTGCAGATATGGCAGACCGAGTGGATGGTATTGCGCTGCTGGGTGCGGCGGATGTCATGCCGGTGCATCCGGGTTTATTAGAAATGGCCCAGCGGAATGATCCCCAGGCTTATGAACTGGTCACTTCCTGGGCACATGGACAACAAGCGCACTTCGGCCACAATCAACAACCGGGAATTTGGATACTGGGCAATGCTCGCCAGCTCATGAGGCGTAACCGCCCTGGAGTGCTTTTCAGTGATCTCAATGCCTGCAACACATGGACAAAAGGAGCGAAGGTAATTGGGAAAGTAAAATGTCCTGCTGTTATTATTGTTGGCGAGTGTGATCAAATGACAACACCGAAGCGTGCTCAAAAGGTTGTTGACATGCTTCCAAATGGCAGGCGATTTATCCTTCAGGATTGTGGGCACATGATGATGCAGGAGCAGCCTGGGCAAACACTGGATGCACTGATTTCAGCATTTGTTAAGGCCGTATGAAAGGATTGAATGTCATTCTTCACAGCTTGGCAACAGAACCCGAGGCGTGGTCTGTTGATAAATACTGGGCTAAGCACGCTAGCGGTCTAACAATATGGATTGGTAATGGTTTTTTTAGCTACCACATTGAAAAACCTTTTTATAAAGAATTCGGACTATTTGAGCGTATTAAACTGTATCAGGCAATCAAAAAAACAATGGCTCAGAATATGAGGTAGATTGCAGTTTTACAAATGACGTCTCCACCAATTCAAGATCAGGTTTTTTTCCTTTTCCCGGAAGGTGTGTTCATCGATTTTTCCTTCGTTACGTCCCTGTCGAAGGTAGTGCAATTTAGCAAGCCATTCGTTTTTACTTTGGCAGACACTCCAGCCGTATTGTTTTTGCTGCACGAGTTGGTGATACTGATCTTCTGAAATTTCAATGGGCAAGCTGACAGCATTTGGCGTTAAAGAGATCATCCATGTCCTTATAGATTGACATTACTTCTTTAATTGTTAGAACTGAAACCGTTTTAAGGAGCATTTTACAAACCCCATCACAATGTACTCACTTTTTCAGAATCAAGCAAACTCTGTTTCTTATCCTTTCAAAATATTAAGATGATGAATCAGCAAGCTGCCCGGTTGCGAATTGAAGAACTCTGCCAGCAAATTCACGAGCACAATCGTTCCTATTATACAAAGATTCCTACTATTTCTGATGAGGCTTATGACCTGTTGGTTGTTGAGTTAAAATCGCTGGAAAATTCATTTCCCTCATTACAAAATATTGTTTCGCCTACTGCAAAAATTATTGGAACACCTCTTTCTGCTTTTTCCAGTCACGCTCATCAGTTTCCCATGCTGAGTTTAGGCAATGTGTATTCGTTTGATGAATTACAATCATGGGCTGGTAGTGCAGAAAAATTTCTAGAGTCCAAAGAGCTGGAATATACGTGTGAGCTCAAGATTGATGGACTGGCAGTTTCTATTTTGTATGAAGGAGGCAGACTCATCAGAGGAGTGACCAGAGGGGATGGAATGACGGGAGATGAAATCACCCAAAACATAAAAACCGTTGAAAATTTACCGCTTCAGCTCTCTAAACCTTGGAGCATGGAGGTACGGGGTGAAATTTATTATTCGAAAAGAAATTTCGAAAAGCTCAATCAACGTCGTCAGTCCATGGGAGAACCGTTATTTAAAAATCCAAGGAATGCGGCAGCAGGGTCAATAAGATTGTTGGATAGCAGAGAAGTGCGACGGAGAAATTTGAATATCTTTGTTTATTCGCTGGTCAGTGGATCATTAGAAGATGGACATTTTCAAAATTTGGAGAAACTCCGTGAACATGGATTTCCTGTCAATCCAGAAACCAGAAAATATCCATCCCTGACAGAGGTTATAAAATTTTGCCAACAATGGGAGCAGGAAAAAGATGAACTTCCTTATGAAATAGATGGTGTCGTCATTAAAATAAATGCTATCCACCAGCAAAACAAGCTGGGATCCACTGCAAAATCGCCACGTTGGGCAATTGCTTTTAAATTTACTGCAAAACAGGCTCTGACTCGACTGTTAAAGGTGGAAATAGGAGTGGGAAGAACCGGGGTGCTGACTCCTGTCGCCATCCTGACTCCTGTTGAACTCAATGGAACCATAGTTTCACGTGCTACTTTACATAACTATGATCAAGTGGCGCGCCTCGATTTGCATGCTGGTGACCTGGTCACATTAGAAAAAGGCGGCGAAATCATTCCGAAAGTGGTTGCGGTAGATAAAGCTGCCCGTCCCAGAGCTGCCGTACGAATCGAACCTCCTACAGCTTGCCCTTCTTGCAATACGTTGGCGATACAGTCCCCTGGAGAGGTCGATTGGCGATGCCCAAATCCTCAATGCAAATCCCAACAGATGGAGAGTATTTTACATTTTGTATCTCGAAAAGCCATGAATATCGAGACCATCGGTCCTGCCTTGGTGGAGCAACTGCTGGATAAAGGGTTGCTGCATAGTGTTGCCGATTTGTTTTGTTTGAAGCATGAGGACTTGAGCCAATTAGATCGGATGGGTGATAAGTCGGCTGATAACGTGTTAATCGGAATCGAGCAATCAAAAAATTGTCAGCTATCTCGGTTTGTGTACGCACTTGGTATTCGAAATGTTGGTGAAAAATCCGCAAAGCTCCTGGCACGTCATTTTCAGACTCTAGAAAATTTGATGAATGCTTCCATCGAAGACCTGCACCAAGTTGATGAAATAGGTCCGATCATCGCAAAGAGTGTGTATGATTTTTCAAGAGAACCAGAAAATCAAAATATTATCCAGCAATGCCTCAACAATGGTATCGTGCTTCAGCAGGACAGACAAACCTCCAAAAACACGTCTCCCTTATCTGGGAAAACCGTTGTGATTACTGGAACACTTTCTCAACCAAGAGAAGTCTGGAAAGAACGACTGGAAGAGGTAGGTGCAATTGTCACTAACAGCGTATCCAAAAAAACGAATTATCTTTTGGCAGGAGAGAATGCAGGTTCGAAACTTGCTAAAGCCAACAAACTCAATATCCAAACGGTTGATGAAAATACCATCCAGGAATGGATGGAACCTTAGCCTTTGAATTCATACCAAAATGGAGTATTTGATATGTCAGAAAATAAAATGGAAATTCACGTAGAACCAGATGTTGCTCATGGGGTGTATAGTAATAATTTTGTGATCAGCTCCAGTCCTACAGAATTTACTCTTGATTTTATCTACCAAAACTACCAGCAGTCCCTTCTACAGACTCGGGTTATTCTCAGTCCACAGAAAGCGGAAGAGTTGATTTTGCTATTGCAGCAGCAGCAGCAGAAGTACCGTGACAGCTTGGCACAAATTAATGCTGTCAATTGAGCAATCTATGTTTCAGGAGTGCTTGATTTTATTGAAAATGTACGAGTATCTGAAGTGGATTGCTGTCCGTCGGACTTACGTCCTATCACACGCCAATAGACAATAGATTTTTTATAAGTTTTCATCAACCCCTGGGCCAATGTGGGCAGCTCACCAGAAAGAGGAACCAGTTCTTTGTCAGCAATCCATCGCTCTCCTTGCGGTAAGTCAAAATAAGTGGCGGTATCATTGAATTTATCATTGATGCCAATTTGTAATTTGAATTCACGAAAAAGCAGACTGTCCCACTGAAACAGAAATAGACCGGTTTCCTCAAATTGAAATCCGTCTGATGGAATAAGGAGTTTGATGTCACTCAACCGAATGATATCCGATGTTTTCTGATTGTTGGTCTCTTTGATTTCTGAGATCAAATTAGCAGGGTCGACAGAGGCCATGATTTGATATTCTCCCAGTAATTGGTCATCAGGGAAACTGTATTCAAATTCTCGGGTTGCTGTTTCTCCTGGTGCCAAGACATCGACTTTTTGAGCGGCAATAGCAGTCCGCCGACGAGGCAATCTTACGTTATAAAAGTCGATCTGGTACTTAATACTTCTGACAATATCTCCTCCTACATTGATCAGGTCTAAGCGTATGCGAAATTTTTCTCCTCTCAAAACATGTTTTGGGACAACATGCAAATTTTCCCAGCGAAGATCTGGTGGGTCAAATTCCAGTTTTTTCGGGATCAGCCTTGCTGTTTCGGTTGCTTGTTCTTCTATACGGCTTTCTGCTAATTCGATCTCAGACTGTCGTAGGATATAAAATACTCGATTCACCCCTGTGCTTGATTTAGCTAGCATTTGATTGGAATTGGCATCCAAAATCCGAGCAGAAACATGATATTCTCCTCCCTTTTCAGGAATATTATAGCTGTACAATATTTTATACTCTTCCGAAGAAGGAATTAAATGTGTTTCCCGGTAGAGCTTTTGACGCTTTCCATCTAGTTTGATTTCCAAGCTAATGCGTACCTTTCGCGAGGTAAAAGATTGGTTTTCCACAGATACTTGAATCAGCTGAGTATCACCTGCCATTGGGCATTCCGGGTTATCAATAGCCTGTGTTTGTAAAGCTGGATCTTTTGTTTCCACACAGTTTTTTGAGAGCACAATGGATGTGACCTCCAAACCTGATGTTGCTTGAGCAAATGATACCAATGAAAACCATGGGACAATCAGTATCGTTCCCACTATTATTAATAACCAATTACTGAAATTGAAATATCTCATACGCTCTTTTATATCCATACATTATTTTCTGCCGTGAATTTTTCCTCAGTCGTAAGTCATATCATCCTTTAGCAATACATACTATGATCTGTAACTACAGCCAGCAGATGCATAATCTATGCGAAGTTACTAAAAGTTGGATATAAAAGGATGATTTTATGTTTTTCGTGTTTTTTGGTAGAGAGAGGAAGAGAGATTGCTCGGTTGGTCTGTTTCCAATTTGTTCAATTCAAACAATTTGGCTTCTTTGAGAAATGTGGAGTATGCGGAGCTGACAGCAATGATGTATCCCTGGATTCCATCTAAAAAGCCTCGTTTCAGCAGATAGATTTCTAAGAACTTGCTGATCGGCTTCCACAACATGCGCAGCAAAGAAAAATTTTTACCTTTGTTGTATCGGGTGAGAGCAACAATGCTGGAAAAGTAATTGATGGTTTTCACCTGGTCAGAAAGGTCACTGAAGCTCAAATGAATCAGATCTCCTTTCAATCGAGTTCCTTCTCCTTCGATGATTAAAGAATCATGAGGATTTTCTCCTCCCCAGTGCGATTTCCCTTTGCGAACCAGTCGATATCGGGCATTGGGGTACCATCCCCCATGGCGTATGAAGCGCTTCATGTGACGAGTCAGGCGAGGAAATTTAGCCCCGTTAACAACAGGATTACTATTCAGAAAATCTTCAATGGCACTGGACAATTGTGGACTAACTCGTTCATCGGCATCTAAAGCCAGTATCCAATCAGATGAACATTTTTCAATGGCTCGATTTTTTTGCTGAATATGTCCATCAAAGCCATGTTGAAAGAATCGAACTTTTGCATTATTTCGACAAATGCGTTCTGTTTTATCTGTGCTGAATGAATCCAGCACGACAATTTCATCGACGAGACCTTGAAGCGATTGGAGACAATCTCCAATGTTGTTTTCCTCATTATAAGTAATAATTACGGCTGCTAATGTTGGTCGTGAACACATTATATTTCCTGATTGTTGATGATTGTTTCCAAAAGAGTGAACGTATTGGAACAGGATCAATTCGGATTGATTTGTATCTCTGCAATGATTGCTTTCACCCATTCGCCAATGATGGGGATGAATGCGATTTGAGAGAGCAAGTAGATAAAAATAGAGACAACAATTGTTGCACCAACCACGGTTCCAAATCCAATCAGCACTCCTCTCAGGAAGAGAAAAGTGTACAATTGCAATTTAGAATCATACATGGTTAACAGCTTATGGGAATTTAAAACTTTTAGCTCCTGTTTTATTTGGTCCATTTCTGATAAAATTTCTTTTTGGGATGAATGATCCGTCATAGTTTCCTTCTTTGTTGATGTTATAAAGATAATACAGCGAACTCAGTTCTTCCACTCGTCCTGCAAATTCAATTTAATAATATTTAATTGGAAGACCTACGTGTTCCCAGTGAGATTAAAAAAGAACAAGTATTTTGTGATCATTTTAAAAAGCGTCTCAAGAAAAGTGCTCCATATTTGGAATTTTATCGGTTAAATAACAATATAATTCTGAGAAATTTTCCAAAATCTAATGTTCCTGCTATTGGATGGTTTAATCATATTGACAAAAGTGGCTCCTCATCTTTGAAACTCCTGTTTTGTTGCCTCTCCTATCGCAATCTGTGCAAATGAGTTTTGCTTCAATACAATTATGCCAAAGCGACTTTAACCATAACAATGCAAATTATATTCTTAGATCTTGGTTGAAGTCATCTTTTTATGGTATATTATGCGTAAATTTTATTATTAACTAAAAAGATATTTTGAGTTGAATGGATATATGAAGAAACAAAGGATTGTTATTAAAGTGGGTACCAATGTTTTGCAGAGTGAGAATGGTAAATTGGACTACAATTTAATTCGTGATCTTGCAGAACAGATATCAAACATTTCTGAGAAAGGATACCAAACCGTATTTGTGAGTTCTGGTGCTGTCGGTGCCGGAAGAGAATTGATATCGTTTCATGAGGAAAAAAATCAAATTTTACAAGGACAGATGATGGCAGCAGTAGGTCAGGTTCGTCTGATGCAAATTTATTCAGATTTTTTTCTGGAACATCAAATCGTAATAGCCCAGGTGTTAGTGACACGCACTGATTTTGGAGAGAGGGTGTCTTACTTGAATATCCGCAATACATTGGATGGCTTGTTAGATGCGGGTGTGGTCCCCATCATCAATGAAAATGACGTCGTGGCAACAGATGAATTGTCTCCCCAGTTTGGTGACAATGATAAATTAGCAGTATTCATCTCTGCGCTTGTCGGTGCGGATGCTTTGTTCTTTTTGACCATTGCCCCAGGACTGTTGACCGGTCTACAGCCACATGTCAGCCAAAAATCCCAATTGATTGATACTGTTACAAAACTCAATGATGAGATACTCAACTATTGTGAACCATCTACCTCGTCCGGGGGCAAAGGAGGCATGGCTAGCAAAGTCCAGGCAGCCGGTATGGCGATGTCTTTTGGGATTGATGCCTATATTGTAGCAGGAAAGATGGATAATGTGGTTTTGAGGATTTTAGAGGGAGACAAGCTGGGAACTCATTTTGTTGCACAGGGCGAAAAAGTGAATAGTTATCGCAAATGGCTGGCTGCTGGTGCACAAAGTAAAGGTTCTGTAAGTATCGACAAAGGTGCGGAGAATGCGCTTTATAATAAAAAAAGCCTGCTGGCTGCAGGAATTACAAAAGTACATGGTAACTTTGAAGCAAAAGACCTTGTCACGATCTATAACCAATCCCATATAAAAATCGGTACAGGCCGAATTCAAATTGCGGCACGCGATTTAAAAAATCAAGTCGCAGAATATCAAAAGTCCCGTGCCGATTCCAATCGGTCTCAACAAATTACCAGTAAAGCAGTAGTTAGCCGGGACTACCTTTTTTTAATTGAACCTTCATCTTCTCAGTAAAACCTTTTTCTAATTTCGTTCTTTGTTTCCATCAATCCACTCAAATGAAAAATAGCCAAAAAGAAATCCTCATCATTGGGGCAAATGAGCATAATCTAAAAAACGTCAGCCTCACCATTCCACGAGATACGTTTACGGTTTTTACAGGAGTCAGTGGTTCTGGAAAATCGTCTTTGGCATTTGATACTATCTTTAAAGAAGGGCAACGGCGTTTTGTTGAATCATTATCGGCTTATGCACGCCAATTTTTGGGACAAACAGAAAAACCCAAAGTCGAACACATTGAAGGACTGAGCCCGACCATTTCGGTAGATCAAAAAACTGTAAACCGCAATCCGCGCTCAACGGTTGGTACAATCACAGAGATTTATGACCATTATCGTTTATTATTTGCTCGTTTGGGAACGCCTCATTGTCCTGAATGCGGGATTGAAATCACGACACAGACGGCAGACCAGATTACAGACCATGCGTATGTGGAAGCACTGAATGAATCATGCCTCATCCTTGCCCCAATGGTTAAGGAGCGCAAGGGGGAATATCGGAAAGAGATGGAGCAATGGTTCATGGAAGGATTCATTCGTGCTCGAATTGATGGGACAATTTGTCGTCTTGATGAAAAAATAGAATTGGCACGCTATGAAAAACATTCGATTGATTTGGTAATTGATCGTTTGACCTTGATCCCAAAAGAAAAAAGTCGATTTGCCGAAGGCGTTGAGCGAGCATTACATTTAACTCAGGGGTTGGTTATCGTCAATTATCATGAAAGCGACCACCTTTTCAGTCAATTGATGGCTTGTCCAAGTTGTCAAATTGCTATTCCTGAGATGGAGCCAAGGCTCTTCTCTTTCAATGCTCCTCAAGGTGCCTGCCCCCGATGTAATGGTTTGGGTTCGGTCACTTTTTTCAAAGAAGAAAAGTTATGTGATCCCTTCCGATCTTTGGCTGAAGGGCCTTTTAAGTGTGTGACAGAACGGGGCAACATCATGTTCACCCGCATTGATCAAAGCCATTTGAGTCTGCTTTTTAAAAAGTTCAAGATAGATACTTCGATTCCATGGCAAGATCTTCCTGCAGAACACAAAAATTTAATTCTGGAAGGGAACGCCGAAGTACCGCTTGGTATTTCCAATGTGTTTCGCTACGGCTCTGCTTTGAAAAAACGGCTGAGAAACAAAAGTGAGTGGCCAGGAGTGGTTTCCATTCTTCAGTTTGTTAACAAATTTGTTAAAAGCGCACTTGAAAAATACCAGGACACCTTTATTTGCCCTGATTGCAGTGGCCATCGCCTCAACCCTGTCGCACTGGCAGTCCGGTTTCATGAGCAGACCATCGAATCCCTGTCTTTGATGCCCATTGAGGAGAGCGTGACGTTCTTTGAAGACCTCCAGTTATTAGAAAAAGAGGAAAAAATAGGGCGTGATATTTTTCGTGAAATCAAGAGCCGCTTGAAATTTTTGGATGATGTGGGAGTTGGTTATTTAACACTCAATCGTTCTGCAGCAACACTTTCTGGAGGAGAAGGGCAGCGTATCCGTCTGGCATCGCAAGTCGGTTCGGGTTTACAAGGAGTGCTGTATGTTCTGGATGAGCCTTCCATTGGATTGCACCAAAGTGATAACCAAAAATTGATACATACTTTGAAAATGTTGAGAAACCGAGGTAATACGGTTTTTGTGGTGGAACATGATGAAGAAACAATAGTTGCCGCCGATCATCTGATCGATATTGGACCTACAGCAGGAAAAGTGGGTGGGCATATCACGGCCCAGGGAGGTTTGAAAGACATTCTCGAGGCTCCTGATTCAGTGACAGGTCAGTTCCTGTCTCGTCAGGAGAAAATAGAAACTCCCAAAAAACGACGTGCTGCTCAAAAAGAAAGCCTGGTGATTCATGAAGCCGCATTGAACAATCTGCAAAATATCACCGTAACAATTCCGATTGGGGTTTTTGTTGCGATTGCTGGAGTGTCAGGATCAGGAAAATCTTCCTTGATTGATGGTATTTTGAAAAAAGCGCTATCCAAGCAGCTGAATGGAAGTTCTGACATCCCCGGACCACATAAAAAAATTACAGGATTAGAATGGATTGATCGTGTGATTGAAATCAACCAATCACCAATTGGAAGAACACCACGCAGTAATCCTGCTACCTATACAAAAGCTTTTGATGAAATCCGGAAGCTTTTTGCAGCGGTACCGGAATCAAAATCTCGAGGATACAAGCCAGGACGATTTTCATTCAATGTCAAAGGAGGGCGTTGTGAAGACTGTAAAGGCGCTGGTATCCAAACCATTGAAATGCAATTTTTGAGTGATGTTCAAATTCCTTGTGACACATGTCAGGGAAAACGTTTTAATGCAGAAACTCTCCAAATTTTTTATAAAGGTAAAACCATTCATGACGTTTTAGAAATGACGGTTGCCGAGGCTTCTGCATTTTTTGCTGTAATCCCCCCGCTCCACCGGGTTTTGACTACTCTCCAGGATGTCGGAATGGGTTATATCCACCTGGGACAGCCTTCTACAACATTATCCGGAGGAGAAGCACAACGGGTGAAGCTGGCTTCAGAACTTCGTAAAAAAGCAACAGGTAAAACATTATATATTCTGGATGAACCAACAACAGGTTTACATTTTCAAGATATCCGACTGCTGCTCAATTGCTTGAACCGGTTGGTCGATCAGGGCAACACGATACTGGTTGTGGAACACAATCTGGATGTTCTCAAAGTGGCTGATCATATTATTGAACTGGGACCTGGCGGTGGTAAATATGGAGGCAGCTTGGTCTGTAAGGGAACGCCAGAACAGGTGGCAAAGCATAAAAATTCGCTGACAGGTAAATTCCTCAAACCGGTGCTGGACGATACGATTTTCTGGGAAAAATCATCTGGAAAAAAAGATTTGAGCCAATCAGTACCAACCTCTAAAGAACGAAATATTGTAATCAAGGGGGCCTCTAAGAACAATTTAAGGCATGTGGATGCAACAATTCCTGTTAACAAAATGACGGTGATTACAGGTGTTTCTGGATCTGGGAAAACCAGCCTGGCTTTTGACACTATTTTTGCAGAAGGGCAGGCAAGGTACGTTGAATCCCTTTCTACCTATGCACGGCGTTTTTTGGGACGTGTTGACAAAGCACCTGTTGATTCTATTGATGGGTTGGCTCCAGCAATTGCAATCAATCAAAAAACTAGCAGTCGCAACCCTCGCTCAACGGTTGCAACAACAACAGAAATTTATGATTATCTGCGCTTGCTGTATGCTCGTATTGGAGAAGCCCATTGCCCCAGATGTAATGAACCGCTGCATGATTACACACCCACACGAGCGGCTCAGTACTGTATGGAGCAATTCGATAACGAGAGGGTTGTTTTATGTGCTCCTTTGTTTCGGCCACGGTCTAAAAAAATTTTACTTTTGGATGAGCCTTCTCACCTGAAACATGTTGTCTCCAATTTACTCACAGAAGGGTTTGTGCGTATTTACAGCAACCAGCAAGTTGTTCATTTGGACGAATGGGATCAGGTGGAATCTAAATTGTCACTGACAAAACGGGCTTCTGTCGATTTAGTCATTGATCGGGTCAAGATAGAACAATCTGCTCAAAAACGCATTGCCGAAGCAATCGAAGTTGCCTACCAAAAAGGACATGGCTTGCTCAAAATCATGTTTCCTGATCGTAAAAAAAATGAATCCCTGTTTCTTTCAGAACGACCAGGATGTGTTCCCTGTGATTTTTATCAGGAGGAACCCTTAACACCACGTATGTTTTCTTTCAATTCTCATGTTGGAGCATGTTCTGCATGTGACGGTTTGGGAATTACTGCCTCCCTTTATGCCGGCAATCATGACACTCCCTGCTCTGTCTGTGAAGGCGAGCGACTCAAACCTGAATACCGTTCGGTTAAGATAAATGGTCAAAACATCATCCAATTCTGCCATTTCAACGTAATCGAAGCTCACAAGGAGACCAAAAACTGGAAATTGACCAAAAATCAGCAGGTCGTAGCAGAGCAGGCATTAAAAGAGATTGTGGGCCGTTTGAACTTTTTAAATAATGTCGGATTGGGATATTTGACATTAAATCAGGCGGCCGCCACGCTTTCTGGGGGAGAAGCCCAGCGTATTCGTTTGGCATCACAAATTGGTTCCGGATTAATGGGAGTGATGTATGTTTTGGATGAGCCAACCATTGGCCTGCATTCCAGAGATACAGCAAGGCTGTTACAGACATTGCATAAGTTGCGGGATTTGGGAAATACCGTGATTCTGGTGGAACACGATCTAGAAACCATACGTGCGGCAGACTATATTATGGATATTGGGCCAGGAGCCGGGCATTATGGCGGTGAAATTGTAAAATGTGGAACCCTGAAACAGATCATGAACTCCAAAACATCTCTAACAGGGCAATATCTCAAAGGGGTCAGGTCAATTGCTACTCCACAGTCAAGAAGAATTACCTCCTCTACAAAAAAGATAACTATTTCAGGTGCAAGAGAAAACAATCTAAAAAACATTGAAGTCTCTTTTCCCATCGGTGTGTTTAACGTGGTAACAGGTGTTTCCGGTTCTGGGAAATCCTCCCTAGTCATTGGCATCCTGCAAAAAGCCCTCCAGAAAAAATGGAGCAGTCGACGAATTGTTCCTGGTGATCATGACAAAATCAAAGGACTGGATTTGATTGATAAAATGGTCGTGATTGACCAGGAACCCATTGGAAAATCGCCACGATCCAATCCTGCCACCTATACAAAAATGATGGATTCTCTGCGGGATCTCTTTTCTCAGATGCCTGAAGCGAGAAAACGGGGTTTTACGAAACGTCGTTTTTCTTTCAATGCAAAAGAAGGACGATGCCCTGTTTGTGAAGGACAGGGGCAAAATCTGATAGAAATGCATTTTCTTTCAGATGTCTGGATCAACTGTGACGAGTGCAAAGGCCAGCGCTACAATCGGGAAACATTGAGCGTGACTTTTCGTGGACATTCAATTGCCGATGTGTTGAACTTAGAAATCAATCAGGCAGTGGAACTATTTCAACACCAACCTAGGATTTTAAGAATATGCCAAACGTTGCAGGATGTTGGATTGGGATATCTAAAGCTGGGACAAGCTGGGAATACACTATCTGGTGGTGAATCCCAGCGCCTCAAATTGTCTGCAGAATTGACAAAACGCTCCACGGGAAAAACTCTATATATTTTGGATGAGCCAACCACAGGTCTGCATATCGATGACATTGCCCGTTTGCTGGCAGTGCTCCACCGTCTGGTAGATGCCGGAAATACTATGATCGTGATAGAGCACAATCTCGATGTCATTAAGACCGCAGATTATATTGTGGATATGGGACCCGAAGGAGGCGATAACGGCGGAAGTGTGGTCTGCACTGGCTCTCCTGAAACAATTGTGACATGTACTGAAAGCCATACGGGTTCTTTTTTAATGCCTTTGATTGCCAACGATGAGATGATGCTCCAACGTGATTAGCCAAATGGGTATATGATAAAAAAATGGTATGCATTCCTGTTGATTTCTCTTTTCTGGTGCTTGGCAACATCGTTGCTTATGGCACAGAGTTCTATTTCTTCAGAACGTTTAACCGATCAATATCAGTTTTCTGTCAAACTGGGGGATGAATTCTATCTTTCTCGTGAAGTGCCAGGAAATGCAAAGAAAGCACTTAAATATTATCATCGAGCATTGGCGTTAAAACCTGATTCCGGTGATGTTTACTGGCGGTTATCCCGTGCGATGTATGGTGTGTATCGTGCTGAGCTGGATCCCAGGAAAAAGGTAGAATTGATGATGCAAGGTATTGAATATGCTGAAAAAGCCGTTGAACTGGATCCAAACAATGTAGAATCTCATTTGTTTCTGGGGCTCAACTATGGGCAATATACATTGCAAGTGGGGTTATGGAGAGCGTGGTATTATATCTTTCCAGTCAAACGAGAAATGGAAATCATTCTGAAAATGGATCCAGAAAACCCTTATGCTCATGTCATTCTGGGAACCTGGTATTTTACAGTGCCCTGGTGGCTGGGAGGAGACGATGAAAAAGGTATTGAACACGCATATCAGGCTACTCAATACCAACCGGATTATACTTCTCATTTTCTGCACTTAAGTATGCAGCTTTTGGAGCTGGGGCGTAAAAAAGAAGCATCTCAGGTTCTCCAGCAAATGTTCCAAATTGAGAAACCTTTTGACCCGATGATTGCTATAGAAGACCGGATTGCCGCTAAACAACTAATTAAAAAGTATCAATTGAAACTAGATTTATCAGAATAATCGTCATATAGAAAATAACTTCTTCATAAATAAGGTAGAGATGATTTGTGTCAAATTATGGTTTCCGGGCCTGGATATAAAATCGCCAGGGAGCGGGATATCCTTCTACTGTGAGGGAAGAATCATTGGGGTCAAGAAAGTCTTTCAAACTTTCATAAGGCGCCCATGTTGTGCTGCGTTGCTCATCGGTGGTCAATTCTTTTCCAAAAAATGAGGAAACTTGCCGGAATCCAGCACGCCGTATCCAATTGATTAAACAGGATTCCGTAGGCACAAACCATGTGCCAGGAACTTTAGCATAGCGTTTTTTAGGGAACAGCGCCATGGATTCTTCGCCTGGAATGCCTAATGATTCTACAATCAATTGCCCTTTGGGTTTCATACTGGTGTATATTTTTCGAAGCATACTGATGGGGTCGGTATGGTGGTACAAAATTCCCATGCAAAACACCGTATCGAAAAATGATGGATAATGATGGATGTGTTCAATTCCCAGTAATTCAAAATGTAAACAGGGCAGTTGGGCAAAACGTTGTAAAAAATGGAAGCTGTAATAATAGCGGGCCGTCGGATCACAACCAATGACCAATTCAGGATTATGAGCTGCCATACGAAACATATAGTATCCATTATTGCAGCCAATATCAGCCACTTTTTTTCCTTCCAAAGAATCCAGGACAGGAAGAACCCTGTCCCATTTCATATGGCTCTGCCATTCTGAATCAATAGATACTCCAAACACATTAAAAGGTCCTTTGCGCCATGGAATATAAGTTTCTAATACTTGTTGCAGGGTTTTTTGCTGTTCTGAAGAGAGTTCCTCTGGGTTTCCAATACTGATGATATCCTCTAAAGCGAGGTGGCTGGTTTGAAAGGATGGAATTGCATGAAGGGCCTTTTCGTAGTTGTGGTTGCTTTTTCGTTGCAGCCACTGTTGGCGTTCGAACCTGACCTGTTGAATGGCATCGTGTTCAATTTTTTTTGAGTACTTTTTTAGATAGTCGGTATTCATGCTGGATTGGAAATCTGTTGTGCTGGTTTGAATATTTCATTCGCATGGAACGGATTAGTGTTTGATTGCCAGAAATGAAGCAAAATTGTACCACTTAAAAATCACATCGGTGCGCTCAAAGCCTGCTTGCTGCAAACTATTTAAATTTTCTTGGAGAGTATGGGCAATCAAAACATCTTCCAGTGCTTTGCGTTTTTGAGAAATCTCTGTTTCAGAATATCCATTTCTTTTTTTGAACCCCTCGTAGTATACCAACTCCTGCTTTTCAATTTCCTGGTGGGGGTGTTTCACTTTCTCACTGATCAGCAGCACCCCTTGGGGCTGCAATTGTTGATAAATTCGATCTAAAAAAAATTGGCGTTGCTTAGGTGGAATAAATTGCAGCGTGAAATTCATAATAATGATGGATGCATTTGTGATTGAAGTATGCAGGATATCCTCGCATTGTAATTTGATATTTGTGGAAACAGGCATAGGAAGCCGGGATATTCTACTTTTTGCTTTACGGATCATTGCTTTTGAAGAATCGACTCCAATGAGCTGAGGAGGGTTGGGAGATAATAACTGGGCAAGATGACACAGTATGATTCCTGTTGAACACCCGAGGTCATAAACTTTGCTGTTGGATTGATAATAAGTAGAAGCAATTTCCCCGGTCATCCTTACTATTTCTTCATAAAAAGGAATTGATCGAAGCAGCATATCATCAAATACTTCTGCTACAGACTCGTCAAATGTGAATTTATAGGAGGAGGGTTTGGGTTTTTTAAATAGTTGATCCTTCATCGGGAATGAATGGTTTGGCTGATAATAAAAAATACTCATGAGTTATGGCACCAGTAACCACTGAGCGAATGAAAGATAATCGGATAAGCGCATTTTGATTTTGATTTCTTTGACTTCCTGTTCTAAAAATTTTTCACTGATAATGAATGGATCATGCGTGGTTGGCCGCAACGCCCAAACTCCGTTTGGTTCTGAAATGCTCTTGATGTTGATACGTTTCCAGGGAGGGCTGCCTGGTTCGAAAGTGAACTGGTGCAATACCTTCCCTTCCGTGTCTAATAGCTGGATGGAATCCAATTCGATTTTGTCAATTTCTGTGGTGATGGGATCCAGACGAATCTGGTTGATGTTTGTGGGTTGATCTAACACAATGCGATGCTCTTTGAGTTTTCCGTCAATCTTGAAGCGAAATCGTTTTTGATGATCTTCTGAAAAATCAGCCATTGTGGAGCCTCTCCAAAAAATCTGACCTTGATCGTCAAAAATATGCAGGGGTTTTTTTGACAGAAACCAGCTGTAGAGACCTATTAAGATAACAGCGGCGGCTACTGAAGCAGTTAATAGGCGTTTTCGGAATTGCTTGCGTTGTTTTGCATAAAGTTCCTGGTCTTCCACAGTTGCCAATTCATGCTTCAGTAAACGATTGAATTGGTGATTTAGTTTGTGAAACAGACTTTGGAATTGTTCAAACGATTGGTCAAAATTTTGAATTTCTGATTTGTCCTTCAAAGCAGATGAATCGAATGACAGAATTTGTTGAGGAGCTTGAAGCAAGCCTTCTTTGACAAATTGGTTCTTTTTATTCAATGCTGAGAAATGCTCCATGTATTTTTGATTTTCTATTGGTAGAGAAATTTCATATATTGTGAAATAGCAGTTCATTAATGCCTTGACAGCATCTTGTGAAAATTGACAAGAGTGATTAAATTTTTCGTGTTCGAGTAGTATGGATGCTGTTTCTAAACAATCAATGGCGGCCTCCATGTATTGTTCAGATTCTTGTTGAATCTTCTTTTTTTTATCATCCGACCAATTCATAATTTTTTAATTAGAAAAAGTTAGGGGTTTTAGTTGACAGGGATAATTTTATTTCCTTGGATGGTTAATAATTTTGATTCTCTGTAAGCTTCTCCATTGTCTAAAAAGGTGATAAGACCTGTTACTCCAGGAAATGGTTTCATATCCAGTAAAGCTTTTTGTAAACGGGCATGATTATGATTTTCAGGTTGTTCCAGTAATGCTGACAGCAGCCTCACCGTATCATAAGCATGTGCCGTGTATGATGTGGGGCCTGTGTAATTGAGTTGTTCAAAAAAATATCGTTCATGCAATTGTATGAAATGCTGGACATGCGCTTGGGATGCTTGTTTAAAAAAACTGTCCACAAAAGTCGGATTTTTGATGTGCTGTTTCAGGGCAAGGAGTACCAAATAATTGTTCCATCCATTGTCTCCAAGAAACACAACATGATCCATTTTATAAACGGCAGTATAAGGGAGCAGCACCTTTAAATCATGGAGTCCTTTTTTTCCTACAGGGATAAACAAAGCATCAAAATCTTGTATTGGCAAGAGTTTTTCCTCAAATTTTTCCATGACTTTTTTTTCATCAACTGGGATGTAACGATCCATTCCAGCCAATTTCTCAAATTGCTTGTGAAAGTTTTTTTGTCCAGACTTGAATGTTTCACTCCCATTAATTGATCCTCCCTGTTTAATGATTTCATCCCAAAAGAATGACATTTTGTGCTTTCCTTCGCGTGTATCAGGATACAGCAGGATGAAACGGCGGGCATTTTTGTAATCATATGCATAACGAGCGAGCGCTTTCATTTCCTTTTCCCAACTTTGATTATTACGAAAAATATAGGAACCCATATCAGGAATAGTTGGGGTGAGGGACATTGAAATCAAAGGGACTTGTAGTTGCTGAGCTGTTGACGCAGCAGCTTCGGAGGTGACTCGAATAAGAGGCCCTATAATAGCAATCACATGCTCATCTTCTACCAATTCTCGAACAGCGTTTGATGTTATTTCAGGATTGAGCTGTGAGTCCCTGAAAATTAGTTCAAGTTCTCCAACCTTTTTGGCAGATGCTGGGGTATTTTTTGATTCAGGCTGTTGGGCCTTTTCAGGTATTTCTTCAACAGTGTTTTTGGGATTCTTTATCCCCAGGCGCAGTCCTTCTAAAATTTCTTTAGTTAAGCGGGCAACTTGACGATTTTGGCTGCTCAAAGGAAGGATCACACCAATGCGACGTGGACGAACCTGCATAGCCGTATTAATTTGCCTTTGCAGGTCTGATAAATAGTCAATACGTGCTTGGTTTGTTTGTGCCGTAGAGTTATGGATTAAACTCTGAGCCAATTTTAGAGCAGTGGAGTATTGTTGTTTTTTGACTAACAATTCTAGACGGAGATAAGGTAATTCTTCCTGAATAAATTCGATGTCGGAGTAATCTGCAGCAATGGTATCGAGGATTTTTATGTCATCTACTTTATACAATAACGAAATGATTTCCTCTGATGTGATTGGATAAAAAGAGGAAGCGACTTCCTGTTGTTGCAATGAATACTGAATAGCTAACAAAACATTCCCCTGATCTATCGCCTTCTGACGAAGGACCTGTAAAAGATCTGCTTGATATTCAGATGGAAGCTGTACAAAAATTTCATTATGAGATTCAGGGGAAAAATCAGTAGTTTTTTTTAATTGTATGAGGGCTTTGGTGTGAAAGTAATGAGCAAGAGCAGAAAATGTGTTTTGAGGAAAAGTTTCTAAAAAACCGTTGGCAAGTACTTCTGCTTGTTCATATTGTTGGAGTTGATAAATAATTTGAATTTCCAGAATTAATGCTTCTTCCGTGCTCAATTGATTTCGTATTTGCTCCAGATCGGCTAATGCTTGTTCGGGGGCAATGGAAACCTTTCGAGCGATTGAAATGAAAGTGAGCTCTTCTGAGACATTTGTGTCTGTTGTACCTGTTTTTGCTGGATCATCGGTTGTTTGTTTTTTGCTCGTAAAACTAGAATTTAGTGAATCTTGTTTTTGTTGTGTGGTTTGTTGATCAATACTGTTGGTGGTCGTTGACAAGGAAGTAGATGTTGGCTGAGCATGCTGCTCAATCCAATGTGGTAAACTCAATAGACTTTGCGCAAATAGGGCTCCTGGCATAATGGATAGACTGAACAAGGAGCAAATCCATCCCTTCCAATACAAGTTTTCTCCTTCAATCACAAAGTTCTCTAAGCACAAATACGGGTTTTGCCATGTAAGGCTCTTGATTGAGCTCTGCTATTGCTTTTTGCACCAATCCTTCTTGACATGCTTCCAGAGTTAACGTGAAAATGACATTATCTTTGCTGCTTTCATAGTGATGATATTGTGGAAGCTGCTCCAGTGCATAAATATTGATGCCATGTTTGGCTAAAATAGCACCAATGTTGCCGACAATTCCTGGTTGGTCATATGCATCAAACCGCAGTGTGTGCTTGAAAACATATTCTGAAAACGGCTGGAGTTGGTACGAAATGCCAGTTTCTCGGAATGGAGGTGGCAAAACGGGCTCTCGCGTTTTGTATATGTCCGATACAATGGCAGATGCTGTTGGGAGGGTACCCGCTCCTTTGCCAACAATAGAAATTTCATCAGAATATTTTCCTTTCACCGCCACAATGTTGGTAGATCCGGTGACTTTAGCCAATGTATGTTCTTGTGGGAGCATTAATGGCAGCACAAAAGCCTGTAATTGATCGTGTTCCCTGCTAAAATAGGCAATGAGCTTAATTTTACAATTCATCCGGTTTGCATAATCAAAATCTGGTAATTCCAGGGTATCAATGCCTTCTACTGTGATTGCCTCAACAGGCAGCCATATTCCTGTGGCTAGATATATTAAAATGGTAATCTTATAGCGTGCATCGTAACCTTTGATATCATTGGTAGGGTCCTGCTCGGCAAAACCTTTGGCTTGTGCCTGACTTAAGGCCGTTTTAAAAGAGATGCTGCTCAGATCCATTTCGCTCAAAATGTAATTGGTTGTTCCATTAACAATACCTAAAATTTTTTGAACATCCGATAGTGAAAGATAGCTCTCCAATAGCCTGATAATTGGAATAGCCCCCCCAACGCTTGCCTCGAAAAGAAAATGCTTTTGAGACTGTTGTGCTAATTCCAGTAAACCCTTACCTTCTGTAGCAAGGAGGTCTTTATTTGCGCTCACTACATGTTTTCCATGTTTCAAGGCTTCTTCAACCAGAGTTTTTGCGAAGGTACATCCCCCAATCGTTTCTACAATAACATCTATATTGGGATCGGTTACAATGGTTTGACAGTTGTCCGTAAATAAAGAGGGATATCGTTGATAAAGCGGTTTGGCATATTGCCCTTCAGGGTGGGTTTCCAGAATTTTTACCAGTTTTATGTCGGAACCTTTTGCAGCATGATCTTGAATGACTGTGGCAACGCCACTTCCAATGGTTCCCAGACCAGCAATGGCAACCTGAATTGTTTGATTATTCATAACTTTTATTTAATACATAGTTTGGACAATTATTTATTGTTTTTAAGAATCAATGGTGACATTCATAATAGGATTTCCATTTCATGGCTGCATTTTCTCTAACAGCTGACGGGTTTTTTGCTTCCAGTAACGGTCGGGGAAGGGCTGTTTGAGAAAATAATTCCATGATTGTCGTGCTTTTTGGAAATTTTCCTGATGATAATAAATATACCCAAAAATAAAATGAGCAAAGGGATACTGCCCTTTGAAATCTCGAACTAATTCTTCCAAGTCCCGTAAGCCTCCTATGTAATCAATAGTATGAGGAGAGTGGTGTAAGAGGTTTTCGTATGCTTGAAAAGCTTTATGATAGTTATGTGTCCTTAAATAAGCAATTCCCATATTCATTTGAACATAGCTCAATTGGGGATTTAATTTCAATGCTTTCTTGCTGTAGCGAACGGATTCTTTGTAATCCGCAAGCAAGTAATAACCCCAGCCCAGGTTTCCATACAGATAAGCATCTTGTATATATTGCTGCGCCTGTTTGTAAGTTTCTACGGATTTGCGTACCAGGTCGGTATTGTACTTAGCTAAACCATCAGGCTGTAATTGGTATCCCTGATAATAATAAATAGTGGCAATTTCTTGAAGAATCATTCCTTTTTCTCTAGAGCTTTTTGTTTCTTCCAACCCTTGCTCGAGTGCATTGATTGCTTCGGTGTATTGCTTTAGGCTGAAAAATCCCTTACCAGCTAGATAATAATAGTTGCTTTTTCCTTGAAGATTGCGAATTGGAAGCTGTTGATTTCGATAGTGGTTCAACCATTCAGTCAGTCTTTCTTCGAGGTTTCCAGCAGGCTTTTCTGTTGAGGAAAACAGATCGAGGAAGTCTTCGACTTGCCGATGAAGAATAGACCAGAGTTCTCCTTCTTCTAACGCATAGCGAGGTTTAGCCGGGCGACCTGTTGACCAAAAATCATCCCACCAGGAAGGCTCTTGCTGTTGTTGTCCGGTCGACATGGACATCAACAGCTGATTTGGATTATTCTCTCTTGGGAACAGCAGAATGACCAGACAGTATAAACTGAAAAGAATGCCAATTGTTAAAAAAATGGTATGCCATAAAACAGAACGAGATCTCGAAAAAGGAACATGTAAGGATTGAGAAGGTTTTTGCAGTATGACCGATTTCTCCCAAGCTGCTTTAGCCTGTGCAGGAGCATTTGCTTCATAAAAGAGATTTCCCAGGCGATAATGCCATTCGGCATTATCAGAAGTATTTTGCTCAGAAAGCATCGCCAACTGTTCTTTAGTTAGCTGACAATCCCACCGTGCAATCATTTCTTTAATTTGTGGGATAGACATTGCTGCGCTTTTTTCTAAAACAGTGTCAGTCATGAATGGTACGGAAACAGGTACTAGTTGAGTGTTTCGTGTTGTAAACGCCATTCTTCATAGGTCATGTTTGCTTGTTTGGCCTTGAATTGGCGATAACGAGTTAAAAAATAACAGGTGACAAAATAAAAAATGATTGCAAAAGGAATGGCATAAAACAAACTGCCAATTAGCATTGGCAGGCCTAAGTCTATAAATAAAAACTGGCTGCCTTCTACAAGTTTACCCCAAAGATCCAATTGAAACAATTCCTCAAATTTTTGTTGAAATGAGGGCCAGCCTAACGCAATGGTAGGGCCATCGATCATTTCAAAAAATAAATTACCTGTAATCAGAAATAGATAATAAATGGGCACTACAGTAACCGGGTTGGTCACCCATACAAGTGCTACACCAACAGGTAGATAAAAATGCAAACGAAATAAGTAACGAAATACAGCCCAGATGCCAGCAACAATATACATTTGTGCTCCCATCGAAGGAGTCAATCCAATGAATATACCAATTGCCACCCCCCAACTGACTTGTTGTACTGGCGCAACATTATTAATAACTGGAAAAATTAGACGATCATAGAGGATACTATACAAAGTTTTCATATATTATATAAATATCATAAATCATTTTCGCATTCTGGCAAGCTCTCTATTTTGCCTTGCGATGTAACCTAGATAAAAATATCTTCTTATTTAGATTGTCGTGTAATCAAAATAGAACTGGTTTATAGCGACTCAACTTCGAAAAAATCAAGCTTCTATTGTAAAGATCTGCTTCAAAAAGACCAGCACCAAACAAGGAATAGTATGAAAAAACATGGGATATACAGAATAGGATATTTTTTGTTCATTGTTTTATTTATGATCAGTTGTGCCACCGATGATTCGGACAACAATGATAGCAAATTTGTGGAACTGACAGACCAGGTTGATGTTGATATTCTCGATGCAAGGCAAGAAGAAAACGCACTTTTCTTTACCATAAAAGTCGATCCTGACAGCGATCGATGTGATTTTGTGGACACCGAAGTGGATGTTAAGATTAATATTGCATTGAGTGATCCTGAAAATCCAGGAGAAGAGGTCACATTGTCTTTCAATATGGGCCGTATTAAACGTGGTCACGATAAGAACACAGAATTTGAGTTATCAACTGCAGAACGTCAATATATTCCCGAATCGATCACGGCAGTTGCAATACGGGCACGTCTACAGAATTGTACACTGGATCCTTTTATTCCATGATGGGAGGGACAATTCCTCGTTTATTTTTTCGGGAAAAACTATTATCCAGAGTTTTCGTAAATGGAGAAGTCGCAATGGATTCATTCTCTGGCAACAGAAACCCGGGATGTATGGAGCAGGGAAGATTTGGCAACTGCCCTGCTGGATAATGGAAATTGCTGACATCAGGGCAGGAGTAGGTAGCCAATTCACCGGAAACTCGACACGTGGGGAAGGCTTTATAAGCAAGAGGGGGAGATTTAGGACGATCAGGTATCACTGATAAGGCTTTTTTCATAAAGCGAGACCATATTTGCGCTGCTGATCTTCCACCAGTTTCATTTTTCATGGAAGTGTTGTCATCATTACCAACCCATACTCCTGTGACTAATTCAGGAGCATATCCGATAAACCAGGCATCTCGAAAGTCGGTCGTGGTTCCAGTTTTTCCTCCGATAAAGTGCTTATTTCCTTTCCAATTAGCACGTCTTCCAGTTCCTCTCAAGATAACACCGTGCAGCAGTTGATTCATTTGATGAACAGTCCATTCTGAAAAAACAGGCTCTGTCTTTTTGGGCCGATAATGATAGATTTCCTTTCCGGAGCTATCTTTAATGCTTTCGATAAATACCGGCTGAGAATAATACCCTTGATTCATGAAAGGAGTGTAGGCTGCGGTGAGGTTCAGTATTTTAACTTCGGAACAGCCAAGCGCCAGACACAGTCCGGATTCTTGACGTAGGAATAAATTCAATTTTTTTGCTTGCTGTCCGAGTTTGGAGATGCCTATTTCATTGAGGATTTGAACAGCAATGGTATTCATCGATTGTTCAAAAGCTTTCGTAAAGGTATAATAATCTTCGTAATATATTTCCCCATGGCCATTGACTTGTGCACGTTCTACACCAAAAAGTCTGTCAAAATTTCTGGGCTCGTAAAGAGAAAGCGTTCCATCCTGCTCTTGCCACTCAAAGCTCAATGGTTCGTCAGTAAATCTGGAATTGATTGTGAAGCCTTCCTCTAAAGCCGTTGCATATAAAATGGTTTTAAATGCAGATCCTGGTTGTCTCATTGCCTGGGTAACCCGGTTGAATTGGGATGATAAATAATTTCTTCCACCAACGAGTGCTTTGATGTAGCCGGTACGGGGATCCATTGCCACTAAGGCCGCTTGGTCGAATTGCAGAGATTCTTGTTGGAAGGCATGTTTGATGGCTTTTTCTGCAGCTGCCTGGAGTGCCGGGTCCAGAGTCGTATAGATTTTGTAACCATTGTTGGAGATTCTTGGTAATTGATGTTGGTTTTTTAACAGCATCCGAATATGTTGAACAAAATAAGGAGCTTTGACCGGATAGCGGGCAGGGATCAATACATGTAATTTTTCTTTAGTTGCTTGTCCGTATTCTGCTTGATTAATCCAGCTATGTTCGTAGAGTTGGAGAAGTACCTGGTGCTGTCTTCGGAGGGCTTGTGACAAGATATTATTTGGAAAATACACATTTTTGGCTTTTTCAAAATTCTTTGGTAAACGAAGGTAGGCTTCAGGCTTGTTGATGATTCCTGCAAGAAAAGCCGATTGTGCCAGGGTCAATGAACTGGCAGGACGATTGAAATAGGACAATGCGGCTTGCTGTACCCCATAATTGCCATATCCTAAATAGATTGTATTGAGATAATGCTCTAATATTTCCCATTTGCTGAATCGCAGCTCCAAGGCCCATGCAATAAAAACTTCCTTTATTTTTCGTCGAAGAGTTTTTTCAGGGGAGAGCAGCATGATCTTTACAAGCTGCTGGGTGATCGTGCTTCCTCCTTCCAGGTAACCACCTTGTCTTACATTAGCCCATAATGCACCAAACACACGGAAAATATCCACGCCCCTGTGTTGTAAAAATCGAGAATCTTCAATAGCCAAGATACTCAACTGCAGATAACGCCCAACCTGTTGTCGCGGGATGATTTGACGATCCTCTATGCCGTCAATAATGGTATAGGGGTGACCATGGTGATCATAGATGACCGTATTTTCGCGAAGCTGGGCGATAGAATGTTCGAAATCCTTAATGATTTGTGGATACCAAATAAAAAAAAACGTACAGGTTCCTGCAAGCGCAACAAATGGCGAACTTAACAAACTGATAGATAGTATCCAGGTAATGCGTTTCATGCTCAATCACGGTTGAGCAGAGGATAAGAAAAAGGAGAGCCGGGATGGGTTATTCCATCCCGGAGGATTAAATTAATCTCGAGCAAGTCCAAGAAAACTTAATAAATGCAGGAATAAATTGAAGACGTCTAAAAATAGAGCCACCGTGGCACTAACATAGTCATCAGTGCTGTAGTTGCGCAAAATATTGGAAGTATCATACAAGATAAATCCGCTGAATAAAAGAACACCTGCTCCAGAAAACACAAAATGCATCATGGAACTTTGTAAAAACAAATTGATTAATCCACCAACTATCAAAATAATTAGCCCCGTCATCAAGAATCCTGACATAAAACTGAAATCTTTTTTAGAAAAGATCACATAAGCCGTTAATCCGACAAAAGTTACGGTGGTTAATCCCAGTGCCTCTAATACAATGAACCCGGAACCTGCTGCTACATACATATTCAGCATTGGGCCAATCATTAAACCGGCAATGGTTGTGAAGCTAAAAAGAGCAACCATGTTCAAACCAGGCTTGCGTTGCACAAACATCAAGAACATGAAAGAACCAAAAAAGAAAAGAATGGAAAGAAAACCAAGCGATCCCACAACAGGAAGCAATGGCCCCATTCCCATGACGGCACCAACTGTTGCCGATAACATAGAGGCGGCAAGCAAACCATAGACTTTTTTCAAAAAAGCAAGACGTTCTCCAACTGATACACTGGCTGCGACTTGTATAGTGCGATAAGGGGCCGTTTCTTGTTGACCAAACATAAACTTCTCCTTTATTTAATTGACATTAAGCTATTTTTCCAAAACAAGGAATGCTCAAACAATAACTTAGCAAATCTACCTGTGTTTTCAACGATTTTCTGCATTCCTTACCAGTTACATAGCAAGGCTATGCGCTCGATAAAACGCCTTGAACTTCGATGAAAATCCTGCGTAACTTTCGCATGTCATTATTTTCGCCTTCCTAAAAAACAACCATACAATAATTTATACTCAGTAAAATATCATATACATTTCATAAAGACAATTCTCTAATATCCCTCAAATGCCAAGTATGCCTGTAAAAAAAACATCACTTTTGTTGAAAATTTAGGTCCCCTCCGATAAAAAAACTGTTGAGCAGAGGTATAATTGTCCAAATGTACAGATTTATTCATTTTTAATTCCCCTCTTTCGTCCCGGATGGGAGCAATATCAACATTCTCGACAAATACAGGTGCATCAAAATCAATTACTTCAATTTCAGTCGATAATCCAGAAGCCATGAGGGTCAGCGGCATCTGGTATAAGCGTTCGATCAGATAGAATCCAACAAAATCAGCCAGTGCTTGAATTTTTTCGTCTTCTTGGGCAAGAACCCACCCAACAAATTCATTATGCAATTTTCTGAATAAAGGATCGGAGACTTTCATCCCTTTTACAGAAATTGCTCTGTTTTCAATATAATCCAGTACCAATTGGCTGAAAAAATGGAAAAAACTGCTTTGGTTCAAGACCACTTCGTATTTAAAAAAACGATTGGTGAAATCCAGTAATACGTCTCGACCCAGCTTCACCTGATCAAATTGATCTTGGTGAATCTGCATCTTTTCTAAAGAGGTGGAGAGTACTTCATTTTGGCTTTGGAGTATTTCTTGTGCTTGCAGCGCTTCGGAAAGACGGTCTGCTACCTCTTCAGAAGATATTTGTGCCGTGGAAGGCGCATTTGCTTCAGGAGAGGTATCCAGACTGATTGCCAGAGACGATTCTTGTTGTGCTTTCCATGAAGCATACAGGAAATAACCTCCTATCAAGATCCCTATTACGAGTGTGATCAGGATTACAATTACCCCAGTCGAGGGTTGTTTTTTGGTAGAAGCATACATGGCATCTGCTCTTTCGAAGAAGTGAAATATGCGATTTTATTTTTTTTGTCTGACCCGATGATCAACTTGTAGTGGTAAGGCATTTAATTTGATAAATCCAATAGCATCTTGTGGATTATAAGCTCCCTGGTCTGCTTCCATGGTTGCAATATCACTGTCATAAAGGCTATAAGGAGAACGACGTCCAGTAACAAGACAGTTTCCTTTATATAATTCGAGACGAACCTCGCCCGTCACTCGTTGCTGCGTTTCCTTACCCATGCTCAACAAAATTCTCATCTCAGGGCTGAACCAAAAACCATTGTATGCTAGTTTTGCAAAACGAGGCATTAGTGAGTCTTTCAAATTGATAACATCCCGGTCTAATGTGATTGACTCAATGGCACGATGAGCCGTATGCAAGATAGTTCCTCCTGGTGTTTCATACACTCCGCGCGATTTCATTCCAACAAACCGGGATTCCACCATATCAACCCTGCCAATTCCGTTTTCACCACCTATTTCATTAAGGTGTGTCAATAATTGAGCAGGAGACATTGTCTGACCATCCACCGCAGTTGCAATTCCTTCCTTAAAGTGGATAATAATTTCTTGATTCCTGTCGGGGGCATCTTGAGGAGATTTAGAAAGTTCAAACATGTCTTGACGTGGTTCTTGCCAGGGATCTTCGAGCATTCCTGCTTCAAAACTGATGTGCAGAAGGTTTTCATCGGAGCTCCAAGGCTTTTCCTGAGTCGCCTTGACCGGAATACCATGAGCTTCTGCATAAGCAAGTAATTCTGTCCTACCTGGGAATTTTGTGTAGAATTCAGGCATTTTCCAGGGAGCAATTATTTGAATATCCGGATTGAGCGCGTAGTATGCCAGCTCAAAACGAACTTGATCGTTCCCTTTGCCAGTTGCGCCATGACCGACCGAAGAAGCACCTTCCTGTGCAGCAACTTCAATTTGTTTTTTAGATATTAGAGGGCGTGCTAAAGACGTGCCCAGTAGGTATGTGCCTTCGTAAACAGCATTCCATTGGATAGCAGGGTTTACATAATCTCGGACAAACTCTTCTTCTACATTTTCTACAAGGACTTTTGCTGCACCCGCAGTAAAGCCTTTTTGGCGAATTTCTTCCAAATCTTCTACTTTTTGGCCTAAATCCAAGCATAGTGCAATGACTTCATACCCTTGTTCTTTGAACCAATGTACAAGAATGGATGTGTCGAGGCCGCCTGAATAAGCAAGTACTATTTTTTCTGTTGACATGTGTTTACTTTAGGAAAAATGTTGAAAAATAAATTGTATGAAAAATAAGAATTTTATCAGCTTGTGTGCTCTGCCAACCACCGCTCTGCATCAATTGCAGCCATACATCCAGTACCTGCTGCGGTAATTGCCTGACGATAGACGCGATCTTGTACATCACCACAGGCAAATACTCCTTCTACAGAAGTGTAAGTGGTGCCTGGCTTGACAACAATGTAGCCGTTTTCGTCGAGAGTTAGCTGGTCTGCAAAAGCTTTTGTATTAGGAACATGCCCAATTGCGACAAATAGGCCGGTCAAAGGGTAGTCCTTTATCTCATTGGTCTGTATGTTTTTCACTTTCAAACTAGTCATGCCTTGCTGATCGTTTCCGAGCACTTCTTCTACTACGGAATTCCATATAAAGGTGATGCTTTCATGCTGAAAGGCCCTCTCCTGCATGATTTGGCTGGCTCGTAATTCATCTCGGCGGTGGATCACATAAACTTTTTTGCATAAATTGGCCAAATACAATGCTTCTTCCATGGCAGTGTCTCCTCCTCCGACAACGGCCACTTCATGCCCACGGAAAAAGAATCCATCACACGTAGCACAGGCAGATACGCCTCTGTTTTGAAAACGGGTTTCTGAGTCTAAACCAATCCAGCGCGCAGATGCTCCTGTGGCAACGATAAGCGTGTCACAAGTCACCTCAACTGAATCGGTTTTCAGTTGAAATGGTCGACTGGAAAGGTTTACGATGAGTGCTTCCCCTGTATAAAACTGTGTTCCAAACCTTTCTGCTTGAATACGAAACAGTTTCATGATTTCAGGACCTTGTATTCCTTCGGGAAAGCCTGGGAAATTCTCAACTTCTGTTGTTATCGTTAATTGTCCTCCTGGTTCTGGGCCTGAGATTAATGCAGGTTGTAGGTTGGAACGTGCCGCATAAATGGCCGCTGTTAATCCTGCTGGGCCTGATCCTAAGATCAGAACTTTGTGGTGTTGTTTAGATTGATTGGGCATCTTTTCTCCTCTACAATGCCGGGCAGTGATAAAATATCCAGATAATGGGTGTAATTGTATTTTATGTTTTGTCGAATTTGTCCATACTCTTCAAGTAAATTTTTTAATGCTATTCAAATTAAGGAATGCTTAAACAATAACTTAGCCAATCTACTTGTCTTTTCAACGATCTTCTGCGTTGCTTTAACTGTTACATAGCTTGCTATGCGCCCGATAAAAAGGCTTGAACCTCGATGAAAATCCTGTGTAACTTTCGCATGTTATTATTTTCGCTTTCCTAAGGATTATGGATTATTGTAATCTTGACCGCAAAATTTGGTTCAACAAATGAAAAAAAACCTAGTGACTATTTATACTGATGGGGCGTGTTCTCCAAATCCTGGTACTGGAGGCTGGGCTGCTGTTTTAATTTCTCCTGCGCATGATAATTATCGTAAGGAAATTTTTGGAGCTGAGCCTCAGACGACTAACAACCGTATGGAATTATCGGCTGTGATTAATGCCTTACAAACATTAAAGTTTCAGTGTACAGTGACGCTATATACAGATTCTAAATATATCCAGCAAGCGTTTAACCAAGGGTGGTTAAAAAAATGGCAAAAAAATGGATGGATTGGAGCTGGCCGTAAGCCTGTAGCAAATAAAGATTTATGGGAACAACTCATCTCACTCTCCAACCATCATGAAATCTCGTGGCTTTGGGTAAAGGGGCATGCAGATAATATAGAAAATCAACGGTGTGATTTTTTAGCAGTCCAAGCACGGCAAGAATTGGCTGCAGAAATGGCATCTAAAACATAAAGTCAATGAAGCAAATGCAGCTGCTCTGATTGTAATTTTTGGAATTTTTCAATTTGATTTGCGTGTGGGGTATAATAAATATTTAAATTACCACGGTCGGTATCTTCCCAAAAAGTAGGGCCTGAAAAACGCAACCGGTTGAATACACTTTGCATTAATTTTAAAAAATCTGTTTCGTCCATCAATTCTAAGTCCTGTAACGTATCTTTAACTACCTCTAGAGCAAATTCTTCTAATTTGTTTTCCAGATAATAGAGCCCCAATCCAATTTGTACAACCCGTACACTGTTTTTTGTAATAAAAAATTCTGCGACTTCTTTGCGATCGACTCCTTGTGGATTGTCCAGTAATAGAAAATCATTCAACAGGATTTTCTGAACTTCCAGATCCCAATTGAGCTGTTGGGTCTGCATTAAAATCTTTGCCATTTCTGCAGCAATGGTGTCTAAAATGAAAGCAAGAGAGGGAGAATTCAAGGCATTTTTGAAGCATTCCACTGTATAAAAACGAAGATAAAAGAAACATGTTTTTACATTGTCGACAGAATTTTCGTTCACAAGGTGCCGGATAAACTGTCCATAATGAAAAGCTAGATTATAGAGATTTCGCGGTTCATTATAGCGCTGTCCATGCTTGATGGCATGACGAAAATGAGTATTGAATCGAACCATGATCAACTCAACTAACGATTGATCTTTATTTTTGATAGCACTGAGTCCAATATTACTCAATTCCGCAGAGCACAAAGAGGACAAGTCAAATTGATTGGTTTCTAAAAAAGTATGATATGCATTGCCAATTAACCGGAGTCCTTTTTGCTCATAGAATGTCTTCTTCTCTTCAATATGTTCCAACTGGCTATCAAGTGTTTTGAAAGAAATGTCTTCTTGTACTTGAGGAGAGATCTGGAAAAAAGTAGAAGGAAGATATTTTTTATGATCTACGTAGTAACTCAATAGACGGCCAACTCCTTGTATGATATTAGCCTTGGGTTCTTTGAAAGGAACATAGACGAGTAAATCATCCAATTGATTGAGCATTTCAAAAAGAGATTTTTGAACTCGGGCAAAATGTTTTGGCGAAGGAGGAGACGATTGCACTTTTTGAGAAAGTTTTTGGACGATGGCCAAACTTTGAGCAATGATTTGGTCAATCACATAATGAGCCTTTGTTGATCGCAGAACGTGAAAGGTATAGGGAAATGCTGACAGCCCAATAGCACCCAGCAAATGGAGATTAAACAAGGCACTGGCGTCACGAGAAATTCCAGTTTCTTTTAACAGTTTGATTGCGAGTACATGAATGCCTCCGGTTGCAATCATCCAGATGAAAAGTAAACTCCACCTCTCTTCCATGTAAAGATCAATTAACTTGGGAATGTTTTGTGCGGCAAATGTAATAACGATTACTAAGGTTCCTGTAATAAAACCAAGCAACGCAACCCATACAATCGGTGTCGTGTCTAAGTTAATATTTTGAAATGCCGTAGTATTAACGTTTAGAGTGGCTACCAGGAATTGACTGTAGGCAGGGAAAAGAAGGATTTCAAATAAAAGATCGGCGACAATAACAAAGGAGACTGCAAGAATGCAAGCCTCCAAAGATTTTTTATCTGTTAAGAGTCGGAATAGTAAATAAAAAGGAGTTCTTGTTATTTGAGTGAAATCATCTCTCATGGGACGTTTCCCTCGCTTTTTTAAGCGAAAAGATGTGACTCAACAGCTATGAGGTTGGCTACTCCTCAACACTCAATTGATCGTTAGAAGATATTTTTTTTGTTTCTTCCGGTTCCTCGGTTAGCGCAACAATTTCTTCTTTGGTGCGGTAATGCAATTCAATTTTTCCTTCGTTTATTTCTTGAATGGCACGATAGGTGGGTTTGTGAACCAAATTCTTTCTTTTGTTTTTTGCTTTAAGGATTTCATCAGACTCTGAAGTTGCTTCTTCCTGATGATAAATATCCTTTGCACGTTCGGTGGCCATTAACACTTTTTCAAAAATATTGTAGTCTTCGTAACAATCATGTTCTTCAATAAATTTTAAATAGTCTAAAGACATGCCCTCCTCCTTGGGTTATGGGTTGATTGTAAGCAGAAGAGTGTTCGCTTCTTGTGTGAATTCAGAATTAGGTGTGTTTTTAATCAATTGTTCTAAATGGGATTTGGCTGTTGAAAGATCTCCTTTTGTCAGGGCTATCTGAGCAAGCGTTCTCAAACGGATATCTTCCCAGTTTTCTCCATCAATACTTTCTGCTGCCTGCTTTGCTGTATCAAACATTTGTTGATTTTCGTAGACGGCAATTAAACTTAGTTTTGCTGCGGTAATCATGCTGGGGATCGCTTTGGGATGTTCAATCACTTTTTTATATGCTTGCTCAGCTTGACCCCAGTTTTTTTGAATAGTGTGGAGTTCGCCTAAATGCATTAGTGCAATGGCACTATTTACCGTGTCCGAATAATCTTTCAGAAATTGATTGAATGCTTGGATTGCCTGATTTTGACTTTCCTTTCCACTATTTACTAAAATATGTTTTTTTGCTTCATAAATCAGATTCGCTTGCTTAATTTGTTGAGCTTGATAATAGTGATGTCCATAAAAAACACTGATGATTGCTACAGTAAAAAGAACAATGCCTGCAATAAACAGTTTTCTTTTTTTATAAATGAAATTGGAAGCTGCATATAACCATAACTGAATTTGATCTGGCTGGTGCAACTCTTTACGGCTCATGCGCTGTTCACTCATCGTATGCCTTGTTTTTTCCCATATCATTGAGGTTGATGGAATACTTTGTTATTGAATTTGAGACAAATCATTTAGGTGTTGAATAATAGTTAATCTTTCCATAGTATGTTTTTTTTGGGTTCCATTCAAGGAAAAAATCGTATGCTGAGAAAATGTTCGACAAATTCCAATCCCCATGTTACACTGAAAATTTACTTGTGAAACCTGGAAAGCAGGAAGGATCTCTATTCGTTTCAGATTGGCTACTTTGGAAGTTATGACGAAATTGATTGAACGAGTAACGGAACTACTGGAAGATCCTATTGAACGAATTGGTTATGAATTGTGGGATGTTGGCTACCAAAAAGAAGGAAGTCAGTGGTTTCTTCGTTTATATATAGATCATTTGAATGGAATTACCTTGGAAGACTGCGTACAGGTAAACAAGATTGTTGAGCCTATATTGGAGACTGTTGATCTGATATCACAAGAGTATATTCTGGAGGTCTCATCACCGGGAGTATTTCGTTCTTTAAAGAAACCGGAACATTTCAAACGATTCACAGGTGAAGCACTAAAGTTAAGCCTTTTTCAGGCTGTGCAGGGGCGTAAAAAAATTACAGGGCGTTTGATCTCTGCTTCATCTCAGGAAATTGAAGTTGCTTTAGAAGATCAGATAAAAATTGTGTTGCTTTATCAGCAAATTGCAAAAGCCAGTTTAAATCCGTAATCTTTTTCCGAATTTTAAATTTTATAGGGTGTCGAAATTGAAGGAAAATTTATTAGAAGTGATCAATGAGCTTGCTAAGGAAAAAGGAATTGATCGAGATGATGTCATTCAGATTGTGGAAGAAGCAATTGAAGCGGCTGCACGCAAGAAGTTGAGTAAATACAATACGATTGAAGCACAGGTAAACCAAAAAACAGGCGAGATTGAACTGTTTCAGTATAAACGTGTCGCATCCGTTCTCCAGGATCCTGAAAACGAAATTTTGCTGGAGGACGCACAAGCAATGGATGATGCCGCAGAAGAAGGTGATGAGGTAGAATACGAGATTGAGGAAAGAGAGTTTAATCGTATTGCTCAATCCGCAAGGCAGCTTATTTTTAAGAAAATTAAAGAAGCAGAACGAGAAATAATTTACAACACCTTCAAAGAGCGCAAAGGAGAAATTCTGACTGGAACGGTTGTAAGAACAGAACAAGGAGGTCGGATCGCCATTAATTTCAATAGAGTTGAAGCTTATTTATTCAGAAGAGAACAAATTTTTGGAGAACGGTTTGATCATGGTGATCATATCCGGGTGTATCTTATGGATGTGAATAATGACCCAAGACAGCCTTCTCAACTTATTCTTTCCAGGACACACCCTGGATTCTTGATGAAATTATTTGAGATGGAGGTTCCCGAAGTATATGATGATGTTGTAGAGGTGATTAATGCTGCTCGGGAGCCCGGCAAACGCGCAAAAGTCTCTGTGTACACCTCAGATCCTGATGTAGATCCGGTCGGAGCCTGTGTTGGTATGAGAGGCAGTCGCGTTCAGTCCATTGTAAACGAATTGAGAGGAGAGAAAATTGATATTGTAAGGTGGAGTGAAGATTTACCAACTTATCTTCAAAATGCATTGGCTCCTGCAGAAATTGAGCGTATGGAAATCATGGAAGAAGGCCGTGAAATTCATGTATGGGTTGAGCAAGATCAATTATCTCTCGCAATAGGACGTCAAGGACAAAATGTCCGTTTGGCCTCAAAATTATTAGGCTTCAAGATTAATGTTTCCCCAATGGAAGAGCGCTCGACCATGTCGATTGATGATCAAATAGCTTTGGAGCTAGGAAAAGATTTTTCTACAGGGAGCGAAGACGTCAAAGACGAGCCCGGTTTGCATGAGGAAGTGCAGAGTGAAAAAATTGAATCGGTTAAAAAAGATCCCGATTTACAAAAGGAAGTGAGGAGTAAAGAAGTTGAATCAGTTGAAGACGTCAAAGACGAGTCCAGTTTGCAAGAGGAAGCGAGGATTGAAAAGGTTGAATCAGTTGAAGACGTCAAAGACGAGTCCAGTTTGCAAGAGGAAGCGAGGATTGAAAAGGTTGAATCAGATAAATTAAAAAAAGAAGAAGACGATTTGGAATCCAAAGTAACCGAGAGTTCTCTCTAATTTAATGATCGCATCCAATCTGCCAAGATACCACATTAGTTATCCTGCCGTTATTGCTATTAAGTGATTGATTCAATAAAAAATCGAGCTGCCCATTGCATTTATTCTTGAGAATAATTGCGTGTCCCATTGATAAATAGAGTAAAGAATAATATACGGAAAAAATATGAAAAAAATGAGGGTATTTGAGTTAGCAAGAGAATTAAACATACCTTCCAAGCAGATGATTCAGGAATTGAATGCTATTGGTGTGATAACGGAGAGCAATTTTAATATATTAACCGAAGAACAAGTTGCTTTGGTAAGAGCAAATATTTTAGGGGACGATGTTGCCTCTAATAAAAAAGTTCGGAAGAGCAAAGTGCTTCGCCGTTCAGAAAATAAAACAGATGCTCATGACGATCCAGATACTGTGGAGAAAAGACCTCGACGAATCAGAAAATTAAGAAAAGCTGTAGAGGAACAGGTTGTTGAGCCTGTCGCTGAAAAAGATCCTTCAGCAGATCCTGTGATCAAAGAAGCCGTTGAACCAGAGAAACCTGCAATCGAAGTCCAAGAAACACCTACTGTAGCAGAAAAAGAACCTGGAGCCGAGGTGACAGAACAAACTTCTGCTGCTGAACCGGAACCCGAAGCCACTCAAGAGGAGTTGAAACCGAAACCTTCTGACCAAAAGAAGGAGGCTTTATCCATTACAGACGGGGGAAAAAAACAGAAAACAGTTATTCCAGTGGTGGAAAAACAGCCTCCGAGCTCTTCCCGTGAAGACAAGTCTGACCAACCAAAACAAGTCCCAGAAAAGAAAGCTGTTGAATTCCAATCATTTGAAACGACTGCTAGTAAAGAAAAAAAGAAGGACAAAAAGCAGCCTCGTTCTGAAGAACAAGAGCAAGAAGAATTGCGGTCAAAGAAGGCTTCTAAAAGATTTGCTAAAGTCTCTGAAGAAGACGATGGAGCAATGTGGGAGAGATCTCGCCGTAAACGACTACGTAGAACAAAACAAAAGTCAAAACCTCAGGAAAAAAAGCATACTTTCAACCCACGGAAGAAAAGTATCAAGGTTGGTTCGCAAATTACAATTGGTGAATTAGCTGGGGTGATTGGTATTAAAGCACCAGATATTATTAGAAAATTGATGGGAATGGGGACAATGGCAACCATCAATCAAAGTATTTCAGGTGAAAATGCAGAACTGGTTGCGGCAGAGTTTGATATTGAAGTAGAATTGGATACAAAAAAACTAGAAGATGCTCTAGAAGAGAGTGATGATAGTAAAGTAGAAAAAGTTTCTCGAGCGCCGATCGTAACAATCATGGGACACGTAGATCATGGGAAAACCTCATTACTTGACAAAATTCGAGCTACCCGGGTTACAGAAGGAGAAGCAGGAGGGATTACGCAACATATCGGCGCGTATCGTGTTAAAACAAAAATGGGAGATATTGCATTTCTCGATACCCCAGGGCATGAGGCGTTTACAGCAATGCGTGCCCGCGGGGCCAATGTCACAGATATTGTTGTACTGGTAGTCGCCGCAAATGATGGAGTAAGGCCCCAAACAATTGAAGCCATTCATCACTCTCAAGCGGCAGGAGTTCCCATTGTTGTTGCGATTAACAAAGTGGATCTGCCGGATGCAAATGCGTCTCGTGTGCAACAGGAATTGCTGGAGCACGGTTTAGTGAGTGAAGATTTTGGAGGAGATACGATTTTTGTGCAAGTTTCTGCAAAAACTGGGGACGGTATTGATACTTTGCTCGAAATGCTCCACTTGCAAGCAGAGGTGCTGGAATTAGAGGCCCCTGCCACAGGAAGAGCTCGCGGTATCATAATAGAGTCTCAAATCAACAAAGGGAGAGGTCCTGTGGGAACCGTTTTAATCCAACAAGGACGTTTGCAGGTGGGTGACTATTATGTTGTTGGAGAAACTTTTGGGAAAGTACGGGCTCTCTTTAATGATCGAGGACAAGCAATAGAACGTGCTCTTCCATCAACTCCTGCTGAAGTGCTGGGGTTTAATAGTGTGCCAGATACAGGTGAGGAGTTCATCGTCTTAGAGGACGAGAAAACCGCACGCCAAATTGCAGCAAATCGTGCCCACAAAAGCAAAGATGATGTCGCGAGTCAACAGCAAAAAATGCATCTCGAAAATCTATTTAGCCGAATTAACTCAGAAGAACAAGTGAAGTTGAGTATTTTGATTAAAGCGGATGTGCATGGTTCTGCAGAAGCCTTGCAATCCGCTTTATCTCAATTAGGCAATGAAAATGTTTCTGTCAATTGTATTCATACAGCAACGGGAAGTATCACAGAACATGATGTTCTTTTAGCAGCTGCTTCTGATGCGATCATCATTGGCTTTAATACAAGCCTGGATGCCAAAGCAAAAACTGTGAATAATCGAGAAGGTGTGGACATTCGCCTTTATAATGTTATATATGATGCCATTGAGGATGTGACAAAGGCTTTGGAAGGCTTGTTGAAACCGACCCTGAGAGACGAAGTGATTGGCCGTTGTGAAGTACGGGAAATATTTAATATGAGTAAAGCAGGGCAGATTTTAGGGTGCTATGTAACAGAAGGGAAGCTACTGCGAGATGCAATGATCCGAGTTTTTCGCCAGGAGGATGTCATTCATGAAGGAGATTTGATTTCATTGAAACGCTTTAAGGATGATGTGCGCGAAGTCTTAAATAATTACGAATGTGGGGTCATTATTAATTATGAAGATATTGAAGTAGGTGACATGATTGAGGCATACATCCAAGTAGAAGAATCGGTGAAGCTGTAATTAAAATGCGTAAAGGAAAGTCAGGTAATCAAAGTCACCTCATTCAGAGGAAATTGTCAGAAATCTTTTTAAAAGAAAGTAAGGATCCCAGATTTGAGCGTGTGACGATTAGTCGTGTGAAAATAGATAAGGGAGTTTCTTTTGCTCAAGTTTATTTTTCCATTTATCCTCCTGAGGATATTGATGAGTTAACCGATTCATTAAATAATGCCGCAGGTTTTTTTAGTAATTGTCTGGGACATGCTTTGAAAACCAAACATACGCCTCGCTTGGTTTTTATTTACGATAAAGGCTTTGATTACAGTTGGGAGCTTGATAAGGTTCTCAAACAAATTTCCGATCAAAAATAAGGTTTGGGAATCACTCACGTGAACAGAATTGTAAATGTCAATAAGCCTAAAGGTCTCACTTCATTTGGGGTTGTGAAGGAATTAAAAAAATTCTGCAATATTAAGAAAGTTGGGCACTTGGGAACATTAGACCCATTGGCAACAGGGGTGTTGCCTGTTTTTATTGGGAAGGCAACAAAACTAATCCCGTTATTCGACAAATTAGATAAAGAGTATCGCGCAACATTCAAGTTAGGTGAGCAAACAGATACTTTTGATACAGAAGGAAAAATTACGAAAACAGCACATATCGGACATTTGACATGTGAGCAAATAGAACGATGTGTTAGTAAGTATCAAGGAGTGCAAAAACAGTTAACTCCTGTTTTTTCTGCTGTTAAATACAATGGAGTTCCTGGTTATCGTTTAGCGCGTGCAGGGAAGGCCATTGAACGTAAGTCCAGGGTAATTCATATTGAGTCCATTTGCATTGAATCAATTAAATTGCCTTTTGTCGCAGTTCGAGTCAAGTGTTCAAAAGGCACATATATTCGTTCGCTAGTTGATGATATTGGGCAAGAGCTCGGTATAGGGGCACATTTAGTTGAGTTGGAGCGAGTAGCCGTAGGTTCTTGCTTCTCTCTGAGCAATGCGTGCCAGTTAGAAGAGCTGAAGCAGTTCGGGGAACATGACAATTTCCCTTTTTATATCAATCCTGTTGATGTTTTGAACGATTTAAAGACAATTACAGTGACTGATAAGGAGCAAAATCAGCTAATACATGGACAACCTATTGCGATTGATGCGGATCTATTTTCTTTTCCATGTCATGATGAAGGAACCAATAATTTGGTAAAAGCCATCAATTCTCAGAACTTGTTGATTGCAATTGGCAGGGTTGTCGTGCAAAATAAAAGTTGTCAATTCAATCCTTCGAAGATTTTTGTATAATAAGGAAAATATGTTAACAAAAGAACAAAAAGTAGAAATTAAAGAAAATTATGGGCGTAGTGAAAATGATACCGGTTCGCCAGAAGTTCAGGTTGCTATAATGACGGCTCGGATTAATTATCTAACAACTCATTTACAGGTAAAACCAAAGGATCATGACTCACGTAGAGGACTATTGAAATTGGTAGGACAACGCCGTAGTTTTTTGAACTATCTAATGAAAAAAGATGTAGAACGCTATCGCGCAGTAGTCAAACAGCTCGGTATCCGTAAGTAATGACCCTATTCATATACTGGAGTAAAATTAATGAAAACAGTCGAAACAGAATTTGCTGGAAGAAAACTAACTATTGAAACTGGAAAAATGGCCAAACAAGCCAATGGGTCAGTAGTAATACGATATGGAGATACTGTTGTCTTAGTTGCTGCAACAGCGGCAAAAGGTGGGGAAGCCCGTGATTTCTTTCCGCTTTCTGTCTTTTATGTAGAAAAGAATTATGCCACAGGACGCATTCCTGGAGGTTTTTTGAAACGAGAAGCCCGTTTGTCAGATAGGGAAACATTGATTTCACGATTTATTGATCGCCCGCTTCGTCCGTTATTTCATAAGCACTTTGCGAATGAAACACTGGTAGTGGCCACTGTTTTGAGTGCAGATCTGGTCAATGGCTCAGACGTTGCTGCCATGGTTGGTGCTTCAGCAGCATTGGTCATTTCTGATATACCATTTGAAACGCCTGTTGCTGGTATTCGAATAGGGCGAGTTGACGGTAAATTCATTGGGAATCCGACACCTGCAGAACTGGAAGGCAGTGAGTTGGATATTTTTATGGCAGGCTCCAAAGATGCTATTTTGATGGTGGAAGGAGAAGCAGATCAGGTGAGTGAAAACGTGATGCTTGATGCGATTCTTTTTGGGCATGAGTCGATTCAACCCGTTCTGACAATCCAAGAAGAATTGGTTCGTCAGTGTGGTAAAGCGAAGTGGGAAGTTGTTGCTCCTGAGGAAAATATTGAACTGCAGGCCAAAGTTGAAAAAGCTGCTCTTTCAAAAGTCCAAGAGGCGTTGACCATCAAAGATAAGCTAGCACGCTATGACATGATAGATTCCATTGTTGCAGACTGCCTAGAGATGGCCGAGGGAGAATCCAATGAAGAAGGTCAAAAAGAAGTAGCAAAAATAGTTGGCGATTTAGAAAAGCGCGAAATGCGGGCTAAAATTTTGAATGAAAGTACACGGATTGATGGACGCTCTTTGACAGATATCCGGCAAATTACATGTGAGACAGGTGTATTGCCACGCACACATGGTTCTGCATTATTCACTCGAGGTGAAACACAGGCTTTAGTCGTGACAACACTGGGTACAAAAGAAAATGAGCAGCTGATTGATGCTCTTGAAGGAGTGTCTTTCAAAAACTTTCTCATGCATTATAATTTTCCTTCTTTTTCTGTTGGAGAAACGAGACCTCCACGGGGTCCTGGGCGGCGAGAAATTGGTCATGGTTTTCTTGCTGAAAAAGGCGTGACTGCTGTTCTTCCCGGGCGCGAGGAATTTCCTTATACGATCCGTGTTGTTTCAGAAGTGTTGGAATCGAATGGTTCCTCCTCAATGGCGACAGTATGCGGTGCCTCTTTGTCAATGATGGACGCAGGCGTTCCATTAAAAACGGCAACTGCTGGAATTGCGATGGGGTTGATTCATGAGAATGGAAAAACAGCCATTCTTTCTGATATTTTAGGAGATGAAGACCATCTAGGTGACATGGATTTTAAAGTAGTCGGTAGTGAAAGCGGTATTACCGCGTTACAAATGGATATCAAAATAACCGGAATTGATCGTAACATTATTGAAAAAGCACTTGCACAAGCCAAAGAAGGACGGCTTCATATCTTAAAGATAATGAAAGACGAAATTGCTGCTTCTCGTCAGGGTTTGTCCAGTTACGCACCTCGGTTTGTAACACACAAGATTCCTACAGAAAAAATTCGTGATATCATTGGTCCTGGTGGGAAGATAATCAAAGGGATCACAGAGAAAACCGGTGCTAAGATTGATGTCAATGATGATGGTATTGTCTCTGTTGTGTCTACAGACCACAAAGCTGTAGATGAAGCCCTTCAAATGGTCTATGACCTGACCCGATCCGTTGAAATTGGAGAAATCTATGACGGACTTGTGGTAAAAATCACAGATTTTGGAGCATTTGTGGAAATATTTCAGGGGACCCAGGGGTTGGTACACATTTCCAATTTAGCCGAAGGGCGTGTAAAAACGGTGTCGGATGTAGTACAGGAAGGACAAACCATCAAGGTTCGTGCAACTGGTTTTGATCGGCGCGGTAAATTACAGCTCAGCATGAAAGACGTTTGAAAATAATCACAAAATAATGAACCAGAATAGGGAAAAACTGATCAATAGCCTTGTATACCAAACGGTTGTCTATTGATCAGTCACTTTTGTGAGGAGAAATTATGAAACGTATTTTGCTGGGTATTTGCGGTTTATTATTATTTTTTGGAAATGTCAGTGCACAAAACATTGACGACCGTTGTATTCAAAATGGGCCTTCGGCTTGTATCGATTGGGACCGCGGTGTTGTGATTTCTGAAGGACTCGGAGTCCCTGCTAAATTTGCAAATAACCCTGCTTTACAGAATGCTAGTGCTCAGAGAGCAGCTCGTTTAGATGCGGCACGCAATATTCTAGAAATGATAAAAGGGATCAATATTTCTTCAGTCACTACTGTGAAAGAAGCAATGGTGGCAAATGATACCATTCGCACTAGGATTCAAGGCTATCTTCATGGTTTGCGCCCTGTAGGAGAACCTAGATATTTTTCAGATGGTACGATTAAACTCCGAATGGAAGCTCGGCTACAAAGGACGATTCCAGAAGAGTTGCTTTATCTTAACCAATCGAAAGAAATTGTACAGCCTCCTGTCGAAATCCATGCGGGTTCTGATAGAATCAGTTCCCCAAATACAGATCCACAGCCAACAGGTTCTCAAAATACGGCATCCGGGGCAACCTCTCCCACCATTCTACCTGCCCAGTCAGGATTTAATGTCAACCAAGTCTATACCGGAATGATTATTGATGCCAGAAATACGGGCATCCAGCCTGCAATGTCCCCAAAAGTTTTTGATGAAGAGGGGAATGAAATTTATGGCTCTGCTTATGTAGACAGGGAGTTTGTTGTTAAGCATGGCATGGCCGGATATCTCAAAGATATAGAAAAAGCAAAGACGAATGATCGTGTCAAAGGCACTCCTTTGGTGATTAAGGCATTGAAGAGTGCGGGCAAGAACAAGACCGATTTGGTAGTCAATAATAATGATGCTAAAGCATTACGTCAAGTTGCTGCAACTCAGTCTTTTTTACGTGAAGCACGAGTGGTGATCGTTCTGGACTGAGACAATTTGCGTGTTCTTCAATTATTGCATACCTCAAAACGATTGTATTCCACATTTTTTTGTACACGGTCAGGAGTAAAAAGACATCCATTCATTGCAATGTATACTCCTGAGGGCAGCAACTGTACAGAGGCTATGGCAAAGCCTATGTTGAACACGGCATCACTGACCTTGAGCTTTGCGGGCTGCATGGCTCCAGTGAGAACAACTACTTTTTCAGTCAGTTCTTGCAGCCTCCTGGCTGTAACAACCATGGTATCTGTTCCATGAGTTACAATAAATTTTCGATGTGAATCGGTGAGTATCGTTTCATAAATCAATTGACGATCTTCATCTGTCATATCAAGACTGTCTTTACGAAGTACGGATTTTACTTCATAGTCAACCGTGACATTTGCTTCTTTTAAGAGTCCTACAATCTGAGGTTCTCCCACCTGAAATGTACTCTTTTGGTCAAAGTATATTTTGTCAATGGTACCACCAGTAGTAATAATTTTTATTGCCATCCTCTTTCTCTGAAAGTCGTTTAACTTTTCTGTATAGTGTGCTATGGTCTTTATGTATTTACTAATTGTGCTCAAGCATTCGAAACAAGCGCTTTCCATTTAAGGTTGTTTTGAATATAATACCCATGCCCGCCTTACACTTTCAACTATATATTTCTTCCTTATCTTCAGGATAGATCTTCTAACAATGTTGTTGATGTACCTTGCCTATTAAAAAGTTGTGGTGTATTGCTTTTTTTTGTTGGTCTGCTGGTTATTTTTCCCGAAAAAATTATATTACAATTATAAGAGATGATACCTGCTATAGAAGTTTTATATGTACAAAGCCTTATCTCCAGAAAGGGAAAGGATTTACAACAAGAGTTGCTGTTTTTTCTCCGTATTGCCAATCTAGGCTATGAAAAAAAAATACGAATCCAATGGGCCGGAAAAAATCGACATTGGCGGATACTGGGAGCAAATTTTCACAGCGTTGCCAGCGATGGGCGAGAGTATTGGGTTGCTCAGGCAAAATTTAAAGAGGCTCATGAAGATAAGCTTCCTGGTGATATTGAGTTTGCTGTATATTACCGAGTATATGAAAACGAGTTCTGGGAGGATAACGCCGGGCACAATTACAGAATTAAAGCAGATTCTGGAGTTCGGTTATTTTCGCAAATGCCTTTAATGATTCTTGGGCAACAGTCCCATTTGAAACGCAATCAGAAATATGTGCAAATCCATGCTGCAGTGCACGAGTCTATTGATCCTCAAAAAGTGTATTTGCATTGGACCGCTGATCAATGGAAAACAACACGTCAAACGCCTTTATTCTGTAGAAAAAACTATTGGAAAAAAAATAATGACAGTAATGCAGCAAATCCTAACCAATATGGCTATGGTATTTGGACTACCCGATTGAAAGTCGGGAATGACTTTCGTATGGAATATGCCCTTGCCTGTGAAGGCATTGAGGAAATATTTTGGGATAACAATGTAGGGGAAAACTATAAGGCAAGCAGGGATCCGTTAACAATCCTTATTCTCAATTTGCATTGTTATCAGGAAAAGAACCAGAACTTCAAACTGCAACAAATTGCAAAGGCCATTCAGGATTTAGATATTGACATTATCTGCTTTCAAGAAGTAGCCGAAAATTGGAATGACGGCAATGGAGACTGGGAATCCAATTCTGCAAAAATTATTTGGGAGCATGTTGGCAAACCGTACAAACTTTATACGGATTTTTCTCATCTTGGTTTTGATCGCTACCGAGAAGGAGTTGCCATTCTTAGCAAATTTCCATTTTTGGCTAAGGATTCGAAATATATTTCGGATAGCGACGATATCTACAGTATCCATTCTCGGAAAGTGGTAATGGGTCAGGTGGAGGTTCCTGGCATGGGAGTGATCAATGTTTTTTCTGTACATGCGAGTTGGTGGGAGGATGGTTTTCAGAATCAGTTTGAAAATTTGAGAGCGTGGGCCAAATCCAAGCATTCATCTGAAGTGGTGGCCTCTTTTCTTTGTGGAGACTTCAACATCAAAGCCGGTTCTGAAGGATATGCCTGGGTACGGCAAACTCAAGAATATGGAGACCAGTATCTGAAAGCAACTTCCCCTGATACATTTGCCCGAGTGTTCAGTGGTCAAGTTCTGGATTGGAAAAGTGACCTTGAGCATGATGGGAGAATCGATTATATTTTTATGGAAAACAATAGCCTGTTGAATGTAATGTCAGGTCGAGAATTGTTTACAGAACAAGACTATGGCAGAGTTTCTGATCACATCGGCTATTTGATGTCTTTTGAACCAAAATAATAGAGGATAAGAAGCGAAGCTTATGGAATCTGCAGAACAATACGCCAAACCAGTTACTGGAATCATGGAAACATTTTTTCCAAAATCTAATGACTTTCGAGAAGTGTTTCAACTTCGTTGGGGAAGAATCTATTTTGATGTATTTTGGGGAAAAAACTTAAACATCAAGGTTCTTATAAAAGTATACCGCAGCGAGTGTGACGGGTTTTTTGAACGATTTTTGGTTGATACAGAGCCTTACGAGGAAGGAGAGTGGGATTTTCACAAGCGAATGACTAGGGATTTTTATGTTCACCCATTTTCTGACAAGCATGGACGAGCAACATGCGTCAAATTTTCCTACATCGTGCATATAGATGGCCGTTCTATTCCTTCGTATCACGAATATATTTATATGGATTGGAATCAGCTGGAGAATGGGGATTTTCAACATCGCCACATTACGGAGGATTGGGCTACTGTGAACACTTACCGTACTCATGAATTGAATGCGGGAGAGCTGCAAAATGACGTGAATTGGTACAATCATGATTTTGGATCATTGCATGTCAACCCAAAATTCACAAAAGGTCAACCCAGTCATCCTTTCCATCCCAAGCGATTCATCCATGACCACATTGACAAGATGATCTGGAAGAAGCAAACGGACCCACACGGATTTTATTCAATCAAGGTGAGTGTGGATTGTATTGATGATATGGATTTCACAAGGCACTTGATTGATGCTCACAACGCAGGGGTATGTGTGCAGTGTATTGTGGATTGGCGAAAGATGACGTTAACCCACAGTGACAGCTATGCGGGCCTCAAACGCTCTGGTATTGAATTGCTTGGTGTGTTTTGTACTCCCCAGCACCATAAAATTGAGGTTGCACCCGATATGCACACCAAATTTATTATTTTTGGAGATGAAGATTGTATTTTGGGTTCGTTCAATATCACTTTTGACCGCTGGTGGGCCAACTGGGAATCAGGAATGACATTTCATTCTCATGGTGTGGTACGACTGTTGGATAATATTTTCCAAAGCATTCGTGGAGGATGTATTCAGAGCTATTACATCAACCCAATGAGTCATTTTAATATATTCTACACCTTTGGGGCTCATATGACACTTGGAGGAAATTTTTATTTTCCTCACCAGGCGATTGTCTCAGAAATTCATCGGGCCCGACATTCAATAAGGCTCTGTTTGTTTTTAATTGGAGAATTGGAAGGGGAGCATCATGATAGTGTGATTGATGCTTTGATTCATGCACAGCATCGTGGTGTTAGTGTGCATGTTATGCTCAATGGGCACTTGGCAAGAGTGGGAGGCCCGGGAATGGAAATTTCGATGCATGATGAACTACGGAGACCATTGCTGCCAGCAGCACAGAGACTTAGAGATGCAGGCATTAATGTATCTCTGGTTTATGGACAGGATGATCATCCAGTACCATATTCTCCGGTTCACTCCAAATATTGTGTTATTGATGATTATATTGTCATAGAAGGAAGCTTTAACTGGTACAATACATCCATCTACTCTCATGATTTGGTGGTGCTGGCTGCTAACTATGAATTGGCACAAGCCTACGTGCACGAATTTTATCAAATCTTACGATTGTTTAGAGTCTACTGAAAAAATTTCAGAAAACCCCGATTGATGTTAGAGAAAATTTTAGTAAGCTCATGTTTGCTTGGACAAAAAGTCCGGTATAATGGCACTGATAAAAAAATTGGAGATAACCGTTTAGACAAATGGCTGCAAGAAGGGCGTGTCATCCCATTTTGTCCTGAAGTTGCAGCAGCTCTTCCTGTACCCCGTGCTCCCGCAGAAATTTCAGGAGGAGATGGAAACCAGGTCCATGACGGCACAGCAGAGGTCATTGACGCTGATATGCAAAATGTATCAAAATATTTTGTGGAGGGGGCTAAATTGGCTTTTGCTGAAGCCAAGCGAGCTGAAGTAAAAGTTGCTTTGTTAAAAGCAGACAGTCCTTCTTGTGGCAATAAAGATATTCATGACGGAACATTTTCAGGCAAGAAAATAGTAGGTTCAGGAGTGACTGCGGCATTACTCGAAAAAAAAGGAATTCCAGTTTTCAATGAGAATGAACTGGGTGCAATGGATAGTTATGTCAGAAATTTGGAAAATATGGACAAAAATTGAATGATTCATGCAAGGCAATAGAGAATTATTGATCTAGAAGAAACCTTTTCCGATTGAACCTTTGTGGAAGCGTTACAAAAATGGTATTAGTGAAGATGGGCAAAATCACAGGGTTTGTAATTTGAAGGAGCAATTATGGGTGCTGTTTTATCACAATCAGAAGTGGATTCTCTGCTGAGAGGAATTGGCGATGATGAGTTTGGCGATGAAGAGGATGATGAAGGTGAATATGACCCCGATGAGGTCGTTCCGTTTGACTTAACAGCTCAGGATAGAATTATTCGTGGGCGTATGCCAACATTGGAGATTATTCATGATCGATTTGTACGTTTATTCCGCCTTACACTGTCTAATGCGCTACGCAAAGTCGTTGATATTAGTGTCCGTTCAACAGAGTTGATTAAGTTTGGTGAATTTTTAAAAACACTGCCGGTTCCCTCCTCCCTGAATTTATTTCGCATGAATCCACTGCGAGGTAATGCCATTATGGTCTTAGAAACTCGTTTAGTATTTACGCTGATCGACCTTTTTTTTGGGGGAACAGGGGAATTAGAAGTTAAAGCAGAAGGTCGGGATTTTACTGAAATTGAACAAAGGATGATCAAGCGTGTGGTGATGAGTGGCCTGGAGGATCTGCAGACATCCTGGCGTCCAGTTTTTCCACTGCAGGTCAATTACCAGCGTAATGAAGTCAACCCTCAATTTGTTGCCATTGTTCCGCACAGTGAAATTGTCATTGTTGTGACATTTGATGTGGAGATAGGGCGTGCTCCTATGTCTATTACGCTTTGTGTTCCTTATTCGATGATCGAACCAATTCGCGGCAAGTTGAATGCGGGCTTTCAAAGTGAGCAGGATGAGAAAGACAATACTTGGAGTAATCGATTCAAGAAGAATCTGGATCATACGATGGTGAACGTAACTGTTGAATTGGGCAGGGTTGAATTATCTGTTCGGGATTTTCTTAATTTGCAGACAAATGAAATTTTGATGCTGTCATGTGAAGTGGATCAACCTTTGAGTGTGATGGTCAATGGAGAATTGAAATTCACAGGATTTCAAGGTGGATACAAAGGGCATAAAGCTGTCCGATTGGACGATTTAATTTATAAGCCCCCAGAAACAGATGAGTTATTAGAATTGTGATATACAGAGACCGCAATTTGATGTAGCCTTACATTGACATGATCAATTCGAACCTGTATGGTCTCTCCTTCCTGGTATACCGTTAAACCAGGCACCCGTGCCATATACTGGATATCATCAAATACAATTTCTGTTTTTTCTGCACGTAAATGCCTCTTGATGGTAGCAAAAATCGGTTCTCCTTGATGTTGGAAAAGGTATTTCACTTTCCAATGCTTTTCTAGCTCTTGTTCTGCTCTTCCATATCCACTTTGTGTGTTTTTTATTTGTTCTGCCCAACTCATTAGCTGTTCTTCCTCAAAAATAATCTTCTGGTTACGAAGATATTGAGCCAATTGATATTGAGTTACTAAGTCAGTGAACCGGCGAATAGGAGAAGTCATTTGCATATAGCACTCACACCCTAATCCTGCGTGAATATCTGGAACGGTAGAAAGTCTTGCGGCTTCTACACGGACATTTTGAGAAGATAATTTGTCTTTCTCTTTTGCTTCTTCAATAATTTCATAAGGTGCCTGGGTCCGGTATATACCTGGACACTGATGAACTTTGAAAAACATTCCCACCTCCTGGTTGACTAAAATGGCCAACTCTTCAATGATTTGATGGGATGAGGTATTGCGATTGATTGGTTGGATGTTGATTTGGTCAGGATGGCTGATATCAATGTCTACTTCTTTCCGCTCAAAGTCGAGTGCTCCATTTGCCAGTCTTTGTTTTCGTAGAGTTTGGCAGCAGTTAGATAAGGATTCCCAGAATGCATTCTTCATTTCAATGTATTGATTTGACTGTTCGTAAGTGAGATTTTCTTGCACATGGATCAAACTGCTTTCTATTCCTTGGAAAGAAGCTCCTTTATCTGTCGAGAGTTCAAATACAAAACTCATTGCGGGTCTGTCTTTTTTTGCTTCTAAGGAAAAATATTCATTCGATAAGAGTTGAGGAAACATGGGGAATATTGTTTTAAGCGTATATACGGAAGAAATGCGCTTTTCGGCCTCTTCGAATAATGGCATGCCAGGCATAATTACATCGGAAAGATCAGCAATATGGATGGCTACTACAACTTTACGGGCATCCCATTCAATGATAGAGAACGCATCATCATAGTCTGCAGTTGTCTCTGAGTCGATTGTGTAGGTGGGATAGTCAAACCAATTTTTTCGATTACTTTGAGAAATAGGTTGCTCTATCAGTTTTCTTGCAGCATCCTGGATTTCTTGGGGGAATTCGTATTGGACGGAAGCACGCAGCAAGAGAAGCCGCCCCCAGGAAATTGGATAACCTGCTCGAGACAACAATTTTCGAAGTTTGATATCATCTTCCTCATTAGCAGCAGCATTAAGATTAAATAATGGTGCAATGTTTTTCCAGTATCCAGAGTTTTGTTTGTAAATTAAAACGGACTTGATGTGATCAATCCACTGTTGTTGCTCTGAATCTATGGGAGTCTCTGCATTCCAAGCTCCATTTTCAATATCCATTATCCATTGCTTTGCTTTTTTTTCCCACAGCTCCTTTTCGAGTTCTCGCTTTTCTTGTTGCTCGGCTTGTTCCAATTCTTCAGAAGTACGGGCTGTATACGTATTGTTCTTTTTCTTAAAAAAACGACGGTCTTTTTCTAACGCGATGAACAATCCCAGTTGCTGTAAAAGATCCTCGGGAGAGTCTAAAAAATCAAGAGCAAGTTCGGAGAAGGTATAGGTTTTTCCAGAATCCGTCAATTCATGAATAATCGCTAAATCATGGGTTTTTGCAAGTATGTGGGCTTGGTCTAATTGAGGTTGTAATTTTTGATGTGCAGCATTTTTTTCTGTTTCTAGTATTGTATTCTTCCAGGAAAATCCAATTCGATGCACGGGAAGCAATATTGTTTTCCCTTGTAGTGGAGAAATGAGAAGTTTATTTTTTTGAATGGCTTCTATCCACCCAGCAGTCAAATTTCCGTCTTTATAGAAAAAACAGTAATGGTGTAGTAGTATGTCACTTTCCATATTTATAGACGCCATGTTAACGCAGCTCTGAGGATTAGACCATCAAAATTGATTCTTTTGTTTGCATTAGGTGTTAATGGGTTCCCAACAAAAACATTTTTAGTAATCACTTCTGCTCTACTGAATGTATATACGGCAAAACGAAGTCCAAAGGTTTCTCCGTTGACGTCTAACCCCACTTTTCTAAAAGGGACCGGAAGTGCGCTGAAATTGACGGTTTCTACAGTTCGTACAAAATCATTTTCAATACGCCCGCGAAATCCTCCTTCGTAGGCACCATCAATACTGCCCACACCCAATCCGGCAAAAATATCGACACCTTCTTCTGCCGGGTTCAAAAAATGGACAGAAGCTGAGAATAGATCGTAGTAAATCCGCATCTTGATAAGAGGAATAGTTGATTTTGCGCCAGAAGCTTGAAAGGCAACAACCGCATCAAACAGAGCCGTTGAGGTATGGTAATACATGAAGGAGGCTCCATTGATTACAAAAAAATCTAAAGGCAGTACATACTCAACAGAAAAGGCCGGTAAAGGGCGAAGAATGGGCTGGAGTTCTCCGTGGTCTTCCTGATTATTAATACGAAAAGATGAATCTCCAAGAAACTGTGGGGGGGCAGAGGGATCATCAAATTTTTTAGAACCTGTCATTTGTTTATAAGGATGCGGATCATTGAAGCGCAATGCCATCATTTCAGTCAATACACTGAAACGAAAAAATGAATCACTCGATCCAACACTACTGCCTGCGACACCTTCTGCTCCTGCAGCGCCGTCTTCGAATTCTCCTAATTGTTCAGCTTCATCAGCAGGTATTGCATTTTGCTGTGCAAGGAGAGAGTTGGGGAGATAGATAAATCTTCCACTGATCAACAATATGAGGACAATTCGTAATATATAAAAACAGAAAGATTTTCTCATCATTTGATTTGTTTGCCTTTAGCGTTTTTCATACTGTTGGATATAATATTTTTGATACTCGCCTGAGGTGACTTGTGCAACCCAAGCCTGGTGATCAAGATACCAGTTAATAGTCTCCTGGATGCCGATTTCAAAAGAAAATTCAGGCTGCCAGGATAAAGTTTGCTGTATTTTAGAAGCATCAATGGCGTAGCGCTGATCGTGTCCTGGTCGATCTTTGACGAAAGTAATTAACTGTTGACAAGAATTATCACCAGAACGGTTTAACTTCTCATCTAAATAACGACAGATATAGCGGACAATATCAATATTTTTCCACTCATTCAAACCTCCAATATTATAGGTTTCCCCGGCACTTGCTTTATGGAACGCAAGGTCAATTGCACAACAGTGATCTTTGACATATAGCCAGTCCCGAATATTGCTTCCATTGCCATAGACTGGAATTGGCTTCTGCTCCATACAGTTTTTAATCAGCAGCGGGATGAGTTTTTCTGGAAATTGGTAAGGACCATAATTATTGGAACAATTGGTTATAATGGTATTCATGCCATATGTATGGTAATAGGCCCGTACCAAATGATCACTTCCTGCTTTGGAAGCAGAATAAGGAGAGTTCGGCCGATATGGTGTGGTTTCTTGAAAATAACCGCTTTCTCCTAAAGAACCGTAAACTTCATCCGTACTGACATGAAGAAAGCGATGTTTGGACAGTTCTGTTTGCCAAAAATGTTTTGCAGTCTCCAGTAGGTTAAAAGTGCCAACAATATTGGTTTGAATGAATTGATCGGGAGTCAGGATGCTGCGATCCACATGTGATTCTGCAGCAAGGTGAATTACTGCTTCTATCTGATATTTCTCAAAGGCGGCTTCAATGTCTTTGGGTAGTCGTAAGTCTCCTTTATAAAAATGATAATTTGAATGATTTTCTATTTCCTTAAGATTTGCCAAGTTTCCTGCATAAGTAAGACAGTCAAAATTAACAAGGATATCTTCTGGATGGTTCTCTAGCCAAGATAAAATAAGATTAGAGCCAATAAACCCTGCCCCTCCAGTGATCATAATTTTCATGAAAACTCCTGTGTGGCCATCAACTCATTGGCCAACCGATAGGATGTGAAGGTGCCAGCATCCGTCCACCATCCTTCAAGAATGTCATAGCTTAATTTATTTTGCTGGATATAATAATTATTCACATCTGTAATTTCTAACTCCCCTCTTATTGATGGTTTCAGAGACGGGATGACTTCAAATATGTGTTCATCATACATGTAAATGCCTGTTACGCAGTAGGATGACTTTGGGGTTTGAGGCTTTTCTTCAATACTCAGAATCTGGCCGTCTTCAAGTTCTGGAACACCGTAGCGATGAGGATCAGGAACTTCTTTTATCAATAATTTTGCTCCTTCAGATTGTTGATCAAATTTTTTGACAAATTCAGTAATGGGATTCTCAAAAATATTATCGCCCAAAATAACACAAATACTTTCTTTATGGGCAAAATCTTCCGCAAGGCCAAGAGCTTGTGCAATACCGCCTGCTTCATCTTGTACTTTATATGTAAATCGACAATTATAATCTTTTCCACTTCCCAATAAATTAACAACATCTCCCATGTGCTCTATTCCGGTCACAATCAATATGTCACTAATACCTGCTGCTGTTAATTTATGAACCGGATGAACAATCATCGGGTATTTGCCTATCGGCAGTAAATGTTTATTGGTTACTTTTGTTAAGGGAAATAAACGGGAGCCTGTACCGCCTGCTAAAACAATTCCTTTCATGGTATCCTTAATTCTTTTAGTGATAGAGGTGGAAACCGGAAGAATAAATCTTCGGCATCCAAAGCAAGATTTCGGTTATAAAATGGATCATGGTGCAGGCGAGATCCCCATCTTTTCTGCATCGTTTCAATTTCTTGGTGGACTCGTTTCTGCTGGTCAGGAGTGGTGTCTTGCCCTCTACTCAAGGATTCATGATGAATCATTTTTACTGTAGGTAGAAAAATATTAGAGTAACCATTTTGTTGCAAGCGCAAACAGAAATCCACATCATTGAATGCCACTCTCAAATACTCGGCATCCATTCCATCAACTTGATGATATAATTCCCTGCGGACCATCAGGCAAGCAGCAGTAACAGCACTGACCTCATGTGTATTTTCCAAGCATAAACTATACCCCTGATCGGTTTTGTGGGCAAAGCGATGGGTATGGCCTGCAACCCCAAATATACCTGTAGTGACACCGGCATGCTGAAGCAATCCATTTGGATAATAGAGCTTCGCTCCAATTGCGCCATGTTGGGGGTATTGGGCATAGGCCAACATCCATTCTAACCATTTTGGTGTGATGACTTCAATATCATTATTCAACAAAACTAAAAAGTCCCCATTTGCGCGAGAGGCAGCAATGTTGTTGATGGCAGAATAGTTGAAGTCATGGGGGTAGTCCATTACTTTGAGTTGAGGATGTTTATCTACCAGGTGTGTTACTTGTTGCCTGGTGGATGCCTGGCTTTGATTGTCTACTAAAAGAATTTCGAAGTGCTGGTAAGTTGTTTTTTTGAGGATAGAGGCAATTGCCTTATGCAATATGGCAAATTGATCCCGAAAAGGAATAATTATGGAAACCAAAGGAGTTGTTTTTAAAGTTGGGAAGAGGGTGGTAGTGTGTGTCTGGGCATTATAAGTGACAATTGCATTAATTTTACGCCGTTGGAGGGTATTTTGTATTTGTTCTAAGGTTCCTTTCTCTTGTCGTAAGCCATACCACTGATTGGCTAAAGAATTGGGTGATTTATCTGCCCAATGATGATACAAGACTTGGGGGATGTGCAAAATACGATTTGCTGAAGTCTGCTCGCTTATTCGAAGGATTAGATCATATAATGGCACACTACTTTGCGGATCAATTCCTCCTGTTTTTTGTACGAGATCATGTCGAAATACGCATAAGTTTTGGATGTAATTGTGTGTTAGAAAATACCATGGGGACCAATTCGGTTTGAAGCATGGAGACAAATATGTTTGGTGATGATTGAAGTGATCATGATCTGTATAAATGAGGTCTGCTTCATGGTTTTGTAAGAGACAAACTACTTCATGCAAAGCATGCGCTGCCAATTGATCTCCCGCAAACAAAATTATAACCCATTCCCCATCTCTTTTTGTTATCATTTGGTTGAGCTTGGAAGTGAAGGAAATACCTTGGGGGATTAATTCATAACGTATGTGGTTGCCTGGATCGGTTTTCAGATTCGGTATCCACGAAAAAAGTGATGCTGCTGTGTGAAATGACTCTACTAGGAGTTGTAGGTTCCAATGAGGATAAGTTTGTTTTTGAATGGAAGTAAGAGACCGTTCTAGCGAATTATAGAGTATGTGAAGAGGCATGTTGGCTTCACTTCCAAGTAAAAAAATATTAATTTCAGGGTGATAATGCCATGAATTGATTTCTGTTTTCCATTCTTGTTGTTCGGGATAGGAAATGTAATGTTTCCATTGGTGATAAATCCACTGTTGACAAATAGGATTAATTTTTTGATAGATCCGCCCTTTTTTCCAATAAACTTGCCATCTTGGCCCTTGCAGACGCACATAAATTCTACGTAATACGGCAAGGCCTCCTGCCGTTTGCCAGTATTCGGCAATATGACAAATTTTAGTAAATAACCATTTCATTGTGAATTTGAATATTAAGTCGTTTAAGATTAAGGAAATAATGCAAAATGCATCATTACGGATCATGTTTACAGGTGGTGGCTCTGGTGGGCCAACAACCCCATTATTAGCAGTCTATAACGAATTGATCAAACGCTTCGGGAAAGAACGACTGAATGCGTTGTTTCTGGGAACTATTGATGGCCCTGAAAAGGAGATGGTTCAAGGAGTAGGGTTGCCGTTTCATAGCATCCCTTCTGGCAAGCTGCGCCGATATTGGAGTTGGAAAAATTTGATTGATCCGTTTTATGTGCTCTTTGGATTTATAATCGGATTGATCCAATTGATCCAGTTTCGTCCAAATGTTGTTGTGTCTGCAGGAAGTTTTGTTAGTGTACCCGTTGCTTATGCGGCCTGGGTTTTGAAAATTCCTCATATCATTCTCCAAATGGATGTTCGTCCTGGTTTGGCCAATCAAATAATGGCGCCTGTGAGTCAAAATTCAGCATATTTGTTTGATCAAACAAAATTTCGTTTTCCTCCGAAGGAACAACAAAAAATAGGCCCTGTTGTTCGTTCTGAAATTTGTGAAGCTTCCGGCAACAAAGCTAATGATCAGTTTAATCTGAAACCAGATAAGCCTATGTTATTGATAACTGGTGGCGGGCAAGGCGCCTTGGGACTTAATCAAGCCATTGAACCAGTGTTAGAATTTTTATTAGAACATTTTCAGGTGGTTCATTTAACAGGCACAACTCATACTGCGGCCAATTGTTCGCATCCCGATTATCATCACCATGCTTTTATAAATGAAGGAATGGGTAATCTTTTAGCTCGTAGTGATTTGGTGATAACACGTGCAGGATTAGGTATTTTGGGAGAATTAGCCTATCTCGCTAAGGATGTCATTATGGTTCCACTTCCAGGAAGTCACCAGGAAAATAATTGTCATGCCATCGTCGCAGCAGCAGCAGGAGTTTATTTGCCGCAACAGCAACTTCTCAACGAGGGAGTCAGCTGGTGGAAAAATTTCCTAAATAGTCACCAGCCTGGTACCTTAGGCAGCAATCTGCGACAGTTTTTACCTCCGGGCGGTACAGAAGCATTTGTGAATATAATTCTTAAGTATACTGCTCCAGAGTAAATTTGATTTCTAAGAAAAAATTTATTTTTAAATCAGAAAGGTTCTATGAAATATCGGGTATATGTCAAAGAAATATGGATCCAGCCCTACATTGTGGAAGCCAATAGTAAAGCACACGCAAAGAGTTTAGTAGAAACTTCACGAACACAGGCTACTGCCACTGTTCGTAAAGAACCATTGCCTTCTCGACAGTGGGGCGTGATTGGTCCTGAAAAATGGGAAGTAGAAGAATTATAATAACTGCGGGCTTCCTTAATTCAAGAAGAATGTAAGGAAGCATATCGGTAGTGTAGAAGAACTCAATGCAGATTTGCCAACACCTGATCAGGATTTGTTTGCATATCAAAGAAGGTTGGAGGAATATCCAATGCCCTGGATATTCTTCCCAGTGAAGGTTCCGAGACTTCAGCAGTATGAGATTCCCAACTTTTGACAGTTTGGATGGCAAATCCAAATTCATAAGAAAATGCTTCAATTGACATCCCTCGCAAGAGCCGAGCGTATTTGATGCGATCTCCTATTTTATTCAGGTCTAAATTGGCATCCAACCCCATTTCTTTAACGGAGATGTTCAAAACTTTAGCAATTTCACTATATTTTGTTAGCTTAGGAGTGGAATGACCCGTTTCCCAGTTTTTAACAGCAGTCAGGGATACATTGAGCTTGCGTGCCAACTCTTTGCGAGTCAATCCGACAGATTCTCTCCATTGAAGCATTTTTTCTCCAAAAGACAGCTCTTGGTTCTCGTCCTCTGGGGTTTGCTGAGCGATTTCGTTTGCCTGTGCAGTTGCGATGTTATTGTCCATGCTGATACTTCTGTTTATTAAAAATTCTTAAAATATATTTTGATATCCCAATGATTTTTATGGGATGCCTTTTGATTACAACAACTAATATACTTCATTTTCCTTTTTGATTCAATAGTCCGGGCCGTTTTCCGTATAATTCATCAAAATGCTAACAAGAATTGACAGGAATTGAAAGCATATGGATTTGTAATGTTTACTATCTCACAACGCGTGGGATAGAAGCATTAATAAGTCAGGAAATGATTTCGATATTATTTTATCACCCTGCTTACCAATCTATAAAATGGAGGAAATGAAGTGCGGTTATTTATATAAAATTAGCTTGATTTTTAATGATTTTCCACAGATTGTCAACGATTTTTATCTAAAAAATATAAAATTCCAAATACATAGAGTAGAAAGCCTTGTGTTTTCTACTCTAGCAGAAACATTAATTTTTTCGTGAGTATCGCCCAAAAGAAGATTTTCAATGAAAGAATGGTATTTGTATTAATGACGAAAGGATTCTTGGCTGATATTTAATAAAAGGCCCACCATAAAAAGGGAAGTAATTAGTGATGTTCCTCCTGCACTGATAAAAGGAAGAGGCAGTCCCTTTGTAGGCAAAAGCCCTGTAACAACAAATAAGTTTAACAAAATTTGTAAACTGATGGAAGTAGTGATACCAAAAGCTAAGTATTTACCAAAATTGTTGTTCACGTGCCATGCAATCATATACCCCCTCCATATGAGCACGGCAAACAACAGAATAAGTATACAGACACGTAAAAACCCCATTTCTTCTCCAATAATTGCAAAAATAAAATCGGTATGTGCATCTGGAAGAAAAAATAATTTTTGAAGACTTTGACTTAGTCCCCTTCCAAACCAGCCTCCTGTACCCAGAGCAATAAAAGATTGGATGATCTGAAATCCTGAATCCAGTGGATCATCCCATGGGTCAAGAAAAGCCAAAAAACGCCGAAGGCGGTAAGCTTGACTGGCAATTAAAAAAACAGCAATCATCGATACGCAAATTAAACTTCCAAAAATATGGATGGGTTTTCCTCCCCCAATATAAATCATTAATAAAACAGTCATAGAAATTAAGACGACTGTTCCAAAATCAGGTTGTAACAGCACCAAAAACAAATAGGTACCAATGACAATGAAGTTTGGACTGATTCCTCGAAAAAAAGACGTTAAAAGCTCCTGTTTCCTATTCAAATAAGATGCAACATAAAAAATAAGGACAATTTTAAGAATTTCGGCAGGCTGCACCCCTATCATGTAAAACCTCAACCAACGCCTCGCCCCTTTGACTTCATAACCGACTCCGGGAATTAGTACTAAAACCAATAAAATTAATGTAATGATCATTATCCAAGGAATTTTTTTTTCCCACTGGTGGTAGTTCACGCGTAAGCCAATGAATAAAGCGATGACACCCACAGCCAAGTGAAGCAAATGTTTTTTTAAAAAAAAGGAAGTATCTTGAAAGTGCATCTCTGCAAAAACGGCACTGGTACTGTAAATCATGACGGTGCCAAAAAGCGTTAAGGCCAAGACACAGAAACTAAGGTAGGAATCGTATTGGGATTTCATTAGTTTTGACAGAGAGGGATGGTGTGAATATTTAAATAAATACCATTGATGTCCATTATGGTCAAACTTCAAAGTAAATATCAATAGAATCGAACAAAAATGAGATAATGCGATTCTAGTATAATAGAGTTTTCAACTTTATCGAAAGTTTGCTAAGAAGAATACATTATAACAAGTTTTGCAGCTTTTATGAAACTGCACTCAGCTGGTTCATTGAAATACCGTATCAAGAAAAAGATCTGGGATATGGGATGTTTAGTTACTCATATAACCAAAAGGAGCAATGGAATACGCAAAAATATTAGTTGTTGATGACGACAAAAACATGACGCTTATTTTAAGCGAAATTTTAAAAGATTTAGGCCATGATGTGGTAACAGCTCATACTGCAGAAAGGGCTATGGAGCTAGTCGAATCGGAAGAATTTTATATTGTGATTACTGATTTGCAATTGCCTGGTATGTCAGGAGTTGATTTATTGAGATTTGTGAAGGGGTTTAATAATTTAATTCAAGTATTCATCATGACGGCCCATAGTAATAAACAGAGGGTTATAGAATGTTTGAAAGCGGGAGCAACAGACTATTTTGAAAAACCTTTCAACACAGAGGATGTTGTTGTCTCTATGCAGGCAGCTATCCGCAGGGTACACAAATGGGCAAAGCTTGTAATCAATACAGGATAGTAAAATATACGCAGTTGCCATGTTCTATTTTAAAAATATAGTACCCATAGTCCTATTTTTATTGTCAGGAATTGCAAGCTGCAGCAGCAACGATGTCGACATAATTGATCGTTCCTGGGCCAAAGCAGAGGACAGCTGTATTTATGAATCAGACTCTCCTCCTTTACGCCGTGCGATCAATTATGTGGATACCGAGTTATGCGGCCGCCGTGTTTTAGAGAAAAAAGAAAGAAAAAAACGGTTGCGGGATTTATTAAATTGATGCTCAGCATCCCTTTAAAACTTGTTATTCCAGATCAGATTGAGTAAAAAAATGGTTTAACTTTTTTCAGCGACAAGAAACCTATCTAACTGTCAAAATATCTTATCATTACCCTTATACTTTGTCGTCTATCATGAAGAGGCTTGGGGTTGGCAGAAAAATATTAAATTTCTAGAAGAAGGAGCATACCCATGGAAAGAATTGGAGTTATTACAAGTGGTGGTGACTGCGGTGGTTTAAACGCAGTAGTGAAAGGTACTGCATACATGGCGAATAATCAAGGCATGGAAGCGGTGGTGATTCCCAATGGATACGCAGGTCTGTATAACCTTATCAAGATGGAAAAATTGGTTGCCCTCACCCCAGCCAGACTCGACCAGTTTTCCTCCAACTTTGCAGGGTCAGAAGCAGGACACTCTCGAGTTAAAGTGAAAAACATTAAGGATCCGGAAAAATATAACCGTATTAAAGAAGGTATGAAAAAATTCAATATCATTGGTCTGGTGATCAGCGGAGGAGATGACACAGGCAGCGTCATGGTTGACTTAGACAATGAAGGAATCCGATGTATTCACGCTCCGAAAACCATGGATCTTGACTTGCAAACATATTCTGTTGGTGGGGATTCCACAATCAACAGAATCGCACAAATTGTTCAGGACTTAAAAACGACTGGCCGAACCCACAATCGCATTGTTGTCACAGAAGTATTCGGCCGTTATGCGGGTCACACGGCATTTCGTGGTGGTGTCGCTGGTGAAGCCGATTGTATTCTGATCCCTGAAATTCCAGCGGACTGGGAGGAAGTATACAGAAGAGTAAAACGCAGATTTACCCGCAGAATTCGATTGAGCGATGTGAGGGCAGGAACTTATACTATTGTTGTCGCGGAAGGTTTGCGAAATGCAGATGGATCCGAAATAGTGGATGAATCGGCTGGTGTTGATTCGTTTGGACATAAAAAGCTGGCAGGAGCAGGTAAGTTTGTATGTCAAGAACTTAACAAACGTTTTAAAACGGATCCTGAAATCAAGGAATTCATGCGTGATACCAATCAAATGGTAGAAGGTTTGTATGAAGCTCCAGAAGTACGAGAAGTACGTCCTGGGCATCTGGTTCGCTCAGGTATGTCGTCTGCATACGATACCAGCTTTGGATGGGAAGCAGGAGCAGGATCTGTATTGCTTTTGCTAGGCGGAAAAAGCGGCTACACAATAGTTGGTGTGGATGGTCATAAAATTAGATATATCAAATCAGCAGAAGCTATTGTACCGAGGCATGTCGATTTAGAGCAAATAGCACTATATGAACAGCTTGGCATCTGCTTTGGCCGTCCTGTGGAAGAATTCCATCCTCAGTTTATTGAAGAAAAACGAAAAATAACAAGAATATACGGTTAATCCAATACTGAACCATCCATTCCTAAAAAATAAAAGGTTTTTCAATTTTAGTTCATTCCTGAATAAGCGGCTGTTGCTAACTGAGTGACAGCTGCAGATTTTTCTTTGGTGGGGTTGAGCTGAATGAAAAAACCAGGAGCGCTATACCATCCAGAAAAACGTTTAACCCAAGCTGCTTCCCACAATAGAATCATACGATCTCGCTGAACTTCATCAATAGTTGAGTTTGCCCACATGGTACCTACCCAGATTAAGGTTAGCCGTCTTCACAAAAGTTACCATGATGGAGAGGGGCGAGAATTACATATTCTAAAAGGAATCGATCTGGAAATATCTAAAGGAGCAACGGTTGCAATTGTTGGTGCTTCTGGTACAGGGAAAAGTACGTTTTTGCATTTGCTGGGGGCATTGGATGTTGCAGATAAAGGAAAAATTGAAATTGATGGAGACGAATTGTCCGAAATGAAACGCGATGAGATTGCGCGTTTTCGTAATCAGCAGGTGGCATTTATTTTTCAATTTCATCATCTACTTAACGATTTTACGGCATTGGAAAATGTAATCATGCCATTACGAATTAATAATTGCCCCATAAACAAAGCAAATAAAATTGCTCAAGACTTATTGGTAAAAGTGGGGTTGGAAGAGCGCCTTCATCACAAACCATTTCAACTTTCTGGTGGTGAACAACAGCGTGTTGCGATTGCGAGGGCTATCTCCAATTCTCCACAAATTCTTTTAGCAGATGAACCTACGGGAAATCTGGATCAGGAAACCGGTCAGCAAATTTTTAATTTGTTGCTGGAATTGAATAGAGATTATAACATTACACTTATTGTGATTACGCACAACCCTGCTTTGGCGGCATCTATGCAGCTTCAGTATAAAATGGCTGACGGTTTGCTTCATCCAATCACAAAAATCCCAATCTACTAAACTCTTCACGTCTTAATAAAACTTATGACCCCCTCAACCTGGAAAAAGTCATTCCAGATACTATTATTCAGCTTGTTGATTTTAGGAAATGTTTCTTTTCTTAGTTTTGCGCAAGAATTGGTTATCACACAAATAGAAATTGAGGGAACCAATGACTTAGAGTCATCGCAAATTCTCTTCAATCTGGAAAGCCAAGTAAGCCATCCTATTGATCGACAAAAAATTATTAGTGATATTAAAACAATTTATCAAATGGGCATCTTTAGGGATGTTCGAGCAGAGGTCGACATTCAAAAATTTGGGCATGTGCTTCGTTTTACCGTAGAGGAACGGCCACGTGTTCAAACGGTCCGAATTCGCGGGCGTAACCTGATTTCTGAAGATGATATCACTGAAAAATTAAAAACAAAAAATGGGGAAATTTATGATCCTGTGAAAGTGAAACAAGATGTGAAAATAATCAGTGATCTTTATCGAGAAAAGGGATATGTAAAAATCAATGTAACTTCTGAGATTGATAAAAAAACGGACAATCAATATATTGTAGATTTTGTCATTAATGAGCGTCCAAAAGTTTTTCTGACTAATATCTATGTTTCTGGAAATAAGCTCTATTCCGACCTTCATATCAAGCGGTTTATCCTAAGTGCTGAGATTGATTGTGTCTCATGGGCCAGCAGCTCAGGTATTTTCCAGGAGGAACGCGTGAATCAGGATTTAGCATTGATCGCTCAGAACTATCTAAAGGAAGGATATATCAAAGTTTTTATTGATAAACCTAAAGTTATTTTGGCACACAATCCTGATTATAGCTGGCTTGAAATTTACATGAACATCAAAGAAGGAGAGCAGTATTTTACAGGTACAGTAGAAATTACAGGTGATTTGTTGAATAATAAGGAGGATTTAATACAGTTACTTCAATTGAAACAAGGGGAAGTGTACAATCCATTTTTACAGAATCAGGATCGTGCCGCCTTGAATGAAGCATACCAAGAACAGGGCTATGCTTTTGTGCGTATCATTCCTCGTACTTCTATAGATGAAAAAAAACGGATTGTGCATGTCAATTATCAGATTATTAAAAATGAAAAAGCTTATATAGGCAGAATTAATTTTTCAGGAAATACAGAAACCCGAGACTTTGTGATTCGCCGTGAATTTGAAGTGAGAGAGGGAGAACTGTATAACGGGAAAAAGCTGAGAGTGAGTCAGGCTAACTTGGAGAGATTGGGTTTTTTTGAACCAGGCCTTACTTTAGAAAAAGAAGATTCTGAGGATGAGGATAATATTCTGGACATTATTGCCTCAGTCAAAGAAGCGCAAACTGGAACTTTTCAAGCACAGGCAGGGTTTAGTGAAGTCTCTAAACTTTCAGGGGGAGTTTCCATTTCTAAGGCCAATCTTTTTGGAAGAGGGCAAACACTTCGTTTTAGCGCTCAGTTTGCTCAAGAAGGGGTACAGAATGATTTTAGTGCAACACTGACTGAGCCACGTTTATTAGGAACACATGTTTCGGCTTCTGCAACAGTCTCTCAACAGGTGATCCGGGAAATAGACTTGAGCAGTCAGAACCGTACAGAAAATGCTTTTTCTGTTTCGATTGGTTTTCCTATTTACCGAAAAATTCGTTTATCTAATCGATTTAGCGCTGTAGATAGACTGTTTGAAAAAGATGTCCCCAGTGTTATTAAACGATCGTACGCTCCTTCTTTGATTTATAATACACAAAATCATCCTATTTTTCCTTCCGATGGGATTAATACCAGCCTCACCGTTGTACAAACAGGAGGAGATATTTTGGGTGGAAATACACGATCTCGTGAGTACAATTATCGATACAAACAATTTTGGTCACTGAACAAAGAGCACACTTTGATTCTAATGGCTCAGACCCGTATTGGTTTTCTGGAACAAATTGGAGGTTCTGAAATTCCTGCAGAAGATCGGTACCGTATTGGCGGCATTAGTACAGTACGGGGGCATGACCTACGTGATATTGCGGGGCCGTATTCAGGCGGTGATGCGGCACCACATCGAAAAATCCGAACAGTTATTGCTGAAGATGGTCAAACAGAAAGTGATGTTATTGATGATAGAACAAGAGATTTAGCTGTGAATCAGATTAAAAAATTAAGGGGTGGGGGTATTTTTCAGAGAATTTTTAATTTCGAAGTTGTCTTCCCTTTGACAAATGATCCTGTCAGTAATGTACGAGGGGTGGTTTTTTATGATGCAGGAAATGTGAACGCGGAACCAGTCCAATACAAGATATTAGGGGAGGAAGAGCCTGGTTTTTTTGATCTTCGCCATAGTGTTGGTGCAGGGATTCGAATGATTACACCAATTGGTGTGCTCCGTTTTGAGCATGGACATAAGTTGGATAAGCGGTCCGGAGAGAGTCCTGATAAATTTGATTTTACAATCAGTGGTTTGTTTTAACTCATAGAATCAAACCTGATAATTCTGCAATTGCTGTACTTATAGGATTTTTATGCGCATCATCGAGCTATTCCCAAGCCAGTCTCCTGTTTTTTCTATTGAAATTTTTCCTCCGAAAACACCAGAAGGAACTGAAAAATTAAAACAGAGGCTGCTTGAATTTAAAAAGTACAATCCGGATTTTATTTCTGTTACTTATGGTGCTGGTGGCGGAACGAGGCATAATACTCACACAATGGCATCTTACATTAAAAATGAGTTGGGCATTGAGGCGATGGCCCATCTGACTTGCGTGTCACACACCAAAACAGAAATTCACAGTGTTTTAGATGACTTGGAGCAGGCAAATATTGAAAACATTATGGCGCTTCGCGGCGATCCTCCACAAGGAGAAACAGAATTTAACAAACCAAAAGATGGGTTCGCCTATGCCAGTGAATTGATTGCCGCTCTGATGGACCGTGAAGGGTTTGGTATTGGTGGCGCTGGATATCCGGAAGGCCATCCAGAAGCAGAGAGTTTAGAAAAAGACTATGAATATTTTTTAGCCAAGGTGAATGCCGGGGTAGATTTTATTATCACTCAGTTCTTTTTGGAGAATGATTTCTTTTATAAGTGGCGTGATGCAATGCGGCAAATGGGGATCGATGTTCCGCTGGTAGCAGGCATAATGCCCGCATTGTCGGTAGAGCAAATCACAAGGTTTGCGAGAACTTGCGGGTGCTATGTGCCAACAGCCCTCCTGAAAGAATTAGCACGGCATAATGATGATCCAGCAGCAATGAGACAGGTCGGTATTGACTTTGCACAGAAACAAATAGAGGGATTAATGCAGGAGGGAGTGGACGGTATTCATTTGTACGCTCTCAATCGTTTGCCAGCAGTGCAGCAGCTGGCCCCTTTGGTTAAAAAATAAAGCAAAAAGATAGCTTCTTTAAAGAAGCTATCTTTTTTGCATAAAAAAAGATTATGAGCGATCGGACCTAGGGATGTATTTGGAGTTGGTATCTCCATTGTAGACTTGTCGTGGTCTAACAATTCTGGTTTTGGGTTCTTCCATCATTTCTTTCCAATGGGCTATCCAGCCAGGAACTCTGCCAATTGTAAAAATCACAGTAAACATGTCTGTAGGAATACCAATCGCACGATAAATAATACCGCTGTAAAAATCGACGTTTGGGAAGAGTTTTAGTTCTTTAAAGTAATCATCCGAAAGAGCATGTTCTTCCAATCTTTTTGCCACTTCCAGCACGGGATCATGGACTCCTAATTTTTCTAATACCTTGTCACAAGCCCCTTTGATTACCTTTGCCCGAGGATCGTAATTTTTGTATACACGGTGTCCAAACCCCATTAGACGAAATGGGTCCTTGGAATCTTTTGCCTTTGCAACATATTTGTCAACATTGCTTCCGTCTTCTTTGATCATCTCCAGCATATTGACTACCTGTTGATTTGCGCCTCCGTGGAGTGGCCCCCACAAAGCTAAAATACCCGAAGCAACTGAGGCAAATAAATTAGCCTTGGTGCTTCCCACTGAACGTACTGTAGAAGTACTGCAGTTTTGTTCGTGATCTGCATGCAGAATCAGTAGAAGATTGAGGGCATTCGTTACCTCTGGGTCTGGTATATAGTCTTCTTCCGGCATATTAAACATCATACGGAGAAAATTTTCGCAGTAAGGTAATGCCGATTTGGGATAAATAAATGGTTTTCCAATCGATTTGCGGTAGGAAAATGCCGCCAGTGTCCGAATTTTCGAGATAAGGCGGATGGCATCCATTTCAAAATTTTCCATAGAGGCCTCTCCAGTGGCTTGTCCATAGTATGCTGAGAGCGAAGCGACCATGGCCGATAAAATAGCCATTGGATGAGCAGAACTGGAGAAACTGTCAAAGAAATGTTTCATGTCTTCGTGAATGAGGGCATGATGGCGCAGCTCTTGGGCAAACCTTCCATGCTCTTCCAGTGTTGGTAAGTGTCCAAAAATCAGTAAATAGGCAACTTCCACAAAAGATGCATTTGCGGCTAAGTCTTCGATGGATATACCACGATGGCGTAGAACCCCTTTTTCCCCATCAATGAATGTGATTTTGCTTGTACAAGATCCTGTGTTGCCATATCCAGGGTCAAGAGTGATGTGTCCAGTTTTTGCTCGCAGTTGACTGATATCAATTGCTTTTTCATTTTCTGTTCCTGTGATTACAGGTAACTCAATGGATTGTCCATCAGGTAGATTCAATTTCGCAGTTTCTGACATAATTTTCCCTTCCTTCAGCTAATTGATAAATATCGATGCAGCTTCTTTATTGTTGCTGCCATCGGGATAATTGTACAAGGATTGCTTTCTGTGCGTGCAAACGATTTTCTGCTTGATCCAGAACTACTGATTGTGGGCCATCTAGTACTTCACTGGTGATTTCATACCCTCGTTCTGCTGGTAAGCAGTGCATGACAATAGTGCTGCTTTTTGCGTATTCCAGCAACTTTTGGTTAATTTGAAAGTCTTTCAACTGATTGGCTTTGAGTGCCGCTTTTTCTTTTTGCCCCATACTGGCCCACACATCTGTATAGAGAACATCTGCATTTTTTACTGCTTCTTGTGCTGAGTGGGAAATGGACAAATCAGAAATTCCCATTGCTTTTACTTCTTCAAATAACTGCATATCAGGCATTGTTTCTGTAGAAGTGGCAATGCACAATTGCATTGGTATGCGGGCGGCCATGTTGATCCAGGAGTTGGCTAGATTATTTCCATCCCCTAAATAAACAATTTTTAAATTTTCTAAGGTGCCAAGATGTTCTTTGACTGTTAATATATCCGCCATGAGCTGGCAGGGATGGCTCCAGTCCGTAAGCATATTGATTACCGGAACATCTGCATGATGACCGAGTTCCACAACATTTTGGTGGTCAAAAGTTCGGATGAGGATTCCATCGACATAACGAGACATTACTTTGGCAACATCTTCATTGGATTCCCGCTTACCAAGCTCAAAATCATTACCTGTCAGGTACATTGCCATTCCGCCCAATTGAAAAATTCCCACTTCAAAAGAAATTCTAGTTCTTAGGGATTCTTTATGAAAAATTAAAGCATATGATTTTTTTTCCAGGTGTGGAGAGCATTTTCCCTGTTTTGTCAATATCTTTAATTCGGATGCTAGCTCAATGTTGGCTTTGATTTCTTCGGATGTCCAATCTTGGATAGAGATGAAATTTCGTGTCATGGGCTTGGTAAGGATCTAATTTGATAAATTATTTATGATAATGACATTTTATTTGAATTGAGCATTTTTTTGTAAAAAAGAAAATATATTTATAATAATATCAGAGCAATTAGTCAACTCTATCGTTATTTCACAAGGATGTGATGGTTAGCGTTCATCGTAAGAAAAGCAGAGAACATCACGGATATGAGATGCTCCAGTCAATAACATCACCAGACGATCCAATCCTAAGGCCATTCCAGCGCTTGGGGGCATTCCTTGTTCCAACCCTTCTAAAAAAGCATTATCTAGTGGAACAACGGGTTGCTTGTTGCGCTGGCGCTCGCTCAAATTTTTCTTAAATCGCATTCGTTGTTCGATCGGATCTGTTAGTTCGCCAAACCCGTTTGCTAATTCCATTCCCGCAACATAAAGCTCCACTCGCTCGGCGACAGTCGGTTTGTCTTTTCTGATTTGTGCCAGGCTTGCCAAGGGGGCAGGCCAATCATAGATCAACACGGGAACGTCTTGACCTAGCTGGGCTTCAAAGCGATGCCACAGACGAAAAAAAATCTGTTCATAGCAAATGGGAAGATTCTCTACCTCAGCCCCATACCCCTTTGAAACCGCTATTTCTCTCAGTATTTCTGCAGATGTTGCCTGTTCAATATCAAGATTGAGATGCTGTTCGAACAGTTCTGCAACCGAGCAACGTTTCCAGCTAAAACCCTTACCAACTCGATAAAGCTGTATTTGTGAAGAACCGGTATGCAAACAGCCATTTTCTATTTGCGGGATGACTTTGGCAGCCTCTGTTACCAGTTGCTGGAGATCTTCTGCTATTGTTTCAAGGGAATCATAGGCACGATACCACTCCAGCATAGTAAATTCTGGATTATGGGAATTACTAATTTCTCGATCACGGAAGCATGGTGTGAGTTGATAAATCTTTTCAAATCCTCCCACCAGCAGACGTTTCATTTGAAATTCCGGAGAAGTAATCAAAAAATTAGATTTTGTAGAAAAGGGAGTGAACTGGCTTTCTGGGCTTGGGGCCTTTACGAGTACAGGAGTGTCTACTTCTAAAAAATCATGTTGATCCAAATGGGCGCGAATTTTTTGTAGTATATGGTGCCGTTGTCTCAAACGTTGCATCCTCGATATTGGCTGTCCCGGCTTTCTCCAGCGTAAAACATCACCATTGGCTTTTAAAGGAGCCCGTGAGGCGTACAAAGATTCGATTGGAGTGAATTTACCATCAGCATCTACTTCAAAGACAAGTAGTTCCCCACACTGGACTTTTTCAATTTTGTCAGAGTAGAATTCATAGTAAGCCTCCTCCAAAAATATACAAATTTGTAGTGTATTTCCGGAGATTTTTGTATCAAATACTCTTCCTGCATATTTTCCTGGTGCAAGAACTTTGAGGAGGCCAGCTTGTTTGAAATTATGGGTGCGATAGGGGGTTTTGCGACTTTGGAATGTCAAGACTTGACTCTCTCTACATATGCACCAGTACGTGTATCAATTTTTAACAGCTCTCCAACTTTAATAAAAAGAGGCACATTGACAGTATAACCTGTGGGCAGGGATGCAGGCTTTGTTGCTCCTGTCACGGTATTTCCTTTTTCTCCCGGAGATGTTTCGATGACTTCCATTACAACAAAATTAGGCAAAGTGAGTCCAATGGATTTGCTTTTGAAAAAACTGATGGTAACCTCCATATTTTCAATCAAGTAGTTCGATGCATCTCCCACAATCTCCTCAGTGAGGCCTATTTGTTCGTAATTTTTGTTATCCATAAAATAAAACTCACTGCCATCGGTATACAGGTATTGCATTGTCCGGTCTTCTGTATCAGCAGGTGCTAGCTTTTCTCCAGTTTTGAAGGTACGATCCAGTACGGCTCCTGTAATCATATTTCTAATTTTAGTTCGGGTAAAAGCAGAACCCTTACCAGGATTGACAAACTGAAACTCAATGACTTGAAAGGGAGTTTCGTCCATTTCAATCCTTAAACCTTTTCGAATATCTGATGTTTCGTACACAGTGACCTCAATCTATTTATATTTAGAAAATAACTAAAAGCGGTAAATATAACTTATTTAATGAAGAAATTAAAGTTGATTTAATTCGGTTGTACAGGGTCATTTGTTTACAAGCCGTGTTGACTGCGCTTACGATCCATATAGGCTCTGGCTTGGATATTCTGTTTTTGGCGGGCTTTTTCTGTTAAAGCTTTTTTCTCAGCTTCCATTTTTTGATACCGCTGGATGGCAGTTTTTCCTATTTGATCGAGTGTTTTGTCTAATTTTTGAGGAATTAATTGATCTGGGGTGCCAATGGAATCGACAGGCCAGAGGGCATTAGCAATACCATTGACGTATATCCGATAGTTTTTTGGCGCAACTGTTAGGTCAAAATCACCAAAGTTGACCCAAGCTTTGAATTTAGGCTTGTATTTCGCTTCTAGAGGTATTTTCAAAGACTTGATGGCTTCCCGAAATCGTTCACGGCCTTCTTTACTGTTGAGCTGTAGAAAAAACCTAGGAAAATTTTCGTCATTGGTTACCATCATTTTAGTTATAAATTTTACTTTGATTGGACTAAGGTCATAGTTGACAACAAAGCTATCTCCAAAGTTATCTCTTATAACCAGGGAAACGATGCTGGGCGCGTTGACACCGCATACCATAAACACTTCTGTGATATAATGGATATTCTCCAACAGTTCCTGGGGGCGGATACGCGAGGAACGGAAAAACTCATTGATATCAAACACCAAATCCTGGATATCTTGATGAGTGATGGGTGTGTTCGCAACAGCACCTTTGTGGTGAGTTGCCGGCTTTTCAAAGGAAGTCAGGTTTTTAGAAGTAAATCCGACATATCCGCTAAAAACACACCGGGCGAGCCCTTCTACCAAGGATTCAGCAAACATTTCCATTTCACTTTCTCCTTTTCCCCCTTTGGAATCTGCTTTACTCAGGATGGATTTGAAAGTCCAGTTTTGGGTTTCTGGTTGAAAGTTGAGCATTATTTTTTTCCGGGGAATGCTCAGGCTTTTGGAAATAGGCAAAGGGACTTGATAGAGTTTTCGCCTAAAGTTTCGCTCAAAGTGGTATTTGAAAATTACGTTTTCTAAAGGGTCTCCTGCCAGTTTAATTCGAGATTCTAGAATGATTTTTTCTAAGAATTGAGGGGATGCTTTGATTCCAAAACCGGCATAGTATTCTGCCAAGTCTTTGAGAATTTGACGCATCTGCAAGCGGTCCTTTTGAAGGATATCGAGTTGTTGTTTTTCTATTGCATTCAGAGGTTCTTTGGCACTGTCTTTTTTTAAAACTCGCTCATCGGCAATGATAAGGCGACGGTTCATGTCTTCCAAATATTCTTGAGTTCCTTTTTTTATTTTTGCATTATCAAATGGCTTACTTGCGACTTTACCTAAATACCGGATGATTTGCTGCAAAGCCTTCGTATTACCTATTTCAACTAATTTATGCTCTGTACGATTCATCGAATCCAAAAATGATTGTTTGAGTTCATTTTCCATTTGGTTGCCAATGTCATCGCGCCCTTGTGCGAATTTCATTAAATTGGCCTGCTCTTGATTATCTGGGAAAAACTGTTCATAAAAGGAAACCAAAGAACGTGTGCGCCAGTTTACATCTTTATCCAACCAAACTGGTTTGCAATCATTATTAAAATCAATGATATCGCTTAAACGAATATGCTGGGCAAAACAAAAAATAATTTGCTTCTGAATCGAAGGATCTGTGAAGCGTGATAACATTTCTGTAAATTTAAGCCACCATGGATCACGAATCAGCAGAGGGTAAGTTTGCTCCATTTTTTCAATTTTTTGAATAAATTTTCCTTCCATTTTTTCTTTGATGAAGTGCCTTTGCTCCGGATGCCACAATAAACGTGTCATACTGGTCGGAGAAGAATCTTTATCCATGCAACATAAAATTTCTAACCACCAACAATTCAGTAATGCCTTTGGCAGATTCCGGTGGCTGACTTTTTCGCTTTCTCGTAAGTAAATGGGAATGGCATGAGCCCATAGTTTTTCCCAGGGAATTTTTGTAGAACCCCAGTTGCAAAGTTGTTGAAAATTAAACGATTCGGAGCCGCTCCCTTTGGACTGGGTGAGAGTCCATTCATTGGCAGGTAAAATCCCTGTGGAGAGCATCACTTTCAGGTCATGAGGTAAGTCAAAAGGCATTGGAGAACTGCCTGCCAGAATAACAGCGGGATTCAATAAAAAATCGTTGAGCATTAAATCATAGGCCATACTTCCTTCCGGAGAGACCAGAAAAGGGGTGTGCTGGCCTTTTCTCTGGTTGCGTAAAATATTGGTGAAGAGATGAACTTCTGTGTTGGGATATTTGCGGGTAAGGTATGCTTCAATTGACTGAATTTTACGATGTAGAGCACATTCACTTTTGGCTTCTAGATATGTTGCTTCTAATTCCAAATAAGTATCAATCAATAAAATGATTTGAGATCGAAAACTATTTTGAACTTTATGCTGTAACTCTTCTCCTAATTTTTCTTTAAGGTATTGATTTTGAGGATCAAATTGCTTTTGGACTTGGGCTAAAATTTTGGTAACGCTGTCTTTGTGCTTCAGAGAAATATTTTCAGCAATATGGTTTAAGAACGATTTGATAATATTAAAACGTTGTTTTAGTTGAGAGAGGTGTTCCAGTAAGAACGTGGTTTGATGTTCGGTTGTTATATTTTCTATAGCAATGCCTTTCTTTTTTGCCCGTTGCTGAAAAACTCGCTGTGCCCCTTTACTACCCAATTGTCGTTGAAAAAAATTTGTCAGCCAATGTGCCATTTTATCACGGGTCAATGTCTCTGCAGAATAAGGAAAGCAGCCTGAAAGCAATTTATTGTCATCAATTGATTTAAGCAGAGGGAAACATTTTTTTATTTCGGGAAGATACGTCTCCATGTAAGGGACTTTTGGAAAATCTTGCATGACTTGCCTCCATAATAAATTACCTTGCTCAGGAGGGGTCATCGCATTAAATATCTCCCATACTTCTTTTTCTAAAGCCTGTTGGTAACTGCTGGGAAAAATTGCGGTAATGATGCTGCGTTCTTCTTCGTTCAAATGATCCCAGTATTGTTCTTTCAATTTGTCAACCACTTTGGCTTTCAACTCTTTTCGTTTGTCTTCCGAAAGCTGTTTTTCTAAGAAGTTGTGCTGTAAATTATGCAGAACGGTTGCAACCAGCGCGATCAAAAAATCGGCATCATTCCAACGGTAGTCAAATTCAGGATTGGTGTTGAAGATTACTTGTAAATCCATGTCAGAGTCTGGCTTGTGTCCAATTCCTCCGAGGCTGCCAATCGTAGTCATTGCCTTAATGGTTGGCTTCGAATTGGTACCAGACTGTGATGCCAGGTCTGCATATTCACTTTGAAGAAAACTCTTCATCCCTTCAATGTTTTTTTCAGAATTCCCTTCATACATATCTGAAGGGAGGAAACGATTGATCCCTGCAACACCATGCAGCGCATTTTCAGTAAAAACCGAGTACTCATGCTTTTGTAAAATGGGGTTTCCTTTTTTATCAAAACCTTGAGATGCCGATAGTTCAAAGGGAGGGTGCTCTGAAGGATTGACATCGCATAAGAACAAGCATTCATAAATTGTTTTATGCATGTCCTCATCAGAAAGATCTACCAAACTTTGAACACGCTCTCGATTGGCGATTCCCATCGCTTCAAATTCTTTAACCGCATATTGTTTGTATTCTTCCAGTTTTTCTTTGCTGTAAGTAGAAACAAGGTAATCGCTAATGGTGTACTTCTGTAATGAGTCTAAAAGGGCTTGCAGGGATTGTTCTACTTGCTCATTCCAATTATTTATCTGGATGGTCCGATAGAGCCCAATCAGCTTTTCTTTCTGTTGTACATACTGGGAATGACGTGTAGGGTCGGGTGGCTTTTGAGGAGCAGAAGCCGTGGTGGCCTCTTGCTTTTGCTGACCTAAAAAACCTTTTAATTTAGAAAGCATTCAGTGTCTTTAGATGGCTAGTATTTAAGACGGGTCGGGTGTTACAGTTTATATGTGCAATACCGATTGAATAAAAGCATTTACTAACTCCCAGCGGAGTGTGATCCTGGTCAAAATAACGCTTAAAACAGCTCAAACTCATAATCGACATACACTATTTTATTAAAACAATTAATAGACCACAACCTTCAGGAAAGTCAATGCTGAATCTCAATGACGTTGAATAATTGAACTTTTATTTGGAATTATTTGCGGAGATGTTTTGTTACAACCTGCAAAGGCCTGGAGAAAAGGTCGAATCAATAAAAGAATGTCATCGAGGAATGGCTAAAATATGCTGCATATAAGGTTCAGGGAAAATAAAAAAGAAGGCTTTATTTATATTTTGCATATATTGTTCACTGAGCTCAACGGCGATATAGATAACAGATTTGCCGCTCTCTGTCTTTTTTCCACCTTTGCGGACGATATAATGTTTTGCTCCATCTTTTGTATTATGCTTGCCTATGAAGCAGTTATATTGTCGATATGATTTTATTTTTTTCAGTTCCCCTATGGAATATATATCATAACGGTAGGAATTGACTATTTCCAGTTTATTGACAAAAAGTTTAGTTTCAGCAACCTGCAGGCTGACCCCTGGGGCCGCCATGCCGCTCCATTTCAATTCATTCCACCTGATATTTGGAATGTGCTCCAATGGGAGTTCCTCCTGTCCTTCTTCATAAGTAAAAGGAAAAATATAAGGCATGGTTGCCATGCCCATTCCTAATTCCTGATCATCGGTTATTGGAGGAAAATCGGTTTCAACAATGGATGTCTTGGGTGTGATCACTTCTTCTGTCCCAGAAATAGCTGCTCCTTGAAATTCTCCGATCAAGGAGGTTTCGGAATCCGGATTTTCGTCTGAAATTTCAATGACGATCTCATCTTTGGTCTGAACCTGTTCATTAAAATCTGAGAAACTCGACTGTAAATCTGCCTCACTTTTATCCCCAAGTGCGTGTTTTTTGGCTAAGGTATTGATAGCCTGCTCAATCAAAACTAAAAATAGCTCTGTTTGGAATTTGTCCGGCATGCCCTCAGGCAGCTTAGGGTAAGCCTGTTGAACTCTATAAGCCACTTGAAGTCGATTAAGGAAATGACGCTGAACTTGGGCATTTTTAAAGCTTTCTAAAAAATTGGGACGTTCTTGACACACCTGATGCATCAGAAAAGAACTGTAAGTACGTATTTCTCTGCACTGTGATGACAGTCCATGCAAGGGGTAAATAGCATTGATCATACTGATTTTTGCAACTTTTTTAATCCTTAACAATTCCGACCATTCAAATGGTAATTTATCGGGAGGTCTACGAAATTGAGGAGGCAAATGGGAGCCGTGTCTTACTGTGACAGAATCAACCGTAGTTTTCCAAAAAGCAACCAAATCTCTGAAGGTCGCAATAGACGATTTGTCTAGGCTGAGCCAAGGGTGTGCTGCATCTTTTTTTTGGTAGGCATTTTGTAAATCTTGGATCTGTTCACGGATTTTTTTGAAAATCTTGTCTGCCAAAGCTAAAAATTTTTTTTTCTTTTTTTTATCCGTGACTGACTGAAATAGGACCGACTCATACAACAAAATCATGAGGCGCAGAGGCTCATAATCGCCTTTTGCATGTTTTAACTGAAAGATACGTTTGATTTCATTTTGATGCCACTGCAGGGAATTTCCCTTACATTGTATTTCTGATAAAAAGGGAACCGCATAATACAATGCAGCGTGTTTATCAAAAGGATATTTTTTTATCTGGGTATATAATTTATCTTTATTCCCTGAAAGGTGAGATAATGTCTTCAAGAAGGCTAAAGCCATCAGTCGTGTATCAAAGGATACATCGCCACCACTGGATAGAAATTCTTCGGTGAGATCGCTATAAGTTGTGATTTCTTCAGGGGTCAGAATTTTGGCAACTGAGTCAGCTATAGAAAGAGCCCCTTCCACTTCTTCTACTTCTGCTATAGTAATCGTATTTTCTTGCTTTGGCATGCATTCTCCCAAATTATGATCTTATGTTATCACATACAACTTACATGCCTAAATAATTAAGGTTGGCAACTCTTTGAATGATATGTAATTTTTCTCTTTCCCAGCAGAACTACTATCATTTTTAACTTAATATCAACTCTTCGCAAAATTCAAGTTGTGACTTGAGGATTTTGAGATATTCGCCTGGATCAGGCAAATATCTCAAAAATAAATTGTAGGTTTTGAAAATAAACAAAATTCTTTTGAAGAGATGGAACTTATTTTTTAGGAGTTTTTGTAAAATCACTGAGTCGTTCTAACAAGTTTGCGGATTGTTTTCCAAGCAACGGTGCTAACCGACTGAGCTTGCTCCTAAGGAGGCTTCCCAAGATTTGACGTTTGATCTTTACTTCGGGATAAACCAGTTTAGTAGCCGATACTACATTGGAATCGGTTACATCGGCAGGTCTTAGTATTCCCTGTACGGTAGTAACATAACGCACTTGATTTCTTTGGCGATGGTCTACTTTACGGCCTCGGACAACCATATTGCCATTGGGTAATACGCGGATGACTTCTGCTGAAATCGTGTCTAGAGAACGTAAAATTTCATTTTGCTCTTCTTCTAATGTATCACGTAATGTCAGGGCTTCCAATGCCACGTTTGCTTTTTCCAAATCGGATGCAGGTTTTTCTGCAGCTTCTTTAGGGGGCGGTACTGTGACAATGGCAGCCACTTCACTAACGTTCAATAAATCATGCCGGAATCGAGCACGGTGATCCCTCAATAAATTACCAAAAGATGATTCATCCCTCCAAAGAGACCCTTCGTACAAATTGCGCTTTGTTGAAATACGTGGACGTCGCTGGTACTTGGCTCGTTTTACAGGAGATTGACTCACAATAGGTTTTTGAGTCGGAGGATTGCTTTTGTTGAAATAACTGCACCCTCCTGCACCAAAACTAGTGATTAAAATAAATAAAAACAGAGTATATAGGAGACAATAATTTTTTTTCACAGTAGAATCTCTAAATAGGATGGTGGCTGTAACAAAAATTGGTTCAATTAACCTGAACAAAATTTGTATTTTTGACCGTTGCCTGCACCAGTGTTTTGCTAACGGTATTGCGTACTGGAATTCTATCCCCTAAACGTCCTTTTTGCATCGCAATGCCTTGTGCCGTCAAACGAAGACTGGGCGTCTCATAAACGATTAAGATATGATCCCCTCTCTTGATTATGGGTGGAGAGGTCACTGTGTTGTTCTGTAAAACTTCGCTGGAGGTGATCGCCCGTTTTGCAATTTTTCCAACGAGTATCGATTTATCGGTCACATAGTTGCTTGGAAGGCGGTCTACATTTTTGCGAATTTTTTTCAGATCATTTTCTTGAATTAAGTGATTACGTTTGATGGTATCTTTGGCAGCATAAACCTCTTTGTATATTTTAATATACACCCGGATGGGAATTTTTTTGATGAGCTTGTCATCAATCGAAAATGCTACTTCATAAGTCCGATAACCACCTTCTCTTTTATACTTACCCCTGCTTTTGATTTTAAACTCCAGTGTTCCTTTGGGAAGAAAAATATCACGACTTTTTGATAAAAGTTTGGGTTTGATATCAAGCCCGTCTAGTTCTTTATAAACATGATTCAAAACAGACTGATCGATTTCTTCTCCACTAACCCGAAAAGCAGATCGGCGGATAATGGTTTTTTCAGCTCCAGTAAAATGTAGATATTGTGATTTGATGTGAGGACGGAGTTTAGATCGGATTAATGATTGAGTAGCGACTAGTCGTCCTCCAGGTAGAGGGGTCCGTCCGATAGTAATATTGGCCAATTTTTCCAGAAGTAAAGGATCAGATCCTTCCAATTGAGCAATTTCAGCAAGTTTATAATGAGATTTATCCAGAATGCTTTCCTCTGAAAGAGAAACTTGAACAGGCTCGAACCCATTGCTAATTTGTGAGGACGGTGCTGCGATTGCAATGGAAAAATAAAAAATTCCCAACCAGCAAGTCCATAAAATCATTTTTCCAATAAGTGACATTAGTGCACCTCTTTCATTATTGTGTGAGGTTATTGGCGGATTGTAGCATTTGATCAGATGTTTGGATAGCTTTAGAATTCACTTCATAGGCTCGTTGAGCAGTAATCATGTTCACCATTTCCTCCACAACAGATACGTTAGAGCCTTCTAAAAATCCTTGATTGAGTGTTCCCATTCCATTTAAACCTGGTGTTTCCACGATGGGATTGCCTGATGCTGGTGAGGAAGTATATAAATTTTTACCTATTGGTGTCAATCCCGCAGTATTGGCAAATCGGGCTAATTGTATAGTGCCTACGGCTTCTGGTTCAGTTTCATCCCTCAAAAATACAGAAACGGTTCCATCAAATCCTATCTCAACTTTCCGAGTTTCCTGGGGAATGTTGATTTCTGGGTCCAGGAACATTCCTTCATCTGTAACCAAACGCCCCTGTCCATCAATATTGAAGTGTCCTGCCCTGGAAAAAGCAATGGCTCCATTGGGTTGTAAAATTTGGAAAAAACCAGGACCATCAATACTAACATCCAATTGGTTCCCTGTTGATTTCATGTTTCCCTGGGTATGAATTTTTTCTGTAATGACATGCTTGGTCCCATGTCCTACATGGATTCCTGCCGGCACTTGTGTCGATGAAGAAGAGGCCACTCCAGCAAGCCTTTCGTTGTGATACAGTAAGTCTTGAAAATGATTTCTACTCTTTTTAAACCCGTTTGTATTTACATTTGCCAGGTTATTAGAAATGGTATCAATTTGACGTTGCTGCGCTTTCATACCTGTTGCCGCAGTAAACAATGAACGCATCATAACTAGTGATCTCCTGTTGAATATGTATGGTTAAATTTTATCCGATTCGAGAAATGGAAATGGCTTTTTCATCGAGACGATCTACTGTAACCATTGCTTTTCTTACCGTCTCATAGGCACGATTAGCGCCAATCATTCCTACCATTTCTTTAACAGTACTGACGTTGGAATCTTCTAGCATTCCTTGTCGAACCTTAACTTTATCAGATGAGATGGGCACATTGTCACTTCCAATTGGGGCATAAAATGATTTCCCTAATTTCTGAAGGCCAGCAGGATCTCGAAATTGTACTAAATTCAATTTGTCAACAAACTTTCCATCCACATGCACTTGACCATCCTCATTAATTTTAATATCGGTTCCCTCTACCTTAATGGGGCCATTTAAACCCAAAAGAGGGTATCCATCATGAGTAACAATTTCTCCTTTTCCATCCATTGTAAATTGACCAGTCCTGGTGTAGCGGTTACCTTGCGGGGTAGCAACCGTGAAAAAGCCGTTATTGTCAATTGCAATATCAAGTGCGTTTTCAGTAAAACGCATGGGGCCTTTGGCGAAATTTTTTCCAACATCATCAATGACTACGGAAGATTTGTCCATCCCAACATAGAGATCTAAGTACTCATGATTGAGAAAAAGTTCTTCATCTGATTCTGGAACCACACGATTAGCAGTGGAAAGGACCTCTCGAAATGTAGGCTGATCTTCCTTGTAACCAATGGTGTCAACATTTGTTAGGTTATTCGTGGTGAGTTCCATTTTTTTCTCCAGGGCTTTCCCTGCAGAGACTAAGCTATAAATACCACTCATTCATTCTCCTCATAAATCAACTGTTGGGGGGATTCATGAAAAGAAAAGCAAACGACGTACCAAGTGACTTTTTATTTATGATCTCTAATTGAAGAGGAAGGGAAGAAAAAGGGATTTTTGTCATTCCTGACGAGAAAGAAAATTCATGGAAGAACGATGAGCTGTTGTTACAGGATGGAGCAACAGCTCACACAGGAATGACAATGGAGGATTTGGTGAAAAGTTTTTGAGTTTTAAACTCTTTCGTTAATCCATTTAGCAATAGTTGGTGCTAAAGTCTTTTGTATTTTACCGGAAACATACATTCCAATATGGCCAACAGGATACCCGATCAATGTCTGATCCTTTGTGCCAACATGATCATTCAGCGGCTTAGTGGATGCAGGTGGGACAAGAGTATCAAATTCGGCATAAATATTTAAGACCGGCATGGTCATATTTTTCAATTTGACTTCTTTGCCGTTGATGACTAATTCGCCTTTGGTCAATTTGTTTCCACGAAATAAATCGTTCACAAATTGCCGAAAGGTTTCTCCTGCTTGATCAGGACTGTCCATCAACCATGATTCCATGCGGAGGAAATCTTCCAGTTTCTTTTTATTGGCCATCAAGTCGACCATGTTGATATATTTCTGCGTTGACAGATTCAATGGGCCAAGCATTTGATAAGAACGGTTCATCGTATCACCTGAAACCAATCCGTAGCGATCTACCATCGAATCAACATGCATGGATTTACTCCAAGAAAAGAGCAATCCATCACTTGTTTCGAAATCAATGGGAGTTACCGTTGTGATAAAATTTTTAATTTTGTCAGGATGCAGACACGAGTAAATGGTTGCCATGGTCCCACCCTGGCAAACTCCCAGAAGATTGATTTTATCAAGATTATGTGCTTCTCGAATATAATCCACACAGCCTCCGATAAAACCTTCAATATGATCTCCTAAGGTTAAATAACGGTCTGAACGATCAGGGTAACCCCAGTCAATCATATAAACGTCCATTCCTTCATTCAGAAGGTTGCGAATTAAAGAACGGTCTTCCTGAAGATCCAGCATAGTTGGGCGATTGACCAATGCATAGCTGATCAGAACGGGTACAGGACAAATCTTTTTTTGCAGAGGCTTATAATGGTACAATTGTACCCTGCCATCTCGGTATACCGTCTCTTTTTCGGAGGTTGCGATCTTAACCGGCCCCATAGTGGCCAAATTTTCGATACCTGCCTTAAAGTTTTCAATAAACTCAGAAAACTCTTTTGCAATATCTTCCATATTTACAGCTGTTGTCATGATTTATCCCTTATTTTTGTGTTTTGGATGCACTTCTGGTTGAAGTTTTTCTTGTTCGTGGAGCACTTGTTTTTGCACTTGCTGCAGGAGCTGGTTTGCTTGCAGGAGCTGGTTTGCTTGCAGGAGCTGCAGTTAATTCTTGAACTTTGCTTTTTAAGGCACGGACTTCTTTGCTAAGTTCATAAATTTTCTTATAGGCAACATCCACCTCTCCTTTTGTTGCAACAGGGCTGTCGCGTAATTCAGCTTCCATCATATTATTGACGATGATGTTGTACTTGCATTGTGCATCAAGATATTTTGCCTGCAATTCACAAAATTCTGGAGTTCCCATCTCTTGTGCAAAGTACTTATCCCCTTCATTTGCCCATAAGTTCGAGAGTTCCTTAAAAGAAGTAACACTTTTTCCTTCTGCTGCAAGCTCCGATAATTTTTTGGACAACTGCAGATTTGCCTGCATGCTGATTGTACTTATCTTTTGCATGTACTCATTAGCAAGCTCAGCATAATCCATGAAAGCAATGATGCCTTGGGCGATTTGTTCATTTTTTTCCCGATCCACTCCTAATTTTTGTGCGGATAAATACTTTACAAATTGTTCTTTGTATTCACCAAAAAAATCTTTCAGGCTGGAAGCATCCCAGTGAGGCCCCGTTGAACCTAAGTTCTGCAGTGCATCTGTAAATTGTTGAATCATTCCTCCAAATGGGCCGGCCATTTGCCCCATTCCTGGTATCCCTGACATTCCTGGTATCCCTGACATTCCTGGAAATGCAGAAAACATTTTCTGAAATTCTGCTGCTAAATTTCCGCCTCCCCAGTTAAAGAGATTATTTTTTAAGAAAAGATCTTCTAAGAATTTTCTTTGATCTCCCAATCCGGCTTGAAAACCAAACATATCTCCAAGACCCGATGATTTACTCAACGCATCCGTCCAAAATTTGAATAATTGCTCATAAACAGGAAGTCCCATAAATTGTTGGACCGTTTCATGAACTTCTCCTGGTGACTTAAAAAATTGCTGCTGGATGGACTTGCCGGCATCAATGAATTGTTTTGTCAGTTCATTTTGGGAGTTAATCCATTCGTTGATAAAAGGGCTGGCTGCCCCTGCGTTTCCGCCTTGCTCTTGAACAGTTTTTCCCCATTCCATGTATTGCTTGATTAACTTTTCCTGTGCTTCTTGCCAAGATGACAGCCAGGAAAGGTTTTGATCAAAGATTGTTTTCATAATTCTCTTTTGATAAATGGTTGTATATTAATTTGCTAAAGCTTTTACTTATCAGATTCTTCTCAGATTTTCAATCATCTATGATTTTAAAATTAGAACAAGGCTAAAATTTATAAAACGAGGTTAAAGATTTTTCTTCAACCTCGTTTCAAAAAAGTTTCTTTTTCTATTATTAAAGATACCTCTTAATAGAGCAAATCTTCATTTATTTTGCACTTTCTTCAATGACTTTATGTGCAAAAGCAAAATTTTTATTAATGACTTCTTTGAATCCATCCAGACTTTTGTTGACAGCATCGCTCATATACCCAATCACTTGCTGGCCTTCTTTTGGAAGATCTTTTGTCAATTTGGCAACATAATCCTGATTTTGTTCCTGGACTTTTGATGCAAGTGCTGATGTATCCTGAACACTGCTTTCCAATACATTCAAAACCTGAGCTGCAGCATTTTTTTGCGTAACATCAATTTCTAATGCAGCATCAACCGATTTCTTTATATTTGCGATTCCTTCGCTGCTGTTTGCACAAAAATTACGAAAAGCCGATTTACTATCTTCTGGAATTTGTGGTGCTAATTGAAAAAAAGCTTCCATCATCTTTTCTGTTTGTTCTGAAGCTGAATTTAAGTTTTTAAAACCTTCCTCGAATGCTTTTTTATTAAAATCAACGGCATATTCCAAAATATTTTCACCAGTCATAGTTCCCTCTTTTATTTAATGTTTAAAATTTGTTATTTTTCCAAAGTGTTAAATACAATTTAAATACATTTTAAATAAATGTCAAATATTTTTTTCAACTTTTTGAAATAAAATTAATATTTATTTTTGCGGAAAAATTATTTAATAATTATTATTAATATCATATACTTATGTTCATCAGTGTTTTTTGAAAAAAAGATTGAAAAGTCATTAGCTCCAAATTTATTTAAAATTCATCCCAGACTGTATTTAAAAACCAGCAACTCATCGAGATATTCAGGTGACCGTTTGAGTGATGGGCAAGAAAAAAATGGCAATTTTCAAGAGCAGGGATCTGGATTTCGTAGTTGTTTGCGGTGCTATAGTTTTGCAACCTGATTCAATATCAGATCGTATGAGCAGCAGTATGGGTTAAAGAGATTTTTCCAGAACCATGTTTGAACCAAGTATGACAGGTTCCCTCCGGGGAAACCATACAGGGCCCATAGGGATTGGAAGGAGTACAGGTTTTTGTAAACATCTTACAATTGGTTGGCAGAAGTTCTCCCAGCATAATCCGATGGCAGTCGCAGCCTGGGGGATGGGACCGCGGAGGATAAGGAGGAGTACAATCTAATTGTTTTTCTGCATCCAGAAAAGAATATTCTTCTTTTATGCGAAAGGCCGAGTCGTCTACTATATCAATGCCTCTCCATATACCAGGTTTACGTTCAAACACATCTTCAATTAATTGTAACGCTACGGTGTTGCCGTGTTCATTGACGGCACGGGGATAAGCGTTGACTATCCTGGGTTCTTTATTTTTGATCAGCTTGAGGCATTCGAATATTCCCAGTAAAATATCCACTGGTTCAAAACCGGTTGCAACACATGGCAATTGGAATTCGTCTTCCATAAAATCATAGGCATGAAGCCCTGTAATCGTGGCAGCATGCCCTGCTAATAAAAAGCCTTGAATGCTTTCATCATGCACATCCATCAGCAGTTTCAAAACAGGAGGCATATAACGATTGGCGAGCAGGACATATAGATTTTTGGGGATCCCTGTTTTAATCATCCCGGCTATACCAACAACCGTTGTTTCAAAGCCGATAGAAAAAAAGACAAAGGTACTGTTCGGATTTTCCCTGGCCAGGTTAACCGCATCCAGAGCACTGTAAACCATTTTAACACTCCCCCCATTACGGCGAGCGTCTTCTAGAGATTCATGACTGGCAGGAACTCGGACCATATCTCCAAAGGTCAATACGGTTGTATTCGGCTGGTATGCCAGAGTGATGGCCTGGTCTATGGATTCTACGGGACAAATACAAACAGGGCAGCCAGGGCCAGGAATAATTTGAATGGTCGGTGGAAGAAACTGACGGATACCATGGCGCGCAATTTCATGTTCGTGTGTGCCGCAAACATGCATCAATTTTACCGTTCCCAGAGAAGCGCTAACTGCTTTAATTGCTTTGGAAAGATGTGCCACATATTCAGCATTTTTGTATTTCTCCAAGTTTGCATGTTCTCCCATTTGGTAAGCTCCACAGAAAATTTTTAATTGCGGCTGCAACGATGCATTTCTTCTATAAGTATCATTTTTGAAGGTTATGTCCAGGCTCTATTGTCTAAAGGAGGTGTGCTTATCTGTCTTTTTCCAGCGCAATGCCCGGAAATAATTGCGGTGGCTCTGTCCCCTTTTCTACAAATTGCGTACGCGCCTGTTGGAATTCTGCATGATTGCAGCAGTCTTTCATGCGCTGCAATTCTAGCTTAACCTGATCTTCCATGCTGTACAAGAGACGTTTGTTGAGCACTTCTTTAGCCGCAAGCCGCGCCTCTATATTGAAGCGAGCAAAATATTCAGCCTTTTCCCTGACCTGCTGGCAGAATCGATTTTGTTCCATGTCGAGTTGATCATGAAGCATCCCTAATTCTACTGCTTTCCGGCAAGAGATAGGATTTGCCTCATAAATTAATTTCTGAGTATGTCCGTAGCCAATCATTGATGGAAGGAGGATGGACCAATATTCAGAACCGGATAGTCCCATGTTGACATAAGATGGATTGAGTACAATGCCTTTTCTTCCATATCGCAAGTCTGCAGCCAGTGCCAACATCACTCCTCCTGCTGCCGCAGATCCGCGTAAAGCGGCAATGACCAGTTTATTTTTGGTCTCCAGAACGCGTTTGACAATCTTATTCAGGGCTTTTAAATTTTTATATGCTAAAATTACAGGATTGTAGCGCAAATGAATCGGATTCAAGTCAATGCCATTGGAAAAGAAGTCAACTCCTCCCCACAGCACAATGATTCGCGTTTCAGGGGTTTCTGCTGCTTCTTCATATGTTTGTAGAAAATGAGTGCAGTGTTCCAAATCCATGGCTCCATTGTATCCATGGAATTCTAAATGCCCTACCTGGTTTTTTGTTTTATAAACGATTTCCATGAATGCTTTTGATTTTCTACCTTAGAAATGCTCAAACAATAACATATCAAAATTTAGCATGTTATTATTTTCGTTTTCCTTACTGTGCCAACAGATCGGCTGCACGAATTTTAACACCACAGTCCTGCGCCAGGCGCCGAATCCAAATACTTCCATCTCCAGTGCCTATGCAAACTTGTCCCATTCTTTTTTCCAGTATTTTTCCGGGCTGCCCTGGCACTTCTCCTTTGGAGGCCCCATACAATTGAAAGGGCTGCCCTTCAATGATACCAACGGTCCCTGGTTGACTGTCGCCTGCATTAATTTTTCTTAATATGGTCTCTGTCTTTTCTTCCCAGTCAAAGGCCAGGTTTTCAAGTGTGATTTGGGGGCGATAGACGATAGCAGGTTGGGGCAGCGATGATTCTCCTGAAAAATATCGATCCAAGGCCTGAGGCAGGATGCTCATGATACTGTCAGACACGTGATTACGATAAATATGGGCTGCAGACGCCTGAGGCATGTTAAAGTTTTTGGTCGCCCACAGCGGGCCAGTATCCCAACCTTCAGCCGCTTGAATGATACTGGTTCCCCAGGAATTTTTCCCTTCTAAAATGGCCCAGTTAAGGGAACTGGGACCTCCATCTCCAGGAGGCCCGGGATGTACCACAAAGCAGGGATAGGCTTCCCATATTTTTTTGGGGATGTATTGTTTCAAATAAGGACAGATGATGATATCTGGAGACCATTCGTTAATTTTAGTTGGATCCACACCAATCATGACTCGATCTTGCTGGAGTCTAGAAGAAAAATAAACCCATAGTTTTTGGGTCAATCCATTAAAACTGCTGCTTAAAAATAATTTTTTTTTTGAATCCAGATATTGCATTTAACAAATTCTAGGCAATTGTTCCCCTTCAGGCATGTCTAACATGCGGAGGCTTTCGATAGCAGTTCGTAACAAAACCTTTCCAGGATGCTCACGGATCACTTTGCCGATAACAGCACTTTCTTTTCCCAGAGGATGCTGCCGCATCTTTTGCAAAACAACATCGCCTTCGTTTTCAGGCACAAACACCAGGCATTTGCCCTCATTGGCAATATGTAATGGATCAAGACCGAGAATTTCGCATGCAGCCATGACAGCCGGTTGAATGGGAAGTTGTTTTTCTTCCAGCAAAATACCGTATTGCGCTACTGCGGCAATTTCGTTCAATGTGCTTGCCAGTCCTCCCCGGGTGGGGTCACGCAAAACATGTACATTGGGAGAAACTTCCAGGATGTTTTGTATGAGATCATTCAAAGGAGCCGTGTCACTTTCAATGGTCGTCTCAAACTCAAGGCCTTCTCTTTCGGACATGATGGCGATACCATGATCGCCAATGTTGCCATTGATCAGTACAACATCACCAGGAGCTGCATTTTTTGGAGAGATGGTTATGCTGTTTCCAACTGTCCCAATACCCGTTGTGTTGATAAAAACCCCATCGCCTTTTCCTTTTTCTACAACTTTTGTATCACCTGTCACCAGAAGGACATTGGCTGCTTGAGCCGCAGAATGCATGGACTGAACAATTTTTTTTAAATCATGGAGGGGAAACCCTTCTTCCAGGATAAAGCTGGCTGCCAGATATTGAGGAAGTGCTCCGCACATAGACAGATCATTGATGGTCCCGTTGATGGCTAGATCCCCTATATTGCCTCCATGAAAAAAAAGGGGGTTGACCACAAAAGAATCTGTGGAAAATGCCAGTTTTTGATTCCCAAAACGAAGGATGGCCCCATCATGGTTTTCATCCAGAATCGAATTTTTAAAATACGGGAAAAAAACTGTTTCCAGCAAATCTTGAGAGAGCTTGCCACCGCTACCGTGACCTAAAACCACTTTTGCAGAACCGGAAGAGTTGGGATGAGGTGTGGATGAAGACAGGCTCATGACGGGATCATGCTCCTCGCCTCTTCTTGCAGAGACGCCTCCATTTCTGCAAATATTTTTAGGGTCTCCATGGCTTCTTCTTCATCAAGTTTATTGATGGCAAAACCGGCATGAACAATCACATAATCATGAAGACCCACTTCAGGAGTCCATTCGATGCAAACACTTTTAATGATGCCGTCAAAATTCACCTTGGCCATTTTCGGCTGAATGGTTTCGTCAATTTCGATGACTTTCCCGGGGATTGCTAAGCACATAGGACAGCTCTTGGTTGAAAATGAGTGGCTCGACCTGGTCAAAGACCCATCGCAGCAAATGCGAAAGGCCCTAAGGACGGGTTCGATGCAATTGGTGGAGGTCGAACAAATCGAGTGGTTCCACGGGATGTCCCTCCATAAAAACCTTAATCTGAATGATAAAACAAGAGCCGTTGATATTGCAATAAAAAAATATTTAAAATAACGTCCGTCCTGAATAAGCAATTAAAGAAGACTCATTCGATAAGCCTAAAGCAGATTCTGATGTGTCTGATTTCTTTTTTCCGTCTAAAAACCCAACACGCAATTTTCCCATGTGTATTTTCGTTTCTGGGACGATAAACTGGAGACAAAAGCGAAAAAAGTACAAGAATTCACTGTCATAACTGAATTGATCCAGAAAAGTTTTTAGGATTGGGAGTGTTCACATTAGAAAGCACTCTTTGCGCTAGCACAATAACATCGACAGAGAGAGCGCCTTCATTTTTCAAAGATTGGGCTGCCGCATCAAGCGTTGCTCCGGTAGTCATAACATCATCAACCAATAATAAGCGTTTCCCTTTCACTCGAGAATCTGCTTGAAAAGCACCCTGCACATTGAGCACTCTTTTTGTTGCGGAAAGCTCTACCTGCGGAGCCGTATGACGCATCCGCCGCAACCAAAGTGGCTGTAAAAGTTTAGATTTTGAAAAAGTATGATAAGCAAGCAGGTGTGCCTGATTGAACCCACGCTGGTACAAGCGTTTGTGGTGTAGAGGAATAGGGATAATCGCATCCACTTCCCATAAATCAAAACATTCTTTCACACTCAAAGACAACAACTGCCCTAATAATAAAGCCATGTGTTCTTTTTTACCAAATTTAAATTGAAGCACCCATTCCTGAATAACATCTTCATATCGAAATCCGCCCCACAATCGGTCAAAATGAAATTTATCGTCAACACAGGCAGAACACAAAGTGTTCGAATCCATTGTTCGATGTCCGCAAGCGAAACAAAAAGTCTCTGAAGGAATCCAAGGCAATGCGTCCAAGCACTCAGGACATAAAAACGGATATGCTTCAGAATACCGTTTCCCGTCAGTCAACCAGATTCGACAACACCAGCACAAAGGAGGAAACAGCTGGCGCGTAACTTCCCAGTACCATTTTAAAATGCCATGTCCATTTGTGATTTCTGATTTTGCCATAAATCCAGTTATTTACTGATTGAGAATGTCTTCCGTTTGTGCTATTGAATAAAGCATCAAAATACTCTTTTACTCAATCACCTTCATTAATCGAGAAATAGCTATGTTGCCTGAAGCCGTTTTCTATTTATTTATTTTCCCATGGATCTTAGTGATTGCCTCTGTTCCTGGTATCGTAATGACTTATTTATTTATCGGGATTGGAGCACAATTACTGAATTTCTTGCCTGAAAAGCAGCCTAAGATAACAGAATCGTCATAACTCATCATCAATCCATCAACAAACTTCTTTTTGCCCTCCACCTTGTGCAAAAATCATCGTTCTGATTACAACAATGTGCTGTAACGAGGGCAACATGCTTGATACTCTTCTGTCACACAGCATTTCTATAGTCTTTGATATTATACACCATTTATTATTTCACTCCACTTTTCTTATTCGATGAATACGATTATTGTACGTTATGGCGAAATTGGCTTGAAAGGAAAAAACCGTCAATTGTTTGAAAAACGCCTGGTGGACAACATCCGTATTCATCTGAAACCATATGGACAAAATAAAGTCAGAAAATGCTGGGGTCGTTTGGAAATCGAGACAAATTATGATCTTGATGTCATCAAAAATGTATTGCGTACCATACCTGGCATTGCCAATTTCAGCCCTGCCGCCCATGCGGACCTTCGCTTAGAAAGCATGGAAGACGCTGCTAAAAAAGTTATTGAACAAGAACTGGAACAATACTCGGCATTGCCAATCACATTCCGAGTGACTGCAAAACGAGCAAATAAACAATTTCCCATTTTTTCTACTGAAATCGAGGCCCAATTAGGCGAAGCCCTTTTAAGTACTTTCCCTCAGCTCAAAGTAAGGCTTCTGCATCCGATGCTCGAAGTTGGCGTGGAAGTTCGTGAGAAGGACTGCATTGTTTATACTGAAAAAATTCCAGGGATGGGAGGATTACCGGTTCATTCTCGTGAACGAGTTGTTTCCTTAATCAGCGGAGGCATTGATAGCCCTGTTGCCAGCTGGATGATGATGAAGCGGGGATGCCTTGTTATTTATCTCTATTTTCACAGTTTTCCTTTTGTTGGAGAACAGACCAAAGAAAAAGTTTTTGATCTAATAAAAATTCTTCGTATTTATCAGCCTTACAGCCGCTTGTATATAGCGCCTTTTGCAGAAATTCAAAAGGCCATCAAAGCACAAACTCCTGAAAAATTTAGAACCATCCTGTACCGTCGTTTCATGAACCAGATTGCTAATCGCATTGTAAAAAAAGAACGTGCTCAAGCAATTGTGACAGGAGATTCATTAGCACAAGTGGCCAGTCAAACGTTGAATAACCTGATCAGCATAACAGAAAATGCGGCCTACCCTGTCTTGCGCCCCTTAATTGGCATGGACAAACAAGAGATCACCGCTCTTTCCAAGTCCATCGGTACATATACTACCAGCATTCAAGATTTCCCTGATTGCTGCACTGTGTTTCAACCGAGCAAACCCGCAACCAAGTCATTCCTGCCTGAAGTACAAAAAGTCGAAAATTCTATAGAAAGCCTCGAACAGTTGGTTGATCAAGCAGTAGAGGGTTGTGAAATTTACAACTATGCTTGCCACGACAATCAGGCTATAGTGGAGCAATAGTTTTCAGATACAGAACAGGATTCCATGAGTACTATTGCAACAATTTCAGAATTAACCCCTGATTTAGCCGAACAATACAATGCTCTGCAACAATATTTCCACAAATTAGAAAGTGCGGTTGTTGCGTTTTCAGGTGGAATTGATAGTTCACTGGTTGCCTATGTTGCTGCGCAAGTTTTAGGGGATCGAGTGCTTGCGGTCACCTCAGCCTCAGAAAGTCTGAAACGTGAAGATTTACACCTCACACAAGAACTGGCTCAGCAATGGAATTTATCCCACCAAATTATTCATACTCAAGAAATAGACAACCCCAACTATCAGGCAAATCCCATTAACCGGTGTTATTATTGCAAAACAACGCTGTATCAAGCATTGGAGAAACTTGCCAAAGAACGGGGCTATCGCCATATCATGAATGGTACCAACTTGGATGATTTAACGGATTATCGCCCTGGACTGGTTGCGGCAAAAGAGTATGGGATCCTTGCTCCGCTAGCAGATTGTCAATTTAATAAAGCCCAAATACGACGATTAGCCACTTACCTGGGATTGAAAAATTCAAGAAAACCACAGGCTGCCTGTTTAGCCAGCCGCATTCCTTATGGAACTCAGGTATCTAAAAACACATTAGCACAAATTGAATACGCAGAAAGTGTATTACTGAACCTTGGATTTACTCAATGCCGCGTCAGGCATCATCAAACGATTGCTCGTATCGAAATTCCAATTGACGAATTTGAAAAAGCGCTTCAGCATCGTCAACAAATTGAGAGTCAACTCAAATCATGCGGTTATCAGTTTGTTACTCTGGACTTGAGCGGATTTCATTCCGGTTCCTTGAACACAATGGCAAATATTCCTGAAAAATAAGGTTGATTTGATAAAATGAGGAATATAATTTGCTTTTGGAATGAAAAACACTTTACATTCAGCGATCATTTGTATTATTTCTCAGTATCATCATTTATAACATCTCCAAACAGTCTTTTTACCAGTGGAATAATCTTATGTCCGGAAAGGGATCTGCACTTCTCCTCAAACTGACAAACCATCAATTTGCACAGATAGCAATTGGGCCTATGATGCAAATTCTGACCAAGATGGTTGGGCCCACGTGGAAGCTTCTGCAAATTAATATAGATCGTTATCTACAGGTCCCCATTGTGGCATCTGCCATGCCTGGTGATAAATATTCAGTCGCAGGCTGGCAAAGAATCAGTGAAATTTTTCCAACCTTCGCTTTAGTTGCCGCCGCACAGTTAAAAAGTCAGTCAAATTACGTAGATATTGGCCAGCAGCTTCTTATTGGTGCCATTGGCAGCGTAGCCACACAATACCCAAAACAGCAAATACACACTGAGCTTTTTTTAAAAAATGTCAACCCTGAAATCGACTTGACCCAAGAGCAGTCTGGCAGTGCTGATGAAAAGACCTATCTTCCCAGGCTGGTACTTGGAGATTTATTGTTGATTACGGCTCGATTGAATTTAAAAACAAGTACGGACCGTAACGAAATTATAGAACACTATTATTGCATGCAGGGAATTTCCCAATTGTTCCTGCGCTACTATTTTGATTTACTCGTGGAGGCGCGGGAAGATAAAGTTTCTCAGCATATTGATAATATATTTTTCAACTTTTTTGCCAACTTCCATCTCAAAGAGCAGCAATACTGGAAAGGTTACGCAAATTCAGACAGACTGAAAGCGCAGCTGATGGATATCGTTGAAAAGAATCTTCCTGCAACACGACATCCTGTATTGCGTAATCATTGTTTTGAGCAGCTACAGAGTCTCCATCCAATCATTCACAATGGAGGGTCTCGTAAGATGAGAGCCAGCACCAAAAATTTATTGGAAAAACAATTATTTGACTTCCAGCAATTTTCTCTGACTCAGATCGCATTATGGCTGCGTGCTGTAGGGCTCCTCAAAGATTCTGCGTACTTACGTTACCTGGTAGTGCAGCTGGCCAAATCAGCTCCTAAAAAATTAATAGCTTTGATGGAATTTTATCAGTCCACACCGGATGCTAACTTTGCTTCTGAGGCACTGATGGAAGTCATCACCCCAATTGCCCATCAGATTGCTCCTCCCAAACCAACAGGGCCTCCAAAAACCCAAATTGTTGGAGATGAGACTACAGTACGGCTCAAAAAAGCAAAAGAAAAGCTGGCCAACCGAAAACCTGGTACCGCGTATACCAGTGACCAGATGGGAGATTATTTTAAAAAATACCTGGAAAAACTCTATGCCAGCGTCAAAAAAGAAGGTGCAATGACTCAAGATGACATTGCTGCTCACCTGGCTCGCTTCCAGCAAAAATTTGTAGAAATCGCACAAAAAGAAATTATCACGCAAAAAGAGAAAGAAGAATTCGAAGAATCAATCGATGATACCTTTCAAACCCTGACAACCAGCCTACCGAAAGAAGATGCGGGCGAATATCAGGAAGCCATCCAAGAAGAAATGCATGATTTGGAAAATGTGACCATAGAAGAAAGAGCCCAAAAAGTAGAAACCATTGGTCAAGTCGTGGCAGCGGCGGCAGAAATGTCCGACCGAGTGCAGGAAGCCGATGAATCAAATGAACTCTACCAGCAGGCTCTTGCCCTGGAAATCCAAATTGGTGAGAATCCCAAGCATGTCACGTCCATAGAAAACTTTCTTGCCCAACCCATTGTACTAGAAGAAAAAAATAAATTTTTGCTCCATTATGTTCCTGACCACCTATCCATCGAGATGCACAAAGTGGTTGAAGAAGTTCAATTTCGCTGCGGACGAAGTTCGGGGAACCCAATCACCATTTTCAAAGGAAATACTCTCCTAGAAAAAACTCTGATCCGACAACTCTTTCCTCAGCATCCTTTCAAAGAGATTCTGCAAAAAGAAATCGTTCCTATCCTTCCGGAAGTTGGCAAACCAAGAATTACCGTACGTGATTTTTTCACCTTTCCTTTTGCACAAAAGAAAAAAGGGCCTCCTGAAGAGGAATGGTTCAGTCAACATTACTTTTATTTAGAGATGGCTCGCAATGAAGGGGAACTGAGTGAGGAAGACCACCAGATGCTTGTCGAAAATGAGGAAAATTTTTCAAAACTTAAATATAAAAAATTTTTCAATATTGTCCGCAAAAAAAAGTTCGAAGATACCACCTTCATGGCTGTTTACAGCCTCTGGAAAACCAATGGTATTGATAAATTCAGGATTGAATGAACACCCATGCGGAATGCTTTATCGCCTGAGTCAATCTCTGAAAGTACGCTCCCTTTATAAAATTCGCAACGCACCAATGAAGCAATAAGGAATGCTAAAAGAAGACACCAGCATTAAATTTTATTTTTCCTGCCTCAGTCAGTATACCTGAATGGTCCATGTCTAATGTATCCGTTGGAAGCTGAGCCTGACTGTATTCCAGTTTTATCGCTAAATCTTTTCTAAAATTTAAAAAATCAATTCCAATGGCCCACACATCACCCCCGTTAGAGCTAACTTCCTCAAACTGATCTCCTTGCTGAGTGGAATGATTATTAAATGGAATAACGGAACTACCAGAATTTCTTATATTAGAGCCTCCATAGATTGCATAATTTTCTAAATCAAATCTGATCCTCCAATCAGTAAGCAACAATTGATCTATCAATAATTCTTCAAAATCTTTATTTTTTTCTTTGGCTTTTGCCCCAAAATTGAAAGCAAAAGTACTTGGAGCAGAAAGTCCAAAAGCCCAACCTTCAAAATTATATCCGACACCCGGTCGTGTAAAAAACATTGATCTGGAAGCAGGCTCTTCAGTTTCACCAACATTCGAGCCAATCCCCAAATACCATCCAGATGCAGCTTTTGCCTGGATAGGAATCATTAAGAATAGACACAACAATAAAGGATAAAAACGTTTCATTCAGTGACCATACGGGTTAAATTAAAGTCTAATTTTTCATTATAGCTTAAAAAACTGTGACTTCATAAAGAACTATTATTTAAAAATCCAGTCGCTTTAGAGACTCACTCTAACTTCAACTGGTTCAAAACAGATACTGAATTATCTCAATTTACCACAATTAGAATTACTGATTCAACCATTACATTCTTTGACAGAAATCAAATCCTCTGTTATTATGCCTCCTATCAAAAGAGAGGACATGATGACTATTTTGATGAGAGATTTTTTGGTACCCAAAGTCAGGAAAGACTGCCAACACACCTTAGCTAAGGAAACGACATGGATGTCGAACCCCTTCCTTCTCCCTCTACAAGACTTCAAATTGAAAATGCCAGGCAGCTCGACCATTATCTCGCGGAGCTTGCTCTCCCTCCCTCTTTATTAAAAAGCCTGACATGGCTTTATCAAAAAGAGCGCTCCCCCAAAAGTCCTATAAAAACCCAGAAATTTTGGGAGATCTACTCCAATCCTCGTTTTCACATGTTTCCGGCATTGATAAAAGACAATCTCCATCACGAACTGGAAAGCGTTGCCAAAGGTTTTTACAATGCAATCCAATTACTCCAAAAAACAAACAGTCTCCATTTTGATGAGGATCGCCTTCACATGGTTGATGTCATTGCAGCAACGATCACAGTGAGATCAACCCATTCAGACAACAAAGCCGCAAGATTCATCGGCAGCTGTATGCGCGGCAATCAAAAAAAACTAAGCGAAATTGCGAAAGATACTGATTTCAAAAAACATTTTACAATGGCAATGGAAGCTGCTTGCAAGCAACCTTTATCCCACGATACTGAAGACATAGTGGAGAAGTATTTATCCTTGTCCAATCTGTTGCGTGACGATCAAAAATCTCTTCTTGAAACTACTTTTTCTGAGTTCAAAAATTCTTCTGCTCTTTATTCTAAATATTTGGGATGCACCAAGGAATTGTATCAAAAAGCACTATTAGGTGTAGAAACATTCAGAAACTTTTTAACCCAGCCCAAGTCTTCTTTTAAATTACCAGCAAATCAAACCATGAAGGAAGCTGATCCGCCCTCAACGAGTGATACAATTCCTAAGCTTCAATCAACAATACCCAAAGCACAACACCACGCCCCCTTTCACAAAGTAGCAGAAAAAATAACAAGAAATACCCCCGGAGGCCGCGTTATCCTCGGAGATGCGATCTACAAAGTAGGAAATGGTTACGTCTATCTTCCCAACACAAATCAGCTGGTCAAACTCAATCCTGAGTTTCTTTACCTCAAGTCACATACTTGTGGAAAATTTCACTATTTCGATTACAGCTTTGAATTCAATCGCCACAGCATGCCAACTGATTTACCAATTGAGCTGCACAACCCTTACAGACTCGAATCATATAGTTATGTTATTGTGGACAATGCCATTCGAATGCTGGGAAGGGGATATTATTTCTGTAATGGTAAGCTGCTCTCTCTGGTTGAAGAAGGCATCACCGGAATATATGTGAGTACACGAACATAGCCTCATCGGATTTATCACCCAATCCTGACTGTAAATTTCCCAAAGTTCACAGAATGTGGTATCTTCCTTTTGTGTTCACCATTACTGAGCAAAACAAACAAGCAGTGACTCATGGAAGAAACTCGAAAAAATATTAAAGATTTTACTCTTGAAGCATTGACCGCATGGTTTGTTAAGCAAAACGAAAAACCATTTAGGGCAAAGCAAATATTCAACTGGCTCTATCAAAAAAAAGTAGACGATTTTAGCGAAATGTTGAATATGTCCAAAATGCTGAGAGATAAACTGAGCAAGCATTTTTTTATCAGCAGCTTGCAACGATATCAGCAAATTCATGCAAAAGATGGAACCATCAAATATGTATTTGAACTAAAGGATAAGCAGCGGATTGAAGCAGTCCTCATGGCCCATAGAGACCATTACACGGTCTGTGTTTCCTCACAAGTCGGCTGTGCCATGGGGTGTGACTTTTGTATGACCGCCCAAATGGGATTGGTCCGCAATTTGACTCCAGGAGAAATCATTGACCAGATTCTGGAAATTTGGAAGGATGTACCAGAAAACGAAGGAATACGGAATGTTGTGTTCATGGGGATGGGAGAGCCCTTTCACAACTATCAAAATCTTATAAATACCTTAAAAATCATGCTTGCCGATGTGGGATTCAACTTTTCATCCAGAAGAATTACGGTCTCCACTTCAGGCCTGGTTCCCCAAATCGTTCAATTTGGACAAGAAGATGTCAGAGCCAATCTGGCCATTTCTCTAAATGGGGTGAACGATACAATACGGACTCAATTGATGCCCATCAACAAAACATATAATTTACAGAAATTGATCGCCAGTTGTCAGAATTACCCTCTTGAATCAAGAAAACGGATCACATTTGAATACATCCTCATAAAAGAATTGACAGATGCCCTTGAGGATGCAAAACAGCTGATAAAAATCTTACATGGGCTGAAATTCAAAATCAATCTCATCCCCTACAATGAATCTCCTGGGAGCAAATACAAAAGCCCCTCTTCTGATCAAATTCAAATATTCCAACGCTACCTGCTCGATCATGGAGCTACAGCAACCTTGCGAATTTCGCGAGGAAAAGACATCCAAGGGGCATGTGGACAACTGATACAAAGTTTTGATTAATATTCAAATCCTGTAAACTCTTTATACAATCGGCAGCCTTCTTTGACAATGGCGGCATCTTTTGGCAACACCGCCATAAGCTCATCAATTAACATTTCCAGCCTTTGGTCATAAATCCTCATATCCAAGATGCTCTCAATTGAACTGGAAAGGTCGGAAGGCAATCTCAGATCCTCTTGATTCGGCTTAGGAGCATTTTTTTCAATTGTAATCAATCCTTCCATCAAATTTTTAGCTTTGGAAACATACTCTGTTGTTATCAGTGCATTTGCCAGATACTGGACATCTTTTTGAGATGCGTTTTTTATAGAATTTTTGTCTTCTTGTACCAGAATATTTTTGAATTGATTGATTATTTTTTTTCCCTGATGATCTATAATTGCTTCCACATTGGACGGTATTTCTTTAATGAACCTGTCCAATACTTTTCTACTGACTGCTACCGATCGAAACTTTTTCCACTTGGCCTCACTTTTGTTATCTGAGTCAAGGCTTCTGAGGATCTGATCCTTGATTTCCTTTTGCTTGGATTCCTCAATTTTCCAAAATCCCCAACACAATATTTTGGCCAATAATGCCCCTCCTATCGCTGAGTCAAACAAATCTTTGGTAGCCTGACGATTCATTTCAACTTTTTGGCTACTGGGGCTCAGATAGTTCTGTAAAGATATCAATTCATCCCTGCTGAAACTATAAGGATTCTCCAATAGGATATCCTGGACCACATAGAGCAGTATTGCAGAAATTTCTTCCAGGTGAAGCTCCTCTAAGCGATCGGTATCTTCTACTGATGATTTGAGTTCGTGCAACAAATTGTATTTTTGGTAACACACATCAACCAGGAATAAGCGCTCTTTCATAGCAAGATCCATGTTTTTGATCATGGAGGCTTCTTCCGGAGTCAATGCCATATTGCCTTCATATTTTTTAAGCGTTTCCTGAAGTTTATAAATTTGGGTATCCAGCGTCAAACCATCCTCGATTTCTAACTCCAGCCCTTGTAGTATGGTTCCAGGATCACCATCAGTAGAGTTTCCTTCCTTGACATTCTTTTGGAGAATTTGAAGCCTTCTGCGGAAAAGTTGTTCTGTTTCTGGTAAAAGAATATGCTTGTCTTCTAAAAATTCAATGGCTTCGTCTTTTTCGTAGCGATTGGACATGATTTCATCCATCACATCTGCCGTTGCAAGTATTTTCTGTTGAAGTTCATTGATTTTTTTAAGAATGGCAGCCGGATCAGAAAGAATTGGTCCTAACAATTCACCAGCAGATGGGCCGCCTTCATCCTCCGATTTGGACAATATTTTATTTCGAAGTTTTTGAAAGGGAGCATCCTTTTTAGGAGGAGTCGTTGATTGTGTTGCAGGCTCTGCTTTATCAGAGGTTCCTAAAAGCTCTCGAATGACATCAATCGATAAATCGACAGCACGGTCTTCCAAAGTTGTCGCATCTCCTAACAGCTCACTATAAAAGACCTTGAGCGCCTCATTCGATTTCATCAAAGTAGACAGTCGAACCATGATTTCATTGCGGTCCGAAGCACCTTGTGCTTTCACTTGCACTAACCGTCCTACCTCTTTCTTCATTACAAAGACCTGTAATGATTCCAAAGGCTTACTTGCAGGCTGGTTATAAGTATTTTTTAAAATACCTTCTATCTGCCTGGGATCAATCCATTTATTCTGAAAAAGCTGAGAAAGCAATCGGATCAATTCCACCCGCTGATTCAACTCTTTTTCAATGTTCTCTGCTCCCTGCTTTCTCAGTGCCAAAAATAATTCACGCTGAAGCAATTTATGGTCATGTAGCCAATCCCATTGACTAATGACCAAGCTGCTTTTCAAGCTATTCACCAGTTGTTCCTCCGGCTTTTTCAACATCTCCGCATAGCACAAAAAGCTCAAGCGGCCGGCCAAGGCTAGCTCTGTCAATTCTATTCCCATTTCTCCCCGACGAGAGAAATTGTAAGCAAGAGACATCAAGTGCTTTACCAATGTTTCTACCTGTGTTTTCTCCAAAGCCGACACTTGCTTTCCAACTTTCCTGGCATCACTGAGAAATTGTTTCAAGAGTTGGTTATAAACGCTATCGCATACTTGAGAACTGGACTCAATTCTCGACACTTCCTGCTGCCAGTGCTCTGGATCAAATGCCATTAATAAATTATCCAAGCTATCCACAGAAGGATTATCCTGAAAACTTTGCAATGTTTTATTACGACACAGGTTGTATAATTGCAAATTGCCTTTTAGCATAGTCAGCCGATTTGGAGGAATACTCGCTTTCTGGTCACGCAACTCTTTTAAAATCGGATCCTGTAATTTAGTGAGTTTAGTAAGCAAATTTTGAAGAGGATAAAAAACATCGGGAAGGACAACCTTGATACGCGAAAAACCATTTAGATAAAACGTGCGTGTTAAATCACTGCTAAGAGATCCCAGGAATTCATGAAAAAGTGGTTCCATCTCCTCGATACTCGTCGGAGCAACATTTTTGCTGTTACAGTAACGCTCAAATGCTTTTTTGATTTGTAAATTCATTAACAGGCTCTCTTTTCTTCTTTAATCTTGGTTTTCCTGCTCTTCAGCTTCTAACTCAGCTAAGCGCTGTTGACGTTCAATTGCTTTGTTATAGCGCTCGGTTACATCTTGAATCATCTCACGCTGCCTTGTTTTTTTATACATTCGAACCAACTGAATCAATACATTTTGATCTGGTTTGAGACGTAATGCTTCCTCGTAACAGCGAATGGCTTCATAGTTCCGTTTCTTTTTTTCGAAGACCTTGCCTTCTTTTAACTTCTGCTTAATGGTCTCTACTATTTCACGTTCTCGTTCTTCATTCTGAATATTGCGAAGCAAAATATTCATTCGTTTGATTCCCTCCTCATCCCTCAGAAGTTTATAGGCACCAATCGTATCTTCTATCACTGTTTTGGAATGTTCAATTTCCAGGCTGATCTCATACATACGGGCAGCTCGAGTATACTTATGAATTTCCATGTATTTGCGGGCTTTATTCAATAACATCTGATTTGCTTTGACCATGGCTTCTTTAACTTCAGGCTGCTCATAATAATCTTCCATGATCAACTTATAGACTTCCATTGCCCCATCGAACATCTCCTGCTCTAAATAAATATGCCCCAGACGCTCAAGAATATCGGGAGCAACACTCTCTTCCCTGAGCACTTCAAACACTCTTTGCGCATTCTTGTATATTTCATCTCGATAGTATTGCTCTCCCAAAGAACGAAATTGCTGCATATTATAATGATCTTTTGATTTTTCAAGCAGTTGAGAGGCTATAACAAAGTATTTTCGTGCAAGATTATAGTTTTTTTGTTCCTGATACAAATACCCCAAGTTTACATTGGCATAACGATTATACTGATTCTCTTCCAAAATGGAGAGCAGTTGATCGATTGCCAGTTTTTTTTCTCCCCGTAAATGATAAGTCAAGGCCATAAAGCACCGAAAATTCTCATCTTGAGACGTATAAAACAGCAATCGTGTTAATGCTCGCCAGGCAACTTTTGGGAAAGAATTTTCAATGGCGTAAAAAGCTAAAAACTTCAATATTTCCTGCATCTCTAAAGCAGGCATGTCTCGGTTTTTTCGGATATAAATCAAGATTTCTTCCGGAATGAGAACGACTTTTTGTTTTTTCTTTGGTTCTTCTTGTTTCTTAGGTTCCAGTTCACCATCCAACTGGTCCTGCCAGTCTTCTCCTTCTGACTTATCACCCTCCCCTTTTTCTTTTTCCTCTTGTTGCGCTGCATCAATTTTTTGCTGAATGGCCTTGAGACGTTGTTCTCCTTCTTTATTATCCGGCAATTTCGGACCTTCCATTCTCTCAAAGGGAGTGATTGCATTGACAACATTGCCATCATAGAGGTCAGCACGTGCCATGGCAGCCGCTAAATTGTAAGAAGCGAATCGGTGTTTTGGGTCATACTTGAGGCAATGTTGATAAAATTTAGAGGCTTGCGCAAAATTGCCAAGCCGCCGGTGGGTATTTCCAAGGACATTGGCTAATTGGCTATTTCCGGGCTGGTGCTGAAGCATACTTGTCCCAACAGAAATAATGCCTTCATAATCTCCCGTCTCTTCTGCTCCCCTGAATAATTTTTCCAAAGCCAAATTGGTTGTAGAGCTATCCAACTTGTAGGCTTTATTGAATTCTAAGATTGCCCGATCATAAAATTGGTTCTGCATTAACTTCTCACCTTCAGCTAAGAACCATTCCAATGTATCTTTTCGTTCTGCCATTAGTCTCCGTCTAACTTTTCAATCAACATGCCTTGAAGGGAAAACACAAAAAGAACCACTTTTTAAAGCTCGCAAATCATCATCTTTTGCCAACCGGCTCACATCATTCGATTACCGTTGCAAAAACCATTCCGGTTAAAAAATTGATCTCTAATAACAATTCTTTAAACTGGAAACAACCATTTTATTTCCTGATAGGCCTGTTTAAACCAGGATTAATGTGCTATTATCAATGCCACTCTATACAGACCTATTGCATCTTTTGAGATAAAAGAAAATACATAACAAAATGAATACTCAATTACAAATATAAGAGCATCACCATAGCATGAAAGCAATGATTTTAGCAGCAGGGAAAGGCACAAGGCTTCAGCCCCTCACCAATTCCCTTCCCAAAGCACTTGTCCCTGTTGCCCAAAACACTGCTCTGGAATGGGCAATACGTCGGTTAGAAAAAATGGGAATCACCGCTATTGCGATCAATACTCACTACCTGGCTCACCAAGTCGAAGAGTTTGTCAAGAAGCGTTCCTCCAACCGATCCAAGCTCACCCTATTTCCAGAAAGAGAGATCCTGGGCACGGGAGGAGGACTACTCAACACCAGAAATTTTTGGAATGATCAATCGTTTATCTTACACAATGTTGATGTATTCTGTTCTGCTGATCTTTCCGCAATTCACCACAGACATGAACAACAGCAAGACATTGCCACCTTACTCACTCAGAACCGGTCAACCCAAACCAAATTATTGATTGATGAACAAGATTATATTTGCGGCATCCATTATTACAAAACACAGGAATACCGTCTAATCCGTAAACCCCATGGGGCTTTGAAAGAACAAGGATTTAATGGGATTCACGTTATAAAACCCGATCTTTTTCCCATGATTCAAGAATCTGGCGAGTTTTCCATTATCGATTGCTATCTCCGCTTGAGTGCTGAAAACATCCCGATCCGCTCTTTTGATATCGGTAACGCTTACTGGAAAGATATCGGAACCATAGAGAAGCTGGAGGCTCTAGAAGCCGATTGGAAAAAAGACTCCTCTCTCCGGGCATGTTATGGGGCATGACACAAACAATATGAACAACCCTTCTGTCAAAATACGACATATTTTAGACGCAAACCAGATTTTTATCGCAGAGACCCAGTGGGCCTTGTTGCAACAATGGGTTGAACTGCTGAGGGAGCACAATCAAAAAATCAACCTGATTTCCAGAAACGATGCTGATCAAATCTGGGAAAAGCATATTCTGCCCAGCCTGGCAATTCTGGCAGTACGGAAATTCCCCACCCACTCCGAAATTTGTGATTTAGGAACAGGAGGCGGGCTGCCAGGAATTCCACTGGCTATTATCCGCCCTGATCTACAATTCACCATGATCGATTCTATTGAAAAAAAAATCCATTCCGTGCAATCAATGATTTCAGCACTGCCCCTGCCCAATGCTAATGTGGTATTAGGAAGAGCAGAAGAGTTGGGTAAGAAGCATTTCCATCAACATTTTTCTTTTATCACAGCCAGAGCCGTCAGCTCTTTGGTAAATCTGGAAAAATGGACTCGCAGCCTGCGCAAGCCAAACTCCGTTCTACATGCTTATAAAGGAGGAGACATGGAAGCCGAAATTCAACAAGCCTGCAAAATTTCATCGATTCGCCATATTGAGGAAACATCTTTACAATTAAAAAAAGATTCGCAGTTGCTTGCAGATCAAAAAAAAATTGTCACGCTGCATTTTGTATAATATTTTGATATTTAACCCCTAACATGATAAACAGCGTCCTCGAATTGTAGCACAAAGATATGTTTTTATTTTATTTGGGATTATTTTATTCCGCATTAATAGGGCTCATCGTCGGCAGTTTTTTAAATGTATGCATTGACCGTCTGCCCCTGCAATACCTTTCCCAGGAAGAAAAACAGCAGCTGTTGTCCACCACAACGCTACCTGACATACTCAAGCAATGCTTAGCGTCCAACCGTTTAAATCTGCTCTACCCGGTTCGTTCCATCTGTTTTACTTGCGGACATCAGCTGGCCTGGTATGAGAACATTCCTGTTGTTTCATACTTATGGTCACGCGGACGCTGTCAAAAATGCCAGAGCATCTATGGACAGCGCTCCGTCTGGATAGAAGTGCTCAATGGCATAATTTATGGATTACTTTACAGCGTCTTTGGTCTTTCAAGTTTCTTATTCATTCTGGCTCTGAGCAGCTCTTACGCATTGGTTTATGGAGGAATTATCAAAGAACAAGGGAAAGTTCCTAAAATTGTTCAACATTTAGGAGCTTGGATAATCTGCTTGGATACCGGAATGATTGCGATTCAGATATTCTAAAAAGAAAAACCAGTTTTTATCTTTTGAAAATGTGAGAACGTTGGATGAAACGGATCATTATTAATATTCTGAAATTTGGGTTTGTCGCCGGCATTTTGTACTACCTCATTGCCAGTGATCGATTAAATTTTGAACGTCTTTTATTATTTTGGGAAAACCCCTCCGTCCTGATTACGATGGTCGGGTTACTGGTCTTTTGGATCGTACCGTTAGCAGCCTTGCGCTGGTGGTTTTTACTCAGAGCCATTGGTCTGGAAGTCCCTCTGACAAGGGCAAGTCTTCTGACATGGATTGGAAATTTTTTCAACACGACCCTGCCTGGAGCCGTCAGTGGAGATGTGATAAAGGGTTACTACATCATCCGATCCCAGGAAAAAGAAGGAAAAACCCGTGCTTTCACAACCCTGTTAATTGATCGTTTCGTTGGTTTGTTTGGTTTAATCGTGATGGCATTTTTCGCCCTTATCTTCAACTTAAACTGGATTCTCTCCAAACCAGCACTGGCTTCCTTAGCAGGGATGATCGGCGGACTCTTTGCCGGAACGGTTATCTTTTATGCCATTGTGCTTTATCCATTCAAAGAAGGCAAAGATCCTTTTCTTCGACTTTTCAAAAAATTACCAGGACATTCCATCACCGTTAAAGTTTATCTGGCATTCAAAAGCTTTCAGCATCAAAAACCCACATTATTGATTACCCTTTTGATGTCTATCGTGCTTCATATCACCGTCGCATTTTTATTTTTCCTGGTTGCACAGATGATAGAAGTGTCTGATCTCAATATTTTTACCCAGTTTTTCATCATGCCGATTGGCTTGATCACCATTGCCATCCCCGTTGCCCCAGGTGGGGTCGGAGTCGGACATGTCGCCTTTGAATCATTATACAAACTCGTAGGAATATCAGGAGGTGCTGATATTTTTAACCTCTATGTCATCATCCAATTAGCCGTTTATTTATTGGGAGGCATTCCCTACCTTATCCACAGTGGAGAATATCACATCCCACAAGAAAACGAGATTGGGATGGAAGAACAAGAGACTGAGGCAGAAGACAAGGTCGGAGAAGAACCGACAAATCAAGAAAACGCATCAACTGCGTAAAATCAAAAATTGAATCAAAAGAACAATTCAAGGAATTCTATGTTATTTATCAATTGGAAACATCATAAACAATACCGTGATTTTGGTGTAATCGTTGGTACCGTTTTCTTGGCAATCAGCCTCTGGCCTTTAACCAAAGAGCAAGAACCCCGCCTATGGCTCACCGGTATTGCAGGTTTCTTGCTGCTGGCAGCAGTCGTGTGGCCAAACATTCTAGCACCCATACACTACGTCTGGATCAAAATTGGGGATGGATTGGGATGGATTAACTCCCGCATCATTTTAGGTATTATTTTTTATACCATCTTCACCCCAACTGGTTTGATCATGAGACTTTTTGGAAAAGATCCCCTCCACAAAAAACCAGACCCCGACAAAGAATCATACTGGTCTATCAGAGAACAGAGGGATCCTCAAGAATCCATGAAGTATCAATTTTAACATCATTTAAGAAGGTACAAAAACCATGTCATTTTTTGCTGAATTATGGGCTTTTATGAAAGTTCGTAAAAAATTTTGGTTAGCACCCATCATTTTAGTTTTACTCCTCTTGGGATCGTTGATTGTATTGACAGAAGGCTCTGCCATTGCTCCTTTTGTATATACGATTTTCTAAAAATGAAATCGTCTCTTCCCGGGGTGGTCATTTCTGTTTACAATGATGCAGAGGCATTACGGCAGACATTACCCACTCTGGTAAACCTTTTTGAAGAGATCATCATCGTTGACAACCAAAGTCAAGATGACTGCGAAACCATTTGCCAACAACATTCCCTCAAACACATCCGGCCACCCGCTGACACACACTGGTCTCGAGGGCAATGTTGGAACCATGGTGCGGCTCATGTCCAGTCAGACTCTATCCTGTTTTTACATGCAGATACTGTGATCTCCAGAGAGGCTGTTGACCATCTGCGTACTGCCTGGACAAATGGAGAAATCGATTATTCATGCTTCCGCATCTGTTTTCAAGAAGACAGCTTAAAATTTCGGATTATAGAACAGATCTCTAACTCAAGAAGCCGTTTTCTAAAGGTTGTTTATGGGGACCAGGGATTGTGTGTTCGAAAAAAGGTATTTAAGGCAATTGGGGGATTTCCTGAAGAATATCTTTTAGAGGATTTAAAAATTAATCGCTATTTACGAAAATATCCGTTTTGTTTTATCAATTCTCCTATTTTTCCATCATCACGAAAGTTCCATCAGACCGGTTTTTATCGTTATCTACTTTTGATGAATGTTGTTTTACTGCTCAATTTGCTTGGAATGAGCACAAAAAGAATCTATCAGTTGTATTACTTCCGCAAATCATAAAACAGTTGCTGAAGAAACAGCATCGTATTAGGACAGTCTTTTTTTTGAGACTCCAACTCTCCGGGAAATTGATGAAGCCCATCATACCAAAACGCCAAATCTTCACTGGTATCCATATCAATTTCTTCAGACAATAATTGGTACGTGGTCGACTGCTCATCACATCGTTTGAGAACTTCTTCTCGGTCTATCCCTTGTCCCCAGACAATCCCTTCTTCCATCAATCCCAGCGGTTGAGAGCAGCCCACTAAGTACATGCCTCCTCCATTATCTGGCCCAATGACCATAGAGACATCGTCCAAATGAACAAACGCTTGATGAATTTGCTCCATTTTCAATTGCGGCACATCACTGCCGATCAGAACCATTTTCTTATATCCCTTTTGCGCACAATCCCTAAAGCTCTGCTCCATCAATTTCCCTAAATCTTCGACACCAAAAGGCAGCAGCTCAACTTGCTGGGGATTCAAAGAAAACTGTTTTTCGAATGGTTCTTTCTCTTCTGGAAGTGCTCCTCCCAGCATCACCAACAAATCAAAATTACCCTCAGCACAGTACACAGCAGTCTGAAAACGTAAAATCAAATCCTTTAAAAAAGAATAATATAATATCGATGCCTGCTCAATGTTCAGAGGAGAGGGAGAGAATTCCGATTTGGTCATCCTGGTTTTCACCTTGCCCACTCTAGGATAACGGACAAAGACAATCAGCACATCAGAAGACATAAAAATCGCTAAAAATTGGTTTAGAGGTCATCAAATGGTTTCTATCAGAAGGCCATGTCATAGCATTATATGATCAAAAGCTCTAGCAGCATTTTTGCTGATTTGAATTGAATGCCTGCAGAAGATAATCTAAATTGGAAGTCTGATTGCCACCTCGACCACTATGAGAATAATATAATTAAAGAATGTCCAATACGATCCAACAATTCATTAAATCTTTAAAAAATAAGCCATCCTCTGATCATGTATTCAACCCTTGGTATGACTGCGATCCAGATAATGATGAAAATACAGAGGCACCCAATATTCGCAAAGCCCACTTGCAATATTACCTGGAGCAGAGAAAAGATAGTGCTCGTTATTTATTAATAGCAGAGGCTATCGGCTACCAAGGGGGGCATTTTAGCGGCATTGCCATGACGTCAGAGCGCATTTTGCTAGGCCATCAGCATCTAAAAGGCATCCATCCCCATCACGTATTCCAACATCATACCCCAAAACGAACCAGCCATCCGGACAAACGGCCCAAAGGCTTTTCGGAACCGACAGCAACCATTGTCTGGGGGAGTTTGCTCCAGATGCAGCTCAACCCTTATGAATTTGTCTTATGGAATGCCGTTCCCTGGCATCCTTATCAACCAAGCCATCCAAACGGAATGCTCAGCAATCGCACTCCCACCTCTTATGAATTGGAGTACTCCTGGCCTTTTCTCCTTTCATTTCTCAAGCTGTTTCCAAGCAGTCGTGTTATTGCCATCGGCCAAAAATGCGCAGCCACTCTTCAGTCCTTGCGGCTCGACTGCCCTGTAGTTCGTCATCCGGCCAATGGAGGAGCAACCCAATTCCGAGAACAAATTTATGCTTTTCTGAGCAAAGACAATGCTTCTTGAAACACTTGTTCGGGTGTAATTTTCCAAAGGCAATCGTAATGGTGATAAGGGCAAATGCGTTGAAAACAAGGAGAGCAGCTAAGGTTTAGGTAAACCACATGAGCAGACGAATTCAAAGGACTCGTCCAGGTCAAGCTGGTTGATCCAAAGATGGCCACTTGCGGACGCTGCAAAGCTGCCATGATATGCATACTGCCTGAGTCATTACTAACCAGCAAACGCGCCTTTGCCAAAAGAGCCACCAACTCTGTCAATGATGACTTCCCACACCAATTGTAAACACCCTCTCTTTGTTGGCAAATCGTTTCACCATCCTCATGATCCGCCTCTGTCCCCAGCACAATGATTGGATACTGATGAGCACGCAGCAACTCTACCAATGCTTGATAGTGCTGTACAGGCCACTGTTTGGCTGCCCCGTAAATGGCTCCAGGTGCCACAGCAATATACCCTTCCGGCAATTCCTTATACCCCTGAAGTTGATTTTCCACCCACTCTGGAGAAATATCTAATTTTGGGAAATGGCGTTTGAAAGAAAAAGGCATATCCAGTAAAGAGAAATACTCTTTGACCAAGTGTTGAGTACGGGGTGAGTGCTCATAATGTTTTACCGGTCTTAGCAGCCAGTTTCGCAAATTACCACCATAACCAATTCGTTTTTTGCTTCCACTGCAAAACGCCATCCATGCTGAAGAAAAGCTTGGAGGCAGTATATAAAAGTCGTCATACTCATCTGCCCTCAACGACTTACCAAACGCCCCTGAAGAATTTCTGTTTTTATCAAATACCCAAATACGACCGCGGTGCGGTAAAGGAAGCTTTTCAAAGCCCGATTTTACAATTAAATCGACTTGCGCGTGTGGATAGCTGTCCAACACGGCCTTAATGAAGGCCGTAGCCATCATTAAGTCACCCAGCCAGTTTGGCGTACGGATAATGATTTTCTGAAGTTTTACAGAATTCATGGGAATTTAAAAAACTTGCTTAAACATATAGAAACCGGAAAAATATGATTCTTGACTTTTCTTTCTTATGAACATTCTGTAGTAGACGATTTCTTGATTTTCAATATTTATTGTCTACTATATCTTATGAAAAATTATGGTTCGTATTACAAAAGTATATACAAAAACAGGAGACACTGGAGAAACCGGTTTAGTAGGAGGAAGAAGAATCCCCAAGACCCATCTCCGTATTGAAGCCTATGGTACTGTTGATGAGCTAAACAGTGTTATTGGTATAGCACGTTGTTTTAATAGTCAAAAGGAACCTTCCCAACGGCGTAATAAATTTGAACTAATTTTACAGGCAATTCAGCAGAAGCTATTTGATCTGGGCTCCGAACTGGCAACCTACCCAGGAGATGAATATGAGGGGCAGATCACCGTCTGTGAGCAAGATGTACAATGGCTGGAAGAAGTCATTGATGCCATGAATAAAGAAATCCCTCCATTGACCAGCTTCATTTTACCTGGAGGCAGTCCTCTGAATGCTTTCTTACACCAGGCAAGAACACTATGCCGGCGTGCAGAAAGAGAGGTGATTCGCCTGAGTGAAAAAGAGCCCATCGGTGATATAATTATTCCTTATCTCAACCGTCTTTCTGATGGTTTATTTGTATTTGGACGCTGGGTCAGCACGACCATGGGGGAAACGGAAGTATTGTGGGAACCAGGCAAAGGCACACCAGACTGGCATTGGGATGAGTAATAGAAAAATAACCATCGTCCTCCCCTCCGAACATCTATTTTAAAGAAACCATGGCAGAATCCCCCAAGCAATTACTAAAAAAAGAGCTCAATCTCTTGAAAGTTTATGCAATTGCTACCGGCACCACGCTGAGTGCCGGTTTTTTCCTGCTCCCTGGACTGGCATTTACAGAAGCAGGCCCGGCCATGGTCCTCAGTTACATGATTGCGGCAATACCACTCATTCCTGCAATGTTCAGCATGGTAGAACTGGCAACGGCCATGCCGCGTGCCGGCGGTGCCTATTACTTTCTAGACCGCAGCATGGGGCCATTAGTCGGAACCATTGGCGGGTTGGGTACCTGGTTAGCTCTTATCCTTAAAGCATCCTTTGCTTTGATTGGTATGGGGGCTTATGTCACGTTATTCTGGCCCAACCTTCCAATTATTCCGATCGCTGCTGGATTTGCGGTTATATTTGGTTTAGTCAATCTATTTGGTGCAAAAAAATCTGGTTCCTTCCAGGTTGTGATGGTAATTATCCTTTTATCCATCCTCTCCGGATTCATTGGACATGGCATGTTCGAGCTAAACCCCCAGCACTTTGCCGGTTTTTTTGATAAAGGCACTTCTTCCATTTTTTCAACAGCGGGTTTGGTTTATATCAGCTATGTTGGAATCACAAAAATAGCCAGTGTTGCAGAAGAAATTAAAAATCCTGTCAGAAATTTACCACTAGGCGTATTTTTAGCAATTGGGACATCAATTGTTGTTTATGGCTTAGGAACTACTATCATGGTCGGTGTGGTTTCCCCAGAAAAATTAGCAGGTGACCTGACACCCGTTGCAACTACAGCTGAAATACTCGTAGGTCCCTGGGGAAAAATCCTTGTCACCATTGCAGCAATTGTGGCCTTTTCTTCCGTAGTGAATGCGGGAATCCTCAGTGCTTCCCGCTACCCGCTGGCAATGAGCCGCGATCACTTAATTCCTTCTGTCCTGAAAACACTCAGCAAAAGGGACACCCCCAAGTACTCTATTTTTCTCACTGTCGGAATAATCCTGATCCTGGTCACAGTATTTGATCCCACAAAAATCGCCAAGCTCGCCAGCGCATTCCAGCTTATGATGTTTGCCCTCATTTGCCTGGCAGTTATTGTGATGCGTGAAAGCAAAATTGAATCCTATGATCCGGGATACTGCTCCCCCTTCTATCCCTGGATGCAGATTTTTGGCATCCTGTCTCCATTCTGGCTCATTATTGAAATGGGATGGCTGCCCACCTTATTTACTGCCAGCCTCATCTGTATAGGCACTGGCTGGTATTTTTATTATGCTCAAGAAAAAGTTGTACGCACTGGCGCCATTTACCATTTATTCGCCAGACTTGGACAACAACGTTTTGAGGGATTGGATACGGAACTGCGGGGTATCTTGAAAGAAAAGGGGCTGCGTGATGAAGATCCATTTGAAGAATTGATTGCCCGTGCCTCTGTCATTGACCTGCATTCCGATCACAGCTTTGAAAGAATAGTCCAAAAGGTTGGACTTTTGCTAAGCAAACAATTTGCAATCAATGCCGATACACTGCAACGACAATTCATGAAAGAAAGTCAAACTGGAGCAACTCCCGTTTCCCGTGGAGCGGCACTCCCCCATTTGCGTCTGCCAGAGTTTAGCGCAGAAATGCTGGAATCCGAATTCTTAAAAGGAAGCCGGACTGGAGCAACTCCCGTTTCTCATGGAGCAGCACTTCCTCATCTACGTCTCTCAGAGATACGTCAAGCAGAATTGGTATTGGTGCGCTGCATCCCCGGTAGTTATGTTCTTGATGGTGAAGGACTCTATGAAAATCCAGAAAAAAAACGGACCCATGCTTTTTTCTTTTTAGTCAGTCCTAACGAAAATCCAGGGCAGCACTTGAGGATTCTGGCACAGATTGCAGGAATTGTAGACGAAGAACAATTTATGGAGGAATGGCTTTCAGCAAGGGATGAACAAGAACTAAAAGAAACATTGCTGGGGGATGGACACTTTATTTCACTGCGCCTGCGGGCGGCCACCCCCACTTCGGCTTTTATCGGGCATGAAATACGAGAACTTCAGATACCCGAAGGCAGTTTGATCACTTCCATCCGCCGTAGAGGCAAATTGATTATCCCTCGTGGAAACACCATGCTTAAAGAAAATGATCGTCTCACTATCATTGGAGATGCCAAAGGAATTCAACACCTCTACCAACAATATGAGCACGATACTTCTGAGCTATGACTGTTCAATGAATCAATTTAAAAGAATGGTATCCCCCCGTTGGATGCAGGCGATATTCCTTCAGATCCTCTTTGATAATGACGACATTATTGTTGTACCACAGGCTTAAATAAGGAAGATCTTCAGCAAGAATCTGCTGAACTTGATCGTAAATGGTTTTTCGTTTCTCTGAGTTCATCTCAACACGCCCTGCTTCTACAAGTTGATCCAATTTCGGGTTGGTGTAGCGAACTCGGTTGTGACCACTTGGTGGAAATTGAGTCGAGTGGAATGCATTATAATAAAAATCAGGCTCCGAAACTCCAACCCAGCGTAAAGAATAAAGGGCAAAATTACCAGATGTGACATCCCCAAAAAATGTTCCCCATTCCAGAGAGCGAACATGGATCTCTATGCCAACTTTTTTTAATTGTTCTTTAATAATTCGTGCCTGCCGAACCGCTTCTTTGTTACTGGTAGTTTTATACTCCAAAGTAAATCGTTTGTTCCCTCGAAGAGGGTATCCTGCCTGATCCAACAACTGATTTGCTTTTTTCAAATCATAGTTGTACTGAGGTAAATTTTTAGAATAAAACTCATTTTGAGGTGTCATTAAACTATTAGCCTTAACAGCATGGCCATGTTTATAATATTGAATCAATTCTTCCCTGTTCATGGCATGCGCAATTGCCTGACGTACCAACTTGTGCTTCAAAACAGGGTGTTTCATGTTAAACCCAAGGTACTGATAGCTCAATGCGGCGCTTTCCAGAAGTTTATATTTTTGGTTTAATGGCTTTGTTGTAAACTGTTTCAACTTATCCATAGGAATGGCATTGATGCCAAAATCAACACTTCCTTTTTTGAATTTCAAAAACCGTGTATTGTCATCTTTGATCACTTTGAATACAATTTGCTTCAAAGCTGGTTTTCCCCCATAGTAATAAGGATTAGGAGCTAAGATGATCTGAGACGCAGTTTTGCGTTTCAATTGAAAGGGACCTGCTCCAACTAATCGAATTTTTCCTTGTTCATCAGTAGATGTTTTAAAAATAGGAATGAACAGATCTAACAAAAAAGAAGCTTGCGGAGCAACTGACTCGAAACGGATGGTATGGGGGCCTATCACTTCGACTGCTTTGATTTTTTCTTTAACAAATTGAAAAGGAGATGCGGTTTTGGGATCCATTACTGAGTCAAACGTATATTTGACATCAGCTGCCATGACTGGGGAGCCATCAAAGAATCGTGCATTTTTTCTTAGATAGAAGATATAATTTGTCGGGGTGGGAGTTTCCCAGCGCTCAGCCAGGGAAGGGATTATTTTTAAGTCGTAATCCTGCTCAATCAAAGTGCCATACAACAACTGCTGAGTGATTCGGTAGCCATTCACATCATTGGCAAGCCTAGGGTCTATGGTTTTAGGCATTGCATTCAACGCAACCACTAATTCTTTGGCATACCCCCCACTTTCCGGGATACCCAATAACAGAAAGAAGGCAATATACAAACATCCTTGTTTGGCCCATTGCATACGCAGTATCAATTTGCATCGATCCACTAATTTTTCAGCAACATTATTTGATGGTGAAAGATAAGGCTTACCGAATTAAGAAGAAGCGACTACTTTAGGATTTTGAATTCGTTTCAAATGAGTCAGGAACACAATACTGGGGCAGATCACGAAACTAAATAACACCACTGCAAAAAATAAAATCCAACTTAATGCCATAATACTCCTAATAAAAAAATGATTGAATTCTGATTAGGATACCACTCTCTGTACCGAATTGCACTTCAAAAATGAAAAGATTTTCATTATTTCAAAGCAAATTTTGACTGTTTGAAATCAAAATAGTAAGAAGAATGTATTAGCTAAAGAATATTGGTCATTTCATAGGAATAACTGAGGCACATTTTCCCACCGCTTAAGCTTGGAGTAAAAGAAACCATGGAGCCTCCTATCAACGAACAACTTCATAAATATATAACCTTTCGTGTCGATAAGGAGTTGTTTGGTGTACATATTGACGTCGTACAGCAAATTATTTCTCCCCCGACCATTGCACACATTCCACGTACTCCAGAATATTTTCTTGGGATTCTGAATTTGCGTGGCGAAATGATTTCCGCAATTGACCTGAGAATGCTTTTTCAATTACCAAAGATTCCTCCTGATTCTGATCAACGTATTGCAATTATGGATTTCCATAATTCCCGCCTGGGAGTGCTGGTTGATATTATTGAAGGAGTGATCAATGTCGATTTAGGGCAAGTCCGCCCACTTCCGCCGCTGCTTGACCCAACAATAACAGACTATTTGATTGGATCATTTCAGGTCAATGAAGAAACCACCATGCTTTTACTCGATCAAGAATTGCTCATTGACCCGAATGATTTTCAATGTCAGGAAATTCCTCATCAGGATCGCACAAATGACTCTGGAGAATTGATGCCTATTGAAAACGAGTTGGTTTTGCTTGGATTCGAGATTTTAGGAGAACAATTTGTTCTTGAGGTTAAAGACGTTGATGAAATTATCCAATTGCCCTCCATCACTCAAGTCCCCAGGGCCTCACATATCATTGAAGGGGTATTCAATCTACGACACGAAATCATTCCCATCATCCGACTCACCCGAAGGCTGGGAATGCGTGATACCGAAATCAAAGAAGATGCCAATGTATTAGTTGTCAGCCTAGCAGGAGTAAAGCTTGGCGTTATTGTAGGAACAATTCAAGAGGTATTGCGAATACGGGAGTCCGAAATCAAACAGCTCCCCAATAATGTGACTGGGGAGCTCGCAGAACATTTAGGCGGTATCATACAAAAGGAATCCAATGGTCAGCACACGATCCAATCTGTTCTATTATTAGACAAATTATTCAGCTTAGACGAATTGAATAGAATCTCTGATTTCCAGGCAAAAGAAATGCAGACACTCCAGGTGGAAGAAAGTGGAGAAGAAATATTATTACTACTGAGGTTTAAGATTGCGGGTGATCTTTATGCGTTGCGGGTGTTGCAAGTAAACCAAATTATCAATATGCTCAGTTCACTGCCAATCCCTCAAGCCCCTTCTTATGTACAGGGAATCATCAACGTGCGTGGTGAAATCATCACAGTTCTTGATATTCCTCGACTACTGAAATCTCCCAACCCTTTGGATATAAAACGCGCAAAAATTATCATCGTGGAAACCAACACTAGAAAAGTAGGATTTCTTGTAGAAGAAATTGTAGGAATCGCTCATTTATCTAATCAAATCTTCGATTTTCCTGAAAACTGGGGACAACATGATGATGAACATTCGTTGGTAGAAGCAATTGGTAAAGAAGAAAACGGCCAGGTGACAGTACTTTTAGACGTATTTGCCACATTTCATCATGCAACCCAGTACGTAGAAGAACATTTTTCATCTTCCCAGCCCAACTATGAGTGATCCGTCTCTGCAAAATAGCCAGCTACGCTCCCTTCTGTTTCTACGACAATTCTACTCACTCAGCCTGATTCATCATAGCGTCAGGCCTTTTCGATTTAACTGGGGCATTTTGGAAGAAATGGAGCGCAGGCAGTCTCCATGCATCATCACATGCTGGTGGACACAGCTATTGTACTGTTTTTTCGCATTTGAGAAATATCGATCTTATATTCTTGCTCAAGAAGCTTCTATGAAAAATGCAATTGCTTCTTGTTTAGAAAAATTAGGTAACCGCGTGGAACAAGCACCAGGTCTTTTTGTACCTGAGGAAGTGTTAGGATCTTCTGTCGAACAATGGGGGAAGCAGCAGAACTTATGGGTTCCGACTTATGCGGAGCAAAAAGGACAAAACTCATTGACCGTAAAAGTTGTACAGTTCGCCCAAAACAACAAATTGCCCATTGTACCTATCGGTTTTACAAGTACATCGAACTGCTCATCTTTCTTGCCAAATGACATAGGCTTTCCTGGTTTTTTCAGTCGAGTTGCTTTATGTGTTGGTAATCCACTCCAGATGGAAAACATCCCTGTTGACCAAGCCTGTTCAATGATACAACAAGCTCTCCATCATCTGGATGAGTTGGCTAACGCCCTGCTAACGCCTTGCTCTCCATGATACCAACGTAACGTGTGGAATCAGATTATCCTACAGCGACTTGTGCTTCAGGCATTGTTTGTTGGACTGTTTTACTGCTTGTTTGCGAAATATACGTCAACTTGTCCCCGAATAACGGCTGTCTGGTAGAATATTCTCCATCAAGAATCACTAATTGGAGTGCCATACCCGTTTTATAGTTAATCACCAGAGGACCTTGCAAATTAACAGTGACATCTTTCACATCCTTGGTCATTGTGACAATCACCAAGACACCCAGTTCATCAATACTGGATGACTTCAGTTTTTTCATGTGCTCTTCTGTCAGCGCAATCTTATAGTTAGAAACGACTATCTGGGGATCTACTGTGACGAATGCCAGCGATTCTTCTTCCAGCGATTGAAACCACTTGAAAGGAGAATTAATTTCGTCATCCAGCAAAGTGTACAAGCGTGCCTGGGAAAACCCCAATGGCCCATTCTGCATCGTAATGATTTCCTCTTCAGCAACTTCTATCTTGCCAAACCGAGTTGTTTGAAAAATCATCTTTGCCCTTCCTAAAGAATGAATAATTAAAAAATTGGTAACAGTTCACCATCCTGTCCGATTTTGCCTTTCCTTTCCTGCCAAGCAATCAGCTCATAAAAGAAAGGGCGACAAGATGATCGAGTTACCCACTGTTATGAAAACTATTTATTTCCGTTTCTTCAAAAAATCCGAAATATTCTTTAAAGAGACCGGGCTTTTTTCTGCAGCCCGCTTGTTTTCATCTTGTATACGAATATAAACTTCTTCCCGATGAATCACATAACTTTTGGGAGCATCAATACCCAGACGTACTTGTTTGCCTTTAATCTCAATTACCTGAATCTTGATATCATCGCCAATAGTGATGCTTTCACCCGGTTTCCTTGTTAGTATCAGCATCTTCACCCTCCATGGTGAACACAAAGATTCTATTCAATGAATCTTTTATCTAAGAACTTTTGATTATCTCAAAAATTCTAACAAAGTTGGTTGGATTAAACGTCCGCTGGCCTCCAGTGAAGTCCGATTTGTCAATTCTGCTGTGTTCAATTCAACCATTGATTCAGCAAGATCAATATCCTGTACATCAGAAAGCCGTTTCTCCTTAGAAAAAACCTGATCCTCTAATTTTGCTTTTGCTTTTTCCAACTCACGAATGGTGTTTCCTGCTGTTGCTGCTTGCTGCAAAACTTGATTTCTTGCAGTATCCAACTGTTGAATTCTATTTGCAACAGCTTCGCCGTCATTTGCATCCATTGCTTTTTCCAGCGCACCTAATACACCAAATATATTCACTCCATCCTCTCCTTTACCCAAAAACAACTCATCGGCTGTAATATTGAGAGGTGCTGTAATATTGTTCCCAATCAACACTTCTTTCTTCTGGGTATTCCCATCATAAGCAATCTTGGGATTGGGAACATATACAAACTCCAAACCTTCGGGAAAAACGATATCTTCTGCGGTAGAATCGAAAGAAGCACCTTCAGCGTCCTTCACTTCATGCTCTGGGCGCCCTTCTTCGTTTGTAAACCGAAGAATCACTTCATCATTTGGTTTTCCATCCGAATTGAAGACCTTAATAACAGGAAGTAACACATGTTCTTTACTCCATGTTTCGCCAAAATCGTCTGACACTTGATAAAGCGCATGGCCAAAAGCTCCTGTTCGAGAGATTTTGACGCGATACTCATTGCTCGAATGCTCTTCAAACTGTGCTTTGAACTGCGTCACATCCAACAACTCTGCCACATCCTTTTGAGGAACATCCGTCAAAGAAACTTTTGCTTCCTGGATTGGATGATTGATCCGCAAAGGCTGTGTGAATGTTTGTGTTCCAGAAAATATAAACAATTTTCCCATACGGGCATTGGCCGCATCAAACATTGCTTCTCGAATGGCACGCAATTCTTGGGCCACAATGGCACGACTTTCTAAAGTTGCTGTATCATTTGCCTGAGAAAGCGCTAGAACCTTGGCCTGTTCCATTAGCTCAGCAACATGATTCAATTCGATTTCATTCCGATCTAACCAGGCAATATTGGTATCAATATTTTTCACAGTCTGATCATTCCGGGAAATTGTTGTCACAATATCCTGAACAATCGTTGCGCCAATCGGGTCGTCCGAAGTTTTATTAATTCGTTTTCCTGTTGCAAGCTCCCCTTGTAGAGTTTTCAGGCGTTGGCTATTCTTTTGCATATTATCTACAACGTGGGTACGCTTTGTAATGTCGGTTACTCGCATGATATTTTGGGCTCTCTCGGTCTAGTCTTACATTTGAATCACGGTTTCCATCATTTGATCAACAGTACTCATAAACTTAGCAGAAGCTTCATATGCTTTTTGGTACTGAATCATGTCTGCAATTTCTTCATCCATATTCACGGAACTAGTCGAATCACGAATTTCTTTAAACTGTGCAAGCATGTTATCCTGATGCTCTTTTTCCACTTGATTTCGTTCGATCCGCAGCCCGACATCTGCCAAAATCCCATTATAAAACTCATCAAACGTCATGGTTTCTTCTTTCATGGTCGCTTTAGTCTGTAATTGCGTAATTTCCAGCGCCACTTGATTATCACCAGGTACCAAATCTTTACCTGTTGAAATATTATTTGGGTTGGCCATGATATGATCGCTCAAGCGAATATCTTCCGCCCCTCTCAGCGTCTCAAAAAAGCCATTCATCCCCATCACTAATGTGAAGTCAGTCTGGTCGTCCCCCAGGATAAAGCGTTTTCCTCCGCCAGATTGGAACACAACAGAGCCATCTTCCTCTACAGAGGCTTCAAAATACAAAGGATCATCCACTGTTTCATTAATCCGGTTGACAATATCATAAACCGTATCCATCCCTGCTTGAACCTCAATTTCATAGGTAGATAAGAACTCTCCTTCATCATCAACAAGATGAAACTGAAAAATACCATCTTTGATAAACGGCAACGGATGCATGCGGGCATCATCATTCAATCCGTACGCCCCCTTTATTCGATCAAATGATGAATTCAATCCTGTTCCTGTCGCATGAATTCGGTTGATATTGTGTGCCAGTCCAGAGGCGACATCATCCAACTGATCCATATAAGAAACAACGGTTTTGTCGCGAATGTCCAATATCTCTTTCAGTTCACCAGAGCGAAATTCATTGGTTAAATCTACTTGAAAGCCATTTTCTCCCACTCCTTTGATATGGTACATTGCGGTTTCTCCTCCTAATGAGGACGCTTCCAAATTCCTGGATTTACGCCCCTCAACCAAGGCCCATCCCGTTTTCCCAACAGACACTTTGAGCTCTCCACGGTCATTTTCCAGCCATCGGACATCCACTTTTTTAGCAAGATTTTCCAGCAGTAGCTGACGCTGATCCCGAGCATCATTTGCCACCCGATCCAACATTTCATAACTGGAAATTTGCCGATTCAAATCAGCAATTTGCGAAGTGATGGTATTGACTTCAGCAGCAACTCCGGCAATACGGCTATTTGCTTCAGAACGAAGACTGCGCAATTCACTATGCATCGTACGAAAACGAGTCGCCAGCGCATCTGATCGATCCATCACTTTTTCCCGTGCCGCATCTGATTCGGGTTCATTAGCCAAAAAGCTCCAGGCATTCCAAAACTCATTCAATGTTTTACGCAACCCGGCATCATCCATTTCATTAAAAACAATTTCCACTTTTGTCAGAAAACGTTCTCTTGTATCAAATATCGCACTATTGGATTCTTCCTGAATAATTTTTTTAGCGGTGAATCGATCAAACACCCGGTTGGGTATGCCTCGTTTTACTCCACCACCCGTACCATCTGGCTGCGGTTGCTCACTGTGAGTCTGCATTTTTTGCCGGGAGTACCCTTCTGTGTTGAGATTGGCAATATTATGCCCTGCCGTAGAGATCCCTCCCTGTTGTGTGAACAAAGAACGAGATCCTATATTTAAAGCAGTATTCAAGCTAGGCATATCAACTTCCCCTCATTTAAAGGACACTGGCCGTCTGCTACAGCGGTATGCATCAATAACAGTTGCATAATCAAACAGATGTACGAGATATTTTTTCTGGGGAATTTTGAAGTGTTCCCGCAACTGAGTAAGTTTTTTGTTCTTTTTGCCAGTCAGCAATAAATCGCAACGACATTTCGATGGGTTTCAAACGAACTTTTGACAAAGAACCATTCGAAATTGCCAATTTTTGAATATCAATGATTATGGTCTTCAACTGCTCATAGCAATGTTGCAGAGATTCCCCTATTTCATGGGGAGCTTGCAAAATAATTTTACTCAATGTAAGTTCTTTGGGATTCATTCTCCATTGTGCCGCAATGTCTTGAACAACCTCTATTCTACGGGTTTCCATTGTAGAAATTTTTCGGGATATTTGTTGTTTTGCACTCTGCAGCAACAACAATTCAGAAGCGGCAATTCGGCCAATCCCCTTGGATTCTTCCTGGAGCACCATCCCTAATTCTTCATGTAATTCCACTTCATATGACAAAATTTGTATTAAACTTGTCAGCAGAGTCTTCACATATCCTCCAATTTAAATTAAATATCTTCCCGTAACGATTCTGTCAGCATCTTTTGCGCAATTTCCTGCGCATCGACTTTATATTGACCATCTTTGATCTGAGCTTTTAATTCCGCGACACGGTCTGCTCGAACGTCTGGTTCTGCAGCAATTCGCTCTTTGATTTTATCCAAAGTAAATGCTGATGTTTTCACAGACCCCTGGCCTGCCAAGTTATCTGCTTTACCAGCTTGTTTATCAAGAGAGGTTTCCTTGCCTTTGGTTTGCCCCGTTGTCAGTTCCTTAGCAACCGCTGGGTTTTGTCCTGTAATCTTCATATCTTCCCTCACGACTAAAAGTTATCATTCCAAGATTTTGCTAATAATCTCCACTATTTCATAACGTGCTTGCCTCAGTATACTCTTACTCGTTAAATGGTGTATACTCTGTTCCATTATGAAATAACCACTACGCCTTTCGAAGATGGAAATTCTTCAATCTTTTTATCGGCATCTTGAAAAAAAACTTTAACACTTTTGTCGATTATTGATCTAATTTAGGTTTCAGTTCTTCATAAACCATTTTTCCCAACCCCAAACTATTGCTTTTTGAGGCCATTTTGGCATATTCCTGATCCAGCATGGAGTGAAACATTTTTTCTCCATGGCTGTTAGGCAACAATTCAGATTCAGGGACAGAATCTCTCATGGTAGCCAGCAGCTGATTCACAAAAAGTGCCTCGAACTGGGAAGATACTTCCTCTAGTTCTTTCTGGTGCTTCACTTTCTGCTCGCGAAGTTGATCCAGATTCTGATTTTGTTTCAACAAAAAATTTGTTGATAACGAAGAATGGATTCCATTCATACATTCCTTTATTAATTAGCGAATAACTAACTCTGCATGCAAAGCACCTGCGGCTTTGATTGCCTTCAATACTTGGATTAAATCTTCACTGGAGGCTCCAATTTTATTAAATCCATCCACAATTTCCTTGAGATCCGCTCCTCCTTTTAGCATAAAAACATTGGAGCGAATAGAATTTTTATCTTCTCCGAACACCCCTTCCTGAGGTGGTTCTTCTGGTGGTGTTGCCACTTGTCCAGGGGCTTCAGGCAGCTTCACCTGAATACTGAGTGCTCCCTGGGAGATAGCAATAGGAGAGATCCTAACCCCTTCCCCCATTACAATCGTTCCTGTGCGCTCATCCAAAACAACTCTGGATGGATTATCAGGAGTGATTTCCAGGTTTTCAACAAAGGAAATCAGTTCAACCGTTTTTCCTAAAAAGCTTTGAGGAACTGCAATTTCAACGGTTCCTGCATCTTTCGCACGCGAGGAGCGATGCCCTAAAGCATGATTGATAATCTTTTCTAAACGGTATGCCGTTGTAAAATCCGGAGACTTTAAATTCATGTAAATCCGTGAACGGCTATTGAGATTCAAGTTGATTTCACGTTCAATCAATGCCCCACCCGCAATCACTCCTACAGAGGCCACCATGCTCGAATTAATAGGGAGGGGAAACTTTTCATTATCAGTGGCCAGATCAGCACGACTGACACCGCGTGGAATTCCCACAACAGGGCCTTGTGCTACCGCGTACACCAGTCGATTTGGGCCTCGCAACGGAGTCATCACTAAGACTCCTCCGCGCAGAGACACCGCATCACCAATAGTAGCTACTGTCACATCCACCCGCTGACCCGATTTGGCAAATGGGGGCAAAGATGCCGTGAGCCAAACTGCCGCAATACTTCGTCCTGCAATATCCCCATCACTCAGGCTGATTCCCATACGCTCCAACGCGTTGACAATCGGTTTTCTGGAAAGCAGACTGCCTGGAGAATCCCCTGTTCCATCTAAACCCACAACTACGCCAAACCCAGTTAACTGATTATTCCTGGCACCTCGCAAATTGGCGATATCTTTCACCCGCACACTCCATGCCTCGGATCCTAATAACAAGAGCAACAAAAAAGTCATGAAAAGATAAGATGCTTTTGATAAGCGCATCATGAGACAAATCTCCCGTATATTTATTTATTTTTCATTGTGATGAGGGACTGAGCTAAGAAGAAGTAATTCAAATTCAATGCCATCATTTTTTCATTCAGCCATTCACAAACCGAGGTTTGTGAACAGAAAAAATCATAACTTGAGGAACAAACAGGCGGTTGGGCAACATGATAATCATACCCAAAAATTCACACACGGCATAAACGAATGCTTTGTTAAAACCCGTTCCGTTTCAGGCAATTTTTTCCTGGATCGCACAACATTGCCCCGCTGGATGAACTTATTGTCCCTTTGCCACATCGGACATCCCAACCAGACATTCCCCAATTTGACAGGAACATGATTGACTTTTTAGAAAAAAGGACTTCCAGCAAAGGAGCTTTTTTCATACAGCACTTCTTGGAATAAAACAAAAGACGAGTTATATTTTCATGTGGAGAATGATGAAGTGGTCTACTTCCTGCTTTTTTAATCCGTCCAGAAACAAAACATTGAAATTATGAACCACCAAGGACAGGTGGGCAGATTCATACACTGTTAAAACAGGAGAAAATAATGGAGTCGATATTACTTGGATTTTGCCTAGTTTCTTTTACTCTATCCAGTATTATTGTGGGAATCGAATTAGCAAGAGACCGACGCAGGCATAAATACAATCATAAACAAAGGAAAGCATTGGGTCATCCAAAGGAAGCATCCTCTTCTATCAAAGATACTCCACATCCAGAAAAAATTCGTTTTCAGACAGCACCACAGACAGCACCACAGAAAACGAACGTGCTGGCTTCTCTCAATAAACAATTGAATGCACTAGGGTATACCTCTCACACACAACAGTTGGGCTTTATCAATCGGGTTCTCAATTCGCAACGGACCGATTTGGTGGATATTGATGCCAACGAGGTACGGCACCTCTTTAAGGTGATACGCCGCTACACCAGCCCAAATGTGGCCGCAGCTAATCCCAAAGCCGTCCAACGCTCACTGCAGCAAGTTGTCTCACACATCTAGATTGACAGATGGCATCAACATAAGGTATTTTTTCCTATTAATTTTTTCCTCCGGCCCCATAATTCCTTATGTTGATGTTCAAAACTCCCCTTTATTATTCACGCCGTTTGACCCGTCTGGTCCCTGTTGGGTCCGTTAACATCGGAGATTGTGCCCCGATCTGTATCCAGTCCATGCTCACTTCCGATACGTGCAACGTTCCATTGGTACTTGCAGAAATTAAAAAACTTTCTGAAGCAAACTGCCCCCTGATTCGGCTCACGGTGCCCAACAAACGCGCAGTCGACTGTTTGCCTGTCATTCGTGAAGAAATGAAAAAGCGAGGATTGAACATTCCATTATCAGCAGACATTCATTTCAATCCTCAGCTGGCAATCGACAGCTGTGAATTTGTAGAAAAAGTTAGAATTAACCCTGGAAATTATGCGGATCGTAAAGAATTTCAGGTCAGAACTTATACAGAGAGCCAATATGAAGAAGAGTTGGATCGTGTTGAGGAGAAACTGCTGCCCTTGATTACGAACTTGAAAAAATATAGACGTGCTTTGAGAATTGGGACTAACCACGGATCTTTATCAGACCGAGTCATCAACCGCTATGGGGATTCCCCAGAGGGAATGGTGGAATCTGCTCTCGAATTTATCCGTATTTTCCAGAAACATGATTACCGCGACATCATTATTTCTATGAAATCATCCATTCCGTTAGTGATGCTGCAAGCCTACAAGCTACTGGTCATCAAAATGGAAGAACAGGCCATGAATTATCCACTGCACCTCGGAGTGACAGAAGCAGGTAATGGTTTAGAGGGCCGGGTTAAAAGTGCCATTGGCATTGGCAGTTTACTCTACGATGGAATTGGAGACACCATCCGGGTCTCGTTGACCGAACCTGCCGAAAACGAAATTCCCGCTGCCCAATCGATTTTGCAAAGTTTGACCACTTTTCAGCAACAATCTCCTTCCTGGCAAGAATCGGTATACCAAGCTCCCATTTCCTTTGCGAAACGATCCACCGAATCGGTTTTAATTCACTCTGTCCATGTGGGAGGAAACGAAATTTTCCGTTTTTTTGCGTTTCATCCGGAATCCACCAACTTGCCCACATCTTCACCCTTTGATGAAATCTTAGTCGAACCAGAACCAGACCAGTCCAACCATGAACTGTCAACACCCTTTCCCCAATTGCCCATTGTGCTGATCAAAGATGAGCAGATTGGACAAAAACACTTTGAACAAGCACTTGATACGATACAAGTCAACGGTCCTCCCCAATTGATTCTCATTCATGGCTCCCATTCATTATTTCCGGTACGCCGCCTGATTCAGATGATGGACACCCGGCATATCAACTGGCCCATCGGTATTATTGTTCCAAAAATTGAGGGTTTGCAGGAATGGTCAGGAACAGCAGCAGAAATTGGGGGATTGGTCGCTGATGGTTTGATCAACTGCCTGGTCTGTCCGACGACAGACACCAGCTCGTCTCTCTTCGAATTTTGCCAAATTCTCCTGCAATCCACCCGTGCCCGCATCTTTAAGGCTGATTTCATTTCCTGCCCCTCTTGCGGACGTACTTTTTTTGATTTGGAAACCACCACCGAGGCCATCAAACAAAGGACTCAACACCTGAAAGGAGTCAAAATAGGCATCATGGGCTGTATTGTCAATGGTCCTGGAGAAATGGCAGATGCAGATTTCGGGTATGTCGGCGTAGGAGTTGGAAAAATAAATCTCTACAAAAACCAGGAATGCGTGGAACGCAACATTCCAGCAGAACAGGCAGTGGACCGTTTGATTGATTTAATTAAAAAACATGATCAATGGGTAGAACCTGCTTCGTTCAAGCAGGAATAGAGAAGTCTGCAGCCTTTCAAAAAATCAGAGAAATCGGGAAAAGACGGCAACAACTGATGACCCTAGACATGAAAACCCTGCTAGCTGAAGAAGAACTTACCATCTATCGGATTTCAGGACAATCCCCTGCTGAAGAAAGGGTCAATAGCCTCATTCACGGAGCGGGTGCCTTGTTAAGTATGGGAGGAGTCTCTGTTCTCGTCATATTTGCCAGTCTCTATGGCAATGTATGGCACATTGTGAGCTGCAGTATTTATGGAACCACCCTTATTCTCCTCTACGTTGTCTCCACATGGTATCATGCCTCCCGTTCTCTTCATCGCAAACAGGTGCTCCAGGTTGCCGATCATGCCTGCATTTATCTGCTCATTGCAGGATCTTATACCCCGTTTACGATTGTGATTTTTCCTCCAGAATGGGGATGGAGCCTGTTTGGCGTGGAGTGGGGATTGGCAGCCGCAGGAATCATCATGAAAATGTTTTTTGTGAACCGCTTCAACACCATCTCCACTCTGGTTTACCTAGGGATGGGGTGGTTGATCGTGATTGCGATCTTTCCTTTAGTAGAATACTTGTCGAGAGGAGGGTTAATCTGGTTGTTTTTGGGAGGAGTGGCTTATACGGCAGGAACTCCGTTTTATTTGTGGGAAAAAATCCCTTTCAGCCACGCCATTTGGCATGTGTTTGTCCTAACCGGGAGCATCTGCCATTATTTTGCAATCTTCTTTCACGTTTTACCGCCATTCTGATTTTTTTCGGCGGACAACTCAAGGTTTTGCCTCATCTCCCCAAATTTCTTGCAATCGTTTGTCACGACCACACCCCCAGCGGTAATACTTGTAGCGAGCAGGGCTGGTTTTATAATAATTTTGATGGTAACTTTCTTTGCCTTTGATCGGATAAAAGGTTGACGCATTTAAAATAGGCGTGACCACTTTGTTATTGGGAAATCTCTCGACAACTTTTTTTCGAGACTGTTCAGCCTGTTTTTTTTCTTCTTCATTTGCCACAAAAACAGCGCTTAAATAACTCGGGCCTTTATCACAAAATTGTCCTATTGCATCAAATGGATCAATATGAACCCAGTAATAATCCAACAGTTCTTTATAGCTGATTTTTTCCGAATCATAAGTGATCTCCACCGCTTCATAGTGACCTTGATGATCGCCATTGTAAGTCGGATTTTCGGCAGTCCCTCCTGTAAACCCGGAGACCACATCTAGCACACCTTCAAGTTTTTCAAAATCGGCTTCCATACACCAGAAACAACCACCAGCCAATACGGTTTTTTCTACTGCGGCGTGTAAAACACCGGGCAATACGATGAATAACATAAAACATATCAGTTTATTTTTCATAATATTTCTCTACTTAGGAATGCTAAAACAATAACTTAGCAAATCTACTTGTCTTTTCAACGATCTTCTGCGTTGCTTTACCAGTGACATAGCAAGGCTATGCGCCCGATAAAACGCCTTGAACCTCGATGAAAATCCTGCGTAACTTTCACATGTTATTATTTTCGCCTTCCTTATTGATGTTTTTTGAATCCGTGATATCCATGAAAGTAATCACTACCCCATCAATAACATTTTCCATGGTTCGGCAGGGTATTATTTTTAGAAAATACCAATTGTTACCCTTTGTTTGTACTTCAAATTTCTTGGGAATCAGAGTTTTGAGCTATTTTTTTCTACAATACCCTATTGAATCAGTATACATGTCCAAAAAATTTTATCCAGAAATTCCCTCATGACAACATCATTGTATATTTCGAGAGGCACTCAACAGTTATAGCTTGAATGTTAAGGCAATCCCGCTATTTTTTTCTGTATGGGATTCTAAAATTTACAGAAATAACCAGTCATAGACTTCAATCAGCTAAAACGAGAAAGAAAAAATATGTCAATTGCACAAGGTATCATAGTCTCCATGGAGCGTTCTTCATGGATTCGTGAAATGTTTGAACAAGGACAGCGCCTAAAAGAAATTCATGGAGACGATCAAGTATTTGATTTTTCTTTGGGAAATCCGATCATAGAGCCTCCTCCTCAAGTTCATGAAACATTAATAAGGATGCTTCAGGATGACCAGAAAGGAACCCATCGGTATATGCCCAATTCTGGTTTTCCGCAGACAAAAGCATTCATTGCACAAGAACTGCAGGAAGAATTCGGCTTAAGTTTTCAAGCCAGCGATGTTGTCATGTGCGTGGGTGCAGGCGGCGGGTTGAATGTTTTATTCAAAGCACTGCTTGATCCAGGAGATGAAGTCCTGGCCTTGGCACCTTATTTTGTGGAATATGGTTTTTATGCTCAAAACCATGGAGGGGTTCTCCAAGTTGCAGAAACCAATGAAGCATTCCAAATCGATTTAGGAAAAATCGAAGAAGCCATGACTGCTAAAACGAAGATCATTGTGGTCAATTCTCCTAATAACCCGACTGGTGTGGTCTATCCACAGCAAACGGTTGATGGCCTGGGGAAATTACTGGCAGAAAAAGAAAAAGAATATGGCCATCCGATTTTTCTCGTATCTGATGAGCCCTACCGTCACATCATTTTTGATGACTTGTCCAATTGCAGCGTATTTCACAGCCACTCTAATTCAGCCATGATCACATCCCATTCAAAAGATCTAGCGCTGGCAGGAGAGCGCATCGGATTTATTGCCATTCACCCGGACATGGAGGACCGCATTGATCTGCAAAACGCATTAACATTAACCACTCGTATCCTGGGATTTGTCAATGCCCCCGCCCTCATGCAAAGAATTCTTCCTCACCTGAAAGGGGTCAAAGTGTCTGTTAGTGCTTACCAGCATCTGAGGGACATTTTTTACCAGGCACTGACTGATTTTGGTTTTGAAACCATCCAGCCTCAGGGAGCCTTCTACCTGTTTCCCAAATCTCCAATTGCAGATGATGTTGATTTTGTCAAACAGGCCCAGGAAGAAAATATTTTATTGGTCCCCGGCTCTGGATTTGGCTGCCCTGGTTATTTTCGAATTTCCTTTTGTTTTACAGAAGACATGATTGTGCGTTCTTTTGATCGGTTTGAAAAACTAGCCAAGAAATTTGGACTTTCTTAAGCACTGCCTCCTGCCAGCCTCTGTTGAGAGGCGGCATCCAGTTGTCCCTCCTGAATAATCACCCAACTGGATTCTTGTCATAGAACCTATGCAGACTCGTTTACAAAATCAAAACCTTATCCTCACTTTGCTCTTATGTATCTATTTGATTTCCCGCCTGATGGGCCTATTCTATTTTGCCCCCCACACCGATGAATCGGTTTACACGCAAGTCTCCATGATGATTGCAGAGGACTGGGAAAAAAATAAATACTTTTCTTTAGACGGCCGCTGGTACAATGATTACAAACAGCCTTTGAAATTCTGGATCACGTCCCTGTCAATCAATTTATGGAAAAGCCCTCTCGTCGGAACACGCATTTGGTCTCTGCTCTTTGGGTTTTCAGGGATATTTTTTACCCAGCTGCTTATCAGTCGAGTCTGTGACAAAACCACTGCCATGTGTATCACAGGGCTGATTGTCCTGTCCGAGTATTATTTGTATTTTGATTCGATTGGCATTCATGAAGTTGTTTTATATGGTTCAGGAGCCGCCTTTTTATATTATTTATATGACTTTTTAGAAAAGAACCGCTGGATTTCCTGCCTTTTGGCAATATTCACTTTAACGGCGGTACTGACTACCAAGGCATCAGGAGTGATGTGGATTGTGCTGGGCTTGACCCTTCCTCTTTTAATATTGGCCTCTAAGACAACAAATGAAATTGAGGAAGAGGAATCCTGCAGGGTCTCTCTTGTGAATACGATATCAACTCTCAAACGACATATTGTCGGCTTATATGTGAAAGCATTTGGTATTTTGGGAGCGGCAGAAGGAATTCATTATATCATCATCCCTAGTGAATTTGATAACATTAAAAAGAATTCACACCAAAGCGGAATGATCAGAAATATTGGTGAGATCTTAGACTTTCCAGTCAGCAACTGGATAGAGAATTTAAAATTTTACTGGGACAGTGTCATTCTTTCCGAATTTTCCTACACCGCTATTCCGGTTATCCTGCTGATTATTTCTGCTCCTTTTGTTTTATTTTTCAAACAGAGAGAATGGTTTTGGAGATACTTAGTGCTATGGGTCCTTTTCCTCATTTCATTCGTTCCCATATTGATTGTGGCCAAAGCCTCATTTCTCCGGCTCTTTGGAGTGGGACTGTATTTTCTTTATATGCTGCTGGCACCCATCCTTGTTTTGATTTATAAACACAGCTCTCCATCTTTCCAAAAAGGCATTCTGCTCCTCATCATACCAGCCCTCATCGGCTGGAAAATCACAGATACCTACCGTCCTCTGCTGCAATGGAATCAAACAGACCTGGCACTTAAAGAAGGTGGAGGTTGGGGAAATGGAATTGGTACAGCAACAATGATTGATCACCTTGCTAAGCTGGAGCCAGGATTTCTGTTAGGAGGCCCTTATTGGGGACATCCCTGGACAACGATTCAAATTTTTCATCGATACTACCCCCAATTAAAGCTCGTCTACATGAGTCAGGAAACAATGGATCATTTAAACGAGCTTCATCAGCTCACTACTAAAAACAAGCTCAACCTGTACTTTGCCATGGTACACCACAATTTTCCATGGATAGAATCTATTTTGAATGACCCGCAACTTTGTGCAGACAAAACCGTACTTCAGAAAATTTACCGCAACCATGTGTTGTCTATTGAACCTTTTGTCATCTGCCGGGTCAAAAAATACAAGCCTCCCACCATCACTCCAGATCAATATAAACAAAGCATCAAGGACCTCACCAAAAAAATCGAACAGTATCCCAATTACATTCCTGGTTACTTCCAGAGAGGACAGCTTTATGCTGCTTTGAAACACTATGAAAAAGCCGTTGACGATTTAACAAAAGTCATCAATAGCGATTATATTTCGTCCAACAAGCAAAAAAACTATTTCAAGAAATTAGAGACAAATGACCCCATTGGTTTCAACCAGCATGACCAACAACTCAAGACGTTAACAAAAACCAACACTTTTCAAAAGAGCTATCTCATACGAGGGAATGTCTATATTGGGCTGCAGCAGTATCATCAGGCCATTGCAGACTTAACCTCAGCATTGGTTTTTGAGCCAAATTCAGCAATTATCTACAATAACCGGGGTTTCGCATACAAAAACCTCCAGCAATATAAAAAAGCATTTACTGACTTCAGTAAGGCCATTGAACTGGACCCGCAGTTCCATCGCAGTTATGCGCACCGAGGATCCATCTTAATGGACTTGGGAAATAGAGAAGGGGCTTGCAAAGACTGGAAACGTGCCTGCGCACTCAAAGACTGTCAGAATTATAATGATGCCGCAGAAAAGGGCATCTGCCCAACAGCCTTGTGAAGGTTCTAAATTCTTTACGGAATCAGTGGATAGCAATGGATCGGTCACTACCGTTTTGGGCAATAGAATATGTTTTGTTGTTGATGCCATCAAATAATTCTGCTGGTAATTTGCTCAACGAAAAACGATAGTCTGAGGCCAGTGAATTGACTTCCAGTACAAATGCGTCTGGCGTCATTAAACCATCTTTGACCCTAGCAGACATGAGTTCAATCACCTTCAAAACTTGTTTATCGGCCGCATCCCTCTTTACTTTTTGAATGGCATTTTTCACATTATTTTCAATAGCGTATAAATCGTAGAGTGATCCCTTTTCTACTAGAAGGTTCAATTCTTTCATGACACTTTCATACACCTGACGTGTATTCTTTTTTTTGTGATCTGTTTTTTCCATGTTTAATAACCTATGTCTCAAACGCATGATAATTTCAGAAACTTACTTGTAATCTCAAGAGTCGTAAGTTCTCATGTCATGCCGGACTCAATCCGGCATCCAGATATCGTAAGCCTTTGAAATTATAGTAGATTCCGGGTCAAGCCTGGAATGACAATTTGATGAATCGAAATCAATAATATCAATGACTTAGAAGAATTTATGACTGTCGAGTTGTAATCAGAAATTCAATATGAATCTGCCATACTAAAGCAAAGATGACAGTTCAATTTGCGATAGTATATTATCTTTTCATGCTTTAGTAAATTGTTTCCTGAGATATTTTTATCTTGAAACATTTAGTAAAAAACAGATATTATTTTTAATTTACCTGACCGTATTGAGCAATCTTCAAGTCAGAACAACCAGCCCTAAATGTTATTTTAGAACTCCTCGACAAGCCTCCTCTTTCGTTTACTCAAATAGGGTGAAATTTCAATATATGAAAGGTCTTATACAATGACACCAGAATTACGAGAAAAGTGTATCAACACGGTTCGTTTCTTATCGGCTGATGCGATTGAAGCTGCTAATTCGGGGCATCCTGGAGCCCCAATGGGTTTAGCAGACATTGGATTTGTTTTATGGAACAAATTCCTGCGCTACAACCCTCAAGATACGACGTGGATCAATCGAGACCGGTTTGTTCTTTCTGGAGGGCATGCTTCCATGTTACTGTATTCACAACTGCATTTAGCAGGATATGATCTTTCTTTAGAGGCAATCAAACAATTTCGCCAATGGGGTCAACCCACACCAGGACACCCGGAATATGGGCTCACACCAGGAGTTGAGTGCACCACAGGTCCATTGGGGAATGGTTTTGGAAACGCCGTTGGGATGGCTTTGGGACTAAAAATGTTAGCATCACGCTTTAACACTCCCCAGCACCCTATTTTAGACGGTTTTGTTTATACCCTTTGTGGGGATGGAGATATTCAGGAGGGAATTTCTGCAGAAGCAGCGTCTCTGGCAGGTCACTTGAAGCTGGAGAACCTCGTTGTTATTTACGATTACAACAATACTTCTATTACGGGAGACATTGTTCTCACCATGAACGAAGACGTAGGAGGCAGATTTGAGGCATGCGGCTGGTATGTGCAGCACTGTGACGGTCACAATCATGAAGAATTGGAAGTGTGTATACAAAATGCAAAAGATCAGCTGCTAAAACCTTCCTTAATCATTGCCCAAACGATTCTTGCCAAAGGAGCACCCAACAAAGCCGGTGATGCGGCAGCACATGGGGCTCCCTTGGGAAAAGAGGAAGTTCGACAGGCAAAAGAGGCACTAGGCTGGCCCCAGGAACCGACTTTCTTCATCCCTGATGACGTTCGAGACGTCTATAAACAGAGGACGGCGGATAATATTCAGACTTATAACGCATGGCAGGCACTTTATCAAGATTGGCGTACAAGACACCCGGCACTTGCTAAATTGTGGGACGACCAGATGGAATTGAAGATGCCTGATAATCTATTTGAGAAGCTGATTGCTTCGGTAGAAGGTCACGAGGGTGCCACTCGTCAGTCTTCACAGCTTATCATCCAGGAAGCAGCCAGACTGATCCCAAGCATGATCGGTGGTTCCGCAGACCTGGAACCGAGCACCCTCACACTGATCAAAGGTGCAAAAAGTATTGTTCCTGCTTCTGTTCAATCCAACATTTTGCCTGATCCATCTTTTTCAGGACGTAATATCCATTTTGGTATTCGAGAGCACGCAATGGGTGCGATCACATCAGGTATTTATCTTGCCGGAGGATGGTTTCCTTTTTGCTCCACATTTCTGGTGTTTTCAGACTACATGCGCGCATCTATTCGGCTGGCAGCCCTCTCTAAAATTCCTGCCGTTTACGTATTTACCCATGATTCCTTCTGGGTGGGTGAAGATGGTCCAACTCATCAGCCAATTGAACAAATCTCATCGCTGCGACTCATTCCCAATCTAAATGTCTGGAGACCTTCTGATGGTTTGGAAACAGCCGTTGTTTGGGCTTATGCCCTTGAGCGCCCTGATGGCAATATGCCTTCAGCGCTGATATTAACCCGGCAGGGAGTTAAAAACTTAAAGCGTGCAGCCAATTTTGATCCTAAAGTTATTTGGAAGGGAGGATATGTTCTCACAGAAGCATCCAAAACCGCTCCACAAATAACGCTGATATCAACAGGCTCTGAAGGCAGTGTCGTTCAAACCGTTCGTGAAAATCTTGAAGAGGCAGGATATGCAACCAGCCATGTGTCCATGCCATGCGTCAAACGATTCAAAGCACAGTCTGCAGAATACCAGGAATCGGTTTTGCCCAAATCCTCTTTGAAAATTGCTGTCGAAGCAGGCTCCACAGAAATCTGGTATCAATGTGCAGACCATGTCATTGGTATCGATCAATTCGGCAATGCAGCTCCCGGAAATGTTTTGGCAGAAAAATACGGTTTCACAGCAGATCAGATCACATCAAAAGTGAAAAAGTGGGCACAGGAATAACATGCGGAACGAGCAAGCAGAACAAGAAAAAAAAATTGCAGGAGAAGCTGCGGTCTCACATATCCAATCGGGTATGATTGTGGGGCTTGGCACAGGGTCAACGGTCTACTACGCCGTTCGGAAGCTGGGAGAGTTGGTGCGCAATGGATTGTCTATTCAGGGAATTCCAACATCTAAACAAACACATGAACTGGCAATCGAAGAAAATATCCCATTGATTGACTTCTCTCACACAACCCGCATTGACTTGACCATTGATGGTGCTGATGAAGTGAACCCTCAGCTGGATATGATCAAAGGCGGCGGCGGAGCACTGTTGCGAGAAAAAATTGTTGCATCGGTCTCAAACGAAACGATCATTGCAGGTGATTCTTCAAAGCTGGTCTCCCATTTGGGCAAGTTTCCTTTGCCTGTAGAAGTCACCCCATTTGGCTGGCAAACGGTTGCAAAAAAAATAGAAACCCTCGGAGCACAAGCTGTGCTTCGAGAACAAGACCAGCAAATATGCATCACCGATAATCAAATGTACGTCCTGGACTGTCATTTTGAAAAAATTGAAGATCCACAAATTTTGGAATCGCAATTGAACAAGATACCAGGGGTCGTGATCACCGGATTATTCATTGGTCTGGCTACCCGCGTTTTGCTTGGAGACCATGAAACGGTGAAGGAAATCACAGTTCCAGGCAAGGGATCTTCATGAATATTACCATTGCCCCTTCTGTTTTATCTGCCAATTTTGGTGAAATTTCAGAAGAAATTGAACGTGTTGTGGAAGCAGGAACTCCCTGGATTCACCTGGATGTGATGGATGGTTCGTTTGTGCCAAATATCACGTTTGGTGCCGTTGCGGCCAAATCTTTCAAAAAGCCCAAGGGTGCTGTGTTTGATGCTCACTTGATGGTGGTTCATCCAGAGCGTCATATCGAAAGTTTTGCCAAAGCAGGGGCTGATATCATTACAGTGCATGCCGAAGCAACCCATCATCTGCATCAGACTGTTCAACAAATCAAAAAATGCGGTCTCAAAGCAGCTGTGGCACTCAATCCTGCAACATCTCTTGAAGTGTTAGACTGGATTTATTCTGAACTTGACATGGTATTGCTCATGTCGGTTAATCCTGGCTGGGGGGGACAGCAATTCATCCCCGCCATCTACGAAAAGATTGAAAAATTAGCTAACAAGCTCAATGAGCAGGGTCTCTCTATTCCGATCCAGGTAGATGGAGGAATCAAGCCCAGTACCATTCGTAGGGCTGTCTCAGCTGGTGCAACTAACTTAGTCGCCGGAAGTGCAGTATTTGACAATGGGTCAAGTGTGGCAGAATATCATGAAAATATTCAAGCGTTGCTTCAAGAGGCTGAGCGGGGAATATTAGATCGAAGCCAAATTGTCTAAAAAGGGGTTGACTTTTTCAGAACGTGCTTTAAATATAACGATTAGCTAATTATACTGTCAACGAGTAGCAATTTTACTTTTTCGTCATTGCGAACAAGGGGGGAGTGCCCATCTGCTAAAGCAAGCTCCTCGCAATGGCAAATGGTAAGCTTCCGAAAACATAATTCTAACCCGTTCAAGTATAATTAGAAAAACACTAAGTCACAATTCTGACTAGAAGGCAACTCTTATACGCAATTTTCACAAAAGATTGTCATACCGGAAAACTTGTCCTGTATCCGGTGTATAAAACCTTTGATTATTTGTTGATCATGGGCAAAGGACAACTTCAAATCAACTCATCAATTTAACCTGTAATAAATGGGAGAATATATGCCAATTAAAATAGCTATCAATGGTTTTGGCCGTATTGGACGTTTAGTATTTCGAAAAGCAATGACCAATCCGAATGTAGAAATCACTGCAATTAACGATTTAGTTCCAGCAGACTCGCTGGCATATTTGTTAAAATTCGATTCTACGCACGGGCGTGCTGCCGCTGATATTTCTGCAGAAGGTGGTAATATCATCGCCAATGGAAAAACCGTTAAATGTTTTTCAGAAAGAGATCCTGGTGATTTGCCATGGAAAGAATTAGGTATTGACTATGTTATCGAATCCACAGGAATCTTCACTGATACACAAGGTGCACAAAAGCACTTGGATGCCGGAGCCAAAAAAGTGGTTATTTCTGCCCCGGCCAAATCTCCGGAAATCCGAACCGTTGTGATGGGAGTGAACAACGAAACCTATGATCCCAGTACGGACAATATCGTTTCTAACGCATCCTGTACGACCAACTGTCTGGCTCCTATAGTCAAAGTGTTGTTGGACAATTTTGGCATTGAAGAAGGATTGATGACAACCATTCATGCGGCCACTGCAACTCAGCCAACCCTTGATGGTCCTTCTAAAAAAGACTGGCGTGGCGGACGTAGTGCTATTTCCAATATTATTCCAGCATCCACTGGTGCAGCAAAAGCCGTAGCGCTTTGTATTCCTGCAGTAAAAGGAAAATTAACTGGGATGGCATTTCGCGTACCAACAGCAGATGTGTCTTGTGTGGATTTAACGGTACGCTTGAGTAAGTCAACTTCTTTGGATGAAATCAATGCAAAAATGAAAGCTGCAGCAGAAGGTCCATTGAAAGGTATTTTGCAATACACTGAAGATGCTGTGGTATCTACAGACTTCATCAGTTGCGAAAATTCTTCGATCTATGATGCTACTGCCGGAATCGCTTTGAATGAAAACTTTTTTAAATTGATCTCCTGGTATGACAATGAGATGGGTTATTCCTGCCGTCTCGTTGACCTGATTGAATACATGGAATCCCGCAAGTAATATTTTGTCAAACGGTTCTACTTTAAAAGTAGAAAACCTACCCAAAAGAGTGCGGAGCGATTTTTCAAACCTCTGCACTCTTGTTTTTCTCCTTTTTTGCTTTTTAGATCTTGTGAATCGCTATTAGCAGCAGCCAATGGTCCCTTTTCACCAGTTGCTGATCCTGCACCACACCATCTCTATAACCCGGTAAATTTTTGAATGCTCTTAACCTTGCAGGGCTCGATAGACCAAACCTTCGGTTTTGTTCAGCATGGTCATGGAGCGGGCAAAATGCTCTGCACCTTGTGTGGTCGTACAATAAGGCAGCTCATAGAGCAATGTCAGGCGGCGTAGATGTTTATGATCAACAAAACGTTTTCTTGGTTTTGTTGTATTGATGACCAGTGCCACTTCTTTGCGATGCATGTAGTCATATATATTATTTTCTTGTTTCACATCCATATAAGCCCTTTTGATGTTTTTAAGCCCTTCCGACTCCAGGATATGAAAAGTTCCAGGTGTTGCCAAAATATTAAAACCCACAGCAATCAGTTGTCGAGCAACAGAAACCATCGCATGCTTGTCCTTATCCAATACCCCAATAAATACATAACCTCTTTTAGGAATATCTTTGAATACGGCAAGCTGGGCTTTGAAAAAAGCTTCTTCAAATGTTTCTCCCCATCCCATTACTTCTCCGGTTGACTTCATCTCAGGCCCGAGTTCCGTATCAGATCCCGCAAATTTGGCAAACGGAAACACCGTTTCCTTCACGGCAAACCAAGGAGGAGGGTGATATGAGAAATTTAGACTTTCTAACGTGTCTCCTAACATGAGATAGGTCGCATATTTTGCTAAAGGTTTTCCAATTGCTTTACTGACAAACGGCACCGTCCGTGAGGCTCGCGGATTCACTTCAATTACATATATTTCTTGACCTTGCACTGCAAACTGGATATTCATCAACCCCACAACACCCAACTCCAGCCCAAGCGCTTTGCCCTGCTGTTCTATTTTATCCAAAATGCTCTGACTCAACTCATGAGGCGGAAGGGAGCAGGCGCTGTCACCCGAATGAACACCGGCTTGCTCAATATGTTCCATAATTCCTCCCAATTCCACACTTTTTCCATCCGAGAGAAAGTCAACATCGACTTCTACCGCATTCAGCAGAAATTTATCAATCAAGACTGGATGCTCCGGAGACACTTGCACAGCTTCATTAAAATAACCTTCCAATTGTTCTTCTGAATAGACAATCATCATGGCGCGTCCTCCTAAAACATACGAAGGGCGTACTAAAACGGGATAGCCAATCCTTCTCCCAATTTGATATGCTTCTTCCAGAGAAAATGCCGTTCCATTAGGAGGCTGCTGGAGCCGCAGTTTGTCCAGCAGTTCTTTGAACAACTGGCGGTCTTCCGCGCGATCTATACTTTCAAAAGAGGTTCCCAACAGGGGCACACCCGCATTTTTCAATTGCTTCGCCAGTTTTAAAGGAGTTTGTCCTCCAAGCTGCACAATCACACCAGCCGGATTTTCCAGTTCAATGATATGCATCACATCTTCAAAAGTAATTGGCTCAAAATAGAGCCGATCTGAAGTATCATAATCAGTACTGACTGTTTCCGGATTGCAATTGATCATGATGGATTCATAACCTTTTTCACGTGCAGCAAATGCAGCATGCACACAACAGTAGTCAAACTCAATTCCTTGCCCAATCCGATTAGGGCCGCTGCCCAAAATAATGACTTTTTTCTTCGTAGAAGGGATGGACTCGTTTTCTTCCTCATAGGTTGAATAAAAATAAGGCGTTTCTGAAGGAAACTCAGCAGCACAGGTATCGACCAACTTAAACACAGGAATAATATTCCATTCTTTGCGCTTTTGGGCAATCTCTGGTTCTTTACATTTGAGCAATTTAGCCAACCGTGCATCAGAAAAACCCAACTGTTTCCAGAAACGTAATGCACCCGGTTCGATATTAGCGAGAGTGTTGCAGGAAATTTGCTGTTCCTGGTCCACTAATGTACGAATCTGTGCCAAAAACCAGGGATCAATTTTTGAATATTCAAAGAGTTTTTCATCGCTCCATCCCTTCCGCATAGCATCGGCTAAATACCAGATACGCTCACTCGTTGGATAGGACAGTCTTTCTTTTAAAAACACTTCCATCGCTTCAGGAGTCGAATCCTCATATTTTGGTTCATCCAACCCCACCGCCCCATTTTCCAAGGAACGCAGTGCCTTGTGAAAAGATTCCTTGAATGTCCTCCCAATGGCCATTACTTCTCCAACTGATTTCATCTGTGTTGTCAACATTGAATCACTGAGTGGAAACTTCTCAAAAGTAAACCTGGGAATTTTTGTGACAACATAGTCGATCGTCGGCTCAAAGGAAGCAGGGGTTTTCTTGGTGATATCATTTGGAATTTCATCCAGCGTATAACCAATGGCCAATTTAGCCGCAATTTTTGCAATGGCAAAACCGGTTGCTTTGGATGCTAAAGCCGAACTTCGTGACACACGGGGATTCATTTCAATCACAACAATCTCTCCATTGGCTGGATTGACAGCAAACTGGATATTTGATCCGCCTGTATCGACTCCAATTTCACGAATAATCTGCAGTGACAGATCACGCATGTGCTGGTATTCTACATCCGTGAGTGTTTGTGCAGGAGCAACCGTAATACTGTCGCCTGTATGAATTCCCATGGGATCCAAATTCTCAATAGAACAAATAATGACGACATTGTCCTTTAAATCGCGCATCACTTCTAATTCATACTCTTTCCACCCTAAAATGGATTCTTCCACTAGCACTTCTGTGGTTGGAGAGATACTCAACCCGTCTGACACAATTTTCTGAAATTCTTCTTTTGTTCTGGCAACCCCACTTCCGGAGCCTCCTAATGTAAAGGAAGGACGAATGATCAAAGGAAGTCCTATTTCTTCAAGGCTTTGCAATCCTTCTTCCAAAGAATGGACTATTCGACTTTTGGACACACGTATATTCAACTTGTTCATCGCCCGTATAAAAGCCTCACGGTTCTCGGCCTTGTGGATTGCAGGAATTTTTGCACCAATGAGTTCCACATTGTACTTTTCCAGCACTCCCGTATCATGGAGCTCAATTGCCATATTCAATGCGGTTTGCCCCCCCATGGTTGGCAATATGGCATCGGGCTTCTCTTGTTTGATAATTGCTTCCAGCGCATCCACCGTAATGGGCTCAATATAAGTGGCATCCACTAAATCAGGATCTGTCATAATGGTAGCAGGATTGCTATTGATCAAAATAACCCGATATCCTTCTTCTTTTAATGCTTTACACGCCTGTGTCCCGCTATAATCAAATTCACAGGCCTGTCCAATTACAATCGGTCCAGAGCCAATTAAAAGGATAGATTGTATATCTGTGCGTTTTGGCATAATTTTTTATAATAACTGAAATAAGTAGAGTAGGTGAATATTACAGAGAATCTATATTGATTTTCGGAAAGAATAAAGTCAGAGCTGGATAAATTTTCAAATAATTACAAAATTTGTTTCACTTGTCATCTCTAGGGTGTTCTATTTTCAACTCACTTTTAAAAAAAATTTCGCAGCGATGAACAATCGAATCCAGCCAGGACTTCCCGACTCGGGCGCTGTCCTCCGATAAATTCTGGACAATTTGTGTATAATGCGGACTATGTTGTGCCGCACTTTCCTCCAAAGCGTTGGATAAAAGAGAAGGGATTTCCCAAAAATGCTGTTCATAATTTTCTAGGTGCTCTTTCAATCGTGGCCAATGATCCAGCAAAGCCTGCTGCTCTTCGATCGCATGGCGGGGAGGCAGTGCTTGTTGATTGAGGATGTGAATGGAGGACTCCAGGGCTTCTACAAAACGGCCTACCTGGGCAATGCGTTCCATTATATTCAATACAACCATTTTCTGCCCAGCCTGATAGAGTTCCAAAAGTTCAGGATTCGATTGTGCTAATTGAAATCGGATCTCACGATACCAGTGGTACAAAGCCGCCAGTTGACCAATATAATGTACCTGCTGCCCAATCACCTCTTTTGACCTGGAAAAAATACGAGGATCATAATCGGTATGGCCTAACGGCAGGCCTCTGCCTAAATTCAGTCCGTTTTTTAAAACTCCAGCGGCCCTGATGCCTGCTGCAGTCAATGTCCCAAAATCAGCCTGCAAGGGACCAAGCAAACTATTGTTCCCTCCAATAAATAAACGTTCTTTTCTTAAGAAAACTCCTTCTGGTACGTTCCCCAATAAAGATGCGGTGGCTTTGTCTCCACGGATGGTGAAATTAAAATGGATGGTACCACTGCCCACCTCTGTGAAATCTCCTAAATTTGGGCCAACACCCCCGGTTAGCATCAAATCACAAAAATTAATATTACTCCCCAGCGTCACCCAGGGAAATAAAATAGTCATCTTGGTATCCGTATGCTGAGCAGAAGAGGAATCTTCCTCATAAAGAGAGCCCTTGCGTGTTCGAAACCCCAGCCCAGTCGAAAAGTCATTAATGTCCGTCTCTTTTCCCAAAAAAACTGCTGATTCTGCAACGCCACTCCCTAACACCGTTTTTGGCCCTGTCACCGTGTCCACTAAAGTCACAGGCCCCTGGCTCCCAATTACAGACTCTTTTCCAACAATACTGTTTTCCAAAGTGACCGGACCTCTCAGACCAACCTGCGCTTTAGAATAGATCTTTGTTTTATCGCCGATAATTTTACAAAATGGATGTAGCACCACCCCTGTTCCAATATTTTCTAGTGGAACCTCACGTCCAATACAGACATGAGACAATGAAGGAATTTGCACATTTCGATTTTGGAGGGGCTGCAGTTCATCCTCTGTATAAAAGCCGACTTGCTCACGTTTTTTCTTAGGCATCGTATTCCTCATCAATAGAGTGGAGTAAAGTTTGAGGTAGTTGTTTATGACATCCACTGAAAATGTAGTCAAATCAGCTACAACTGTCAATAGTGGAGAGGATCAATTGGCAGGAGAGGAGAACTTGTCCAAAAGAGTTTGGTGGATATTATCAAATTTGCCATTGCTCATGACCAAAATCACATCATCAGGTTGAGCAGATTTTAACAAATAATCCACAATAAGGGAAACTGCTTCGAAAGCCAGAGCATTTTTTCCTTGTTTTTTTATCATTTCAGCAACCCTTCCAACATCAAGGCGTTCTTCAAAGGGAATCTGGTCCATCCGGTGAGGGTAGGCCAGTAACACCTCATCGGCTGCTTCAAAAGAGTTTGCCAATGCGGACTGATGGATATTCAAAACACTGGTATTGCTGCGAGGTTCAAAAACGGCAATCAAACGCTGCTCAGGATGCTTTTGACGAATAGCCCGCACTGTTTCCAGAACAGCAGTGGGATGGTGGGCAAAATCATCATAAACATGAATACCATTGCAAACACCGCGCAGCTCCTGACGGCGTTTCACATTACAAAACTGGTCAAATGCCTGCTGTATGACCTCCACAACAATTCCATTATGCAACGCCAGGATTGCTGATCCCATCGCATTACGCACATTGTACTGACCAAATATGGGGATATGGAATGTATTGTCACAATGGTTGGGCCATTCTAAATGAAAGGTTGTGCCTTCTGACGTTGTTTGCAAATCCATCGCACGTGCCTCACACTTCTTTCCAAATCCAAATGTGACATAAGGAGAATAGACAGATTGAACCACATTCATTGCATTATCATCATCACCATTGACAGCAATCAGGCCGTTTCTAGGCACGAGACGCAACATTAACCGAAATGCACGCAAAATATCTTCTAATGAATCAAAAATATCGGCATGATCAAATTCAATATTGTTGATAATGAGTTGATGAGGCTGGTAATGAAAAAATTTGGAGCGCTTATCAAAAAAAGCCGTATCATATTCATCACCCTCTGTAATAAAAAACTCACCTCCGCCTTGCTGACAGCTGGTACCAAAATTTTCAGGAATGCCTCCAATCATAAAGCCTGGCTGCTTACCAGCACATTCAAAAATCCATGCCAGTAAAGAAGTGGTGGTGGTTTTCCCGTGGGTCCCTGTCACTACCATTGAGGTGGTTCCTCGGATAAAAAATTCTTTCAACAATTCTGCCATTGAAATATAAGGAATTCCTTGCTCTAAGACAATTTCCACTTCTGGATTCCCCCTGGAAAGGGCATTCCCAATAACCACTAAATCTGGTGCATTGTGCAGATTTCCCTCTTTATACCCATCCAACACATCAATGCTCTGCTGCTCCAAAAAAATACTCATTGGCGGATAGACATTGCTATCGGAACCGGTCACATGATAGCCTCGCTTTTTTAAGAGGACTGCTAGAGAAGCCATGGCGGTGCCACAAATTCCAATAAAATAGATGTGTTTGATAGAATGGTTCAAAACTAACATTTTGTATTCTTCAATTAACGCTGCAGTAAAATCGAAAATTCATTATTGTGCTGATCAGCAATTCCAATATCAGGAGCCAAGTCACCATCAAAATCTGCGATGATTGGACTTTTCGGGTTGATGCCCAGATTAAAAGCCCTTCTCGATGCTGTATATGTCTGAGAACCTGTATCAGAAAATATAAATAAAAAATTAGTTGCTGTCACAATCAATTCAGGAACTTGATCTCCATTAAGATCTTCTGCCACAACATGATCGGGTGGTGAGATGACACTCAGCGTAGAACTATAGGAAAAAGTCCCTCCATCATTTGTGTAAAGCAGCACACTTCTCGCACTATAATCCGTAACGGCCAATGCTGTTACCCGGCCACTCTGTTCAATCAGAGCAACATCTGTCAAAATTCCTGTAGCCTGGACAGCGGTTGGGTCAAGTGTTTGAGCAGATGCAAATTGCCCTGTGCCAGTCCCAAAGAAAATGGAGACGGTTTTGTCACTCTGATTGACCACAGCCATATCGAGATTATCGTCTGAATTAAAATGTCCCGTTGCCAAAGCAACAGGTTTTGTAGGAGTTGTGGTTAAACTTTGATTGAGTGCAGAAAATCCTCCTCCTGAGTTCAGAAGAATATTCAGTTGATTAGAACCTGTCATGGCAATGGCAATATCCAAATAGCCATCATTATTAAAATCACCCGCCACTCCACCTTGTGGGGTATCTCCTGTCAAAACAACAGTAAACGTTGATTGCAATTGACCTCCACTGACATTCAAAAAAGCAATAGTATCATCGTCTTTGTTCAGAGTGACTACTTCTTTTTGTTGATCATTATCAAAATCTCCAACAATTATATCAACAGGACTGCTTGATGTGGCTAAACTCAAATCCGACTGCCGGGAAAAACCTCCTTTTCCATTCCCAATCAGGAGAGAGAGGTCATCATCATTCTGATTACTGACGATCACATCCAGAATCGAATCTCCATTAATATCGATAACTGCTGATGCAGAAGGGCTATTGCCTACTGCCATGTTGCTCATCGCAGAAAACGCCCCATTACCTGTACCAAAAAAAAATCCTACATCTCCAGCTGAAGTAACAACCAAGTCATCAATAGAATCATCATTCAAATTGGCCACTAACAATTGTTTTGGAGATTCTGCCGTTGCCAGGCTTTCTTTTTTTGCAAAACCACCATTGCCATTTCCCAACAAAATGGTGATCTCATTATCATCTTCATTGACCACCACAATATCAAACAAGCCGTCCCCATTAAAATCTCTGGAGACAAGTGCTCCAGGAGATTGCCCTACTGTAATTTGGTTCAATAACTTAAAAGAAGCATTGCCTTCGTTTAACAAAAACACGATTTGGTTATTAGCGATGTCAGAAAACACAAAATCAGGATCGTTGTCACCATCAAAGTCTGCAGCAACGACATGATTGGGACTCATATTACTCAGAGCAATAGTAGAAGTCTGAATAAATGTTCCAAATCCATTTCCTTCGAACAAAACCATATTTTTTCCTGTCGCAGAAGCAACCACAATATCCTGGTCACCATCCCGATCAAAATCTGTAGCCGCCATGCCTGCAGGAATAATACTAGTAGCTAATGAAAGTTTTTCACTGATTGCAAACTGACCTCCACCAGCTCCTCCCAGCACTAATACGGAGGGCTGGTTGACATCAACATCGGCAATCAATAAATCCATATTGCCGTCATTATTCACATCGATGGATACCAGTTCACTGCTAAGACGAGAAATATCATTCATGGTAGAAGCAACTGTGTAGATACTATCTGTATCGGTCCAAGTAAAAGGATTACTTGAGGTCAAGTCCATTTGGTTCAATACGGAAGCAACATGAACAGCATCATTTCCTCTGTCAACAGTAAAAACTATATCATCAAGGCCATCACGGTCAACGTCCCCACTGACAACCGCAGTGAAAGGAGCTGTTGTCTCCGATGATTTGAAACCAAGAGACGAAAAGCTTCCACTGCCATTATTTTGATATCGATATATATTTCCATCTGCTGATATAACCAAATCATCGGTATTTATTAAAAAATTTGAGTTGATCGTTGTTGCACAGCACAGTGTTGTCCCAATTTTGAACATACCCGTATTGTCTGGTGACAAATAGATATCAATACTCCTTGTCGTAATAACAGCAGCGGCAGACTCAGACAAAGAATTTCCCTGCCTATCCATAGCAGCAGTGCTGACAATGATTGCATAGTTAGTTGCTAATTGAAGAAGCTCTGCTGGCTGAAACAAAAAAGTATCAGCCGTTTGACCACCAGTCAAGGGACTGAGTTCAATCACTTTGCTTTCCACATTCATTGAAACTGCGCTGTTGACACTGGAAACATCCATTGTACGGTTGAACTTGATTTTGATAGGCGAATTTAATGTAGCTCCTGTACTAACAGAATACTGGGCCTCAATGCTGTCAATCATTGTACCCAGGCTGGAAGATACAGTTTGCGAAACGGTTGTTGTGGTCGTTGTTGTGGTCGTGACGACTTCTATGGATTCTGACTCCTGGATCGGTTTCGGAGCTTCTTCATCAAAATCTGCAGTTCCTTTGACACACCCTATTGCACTAAACAAAAAAAGTAGCAGGATTCCTATTCGTATCGTTCTTTGGCTTTTCGACAACATGATTTGATCGACCAGGTGGTAGTTTTGCAGCAATTTCGAAGTGATTCATGGATGGATGAGATGATGCCCCACATAAATCCCAGGCCATTAATCGAGAAAGGAAAGCAAAAAAGAGGCCAGTTAGGGGCAACTTTTTTCTTGCCTGGCTAAATGAAAATTATTACAATTTCCTAATTCACAGGCTTTTTGCCAATCCTGGCAAGCCAATTCTTTATTTTGTAAGATGACTCGATATATAAAACCCCGGGCATCGTAAGCCTCAGCCAAGTCAGGTTGAAGACGAATTGCCTCTGTCAAATCCTCAAAAGCCTGTTCATACTGTCCCAATTCAGCGAGATGCAGACCTCTTTTTTTATGGACTATTGCCAAATTTTTCTTAGCCATCGCCAAAGCAGGGTTCAACCGAAATGCCTCATTAAAAGATTCAATAGCCTGTTCGTATTTTTGGAGTCCAAGATAAGCAGCCCCAATTGTGTTATAGGCCTCTGAGCTTTTAGGATCAAGAGATAACGCATAATTTAAATCCTGCAATGCTTTGTCATATTCTTTGAGATCGAGATATACTGTCGCTCGATTTTTATAGGCCTCCATATAATCCTTTTTGAGCACAATCGCATAACTGTAGTCAGCAATTGCTTCCTTGTATTGCTTGAATTTATAATAAATATTGGCTCGATTGTTATAGTAGGAGGAATTATCTGCATCGAGTTCGATACTACGATGATAATCTTCAATGGCCTGTTCATACTGGTGCAGCTTATGATAGGCAATACCCCGGTCGTTATAATAATCCGCGACGTCTGAAGTGAGGCTGATTGCTTTGTTATAGTCTTCAATGGCCTGTTCATATTGTCCAAGGCTGACATAGACCCCACCACGATGGTAATAAGTCGAACTTCGGTGGGCTTCTATCTGCAAAGCTTTATTCAAGTACTCTAAGGCTTTCTCTGTTTCATTTTTTTGTCGATACACAATCCCCATATTCTGAAAAGCCATCCAGGAAGATTGCGTCTTTTTCACCGCATCCTTCCACAAGATTTCTTCATTTTTGTAAATATGTACTTGATTCCAGGTGAGCATCCCCAATACACAAAAGAAGAGTATACCCATCCCCTCAGGAAGCATTTTTACGGCAGTCACAGAGTATTGATAAAAATAATCACGCAACAGCATCCCCCACGAACCCAGCAAAATAAAAATTGGCACACTTGGCAAATAGGCATGGTGTATCCAGACATAGGTAATGGTAAACCCTGATATCTTCAATAATCCCAATACCGGAAATAACGTAACGATAAATGCTCCCACACTTAAAAAAACAGGGCGACCCCACTGTTGGTATCGCCAAAGAGTGATCGCACATCCTGCTCCCAATGCCAAAATCGGAAGATAAAGTGACAGCTGAGTCATCATTATTTTCCACTTCGGATAAACGGCAATCAAAGAATAAGGGAACAACAGTTTATCCAGGTAAAAGAAAGGGACATGGCCCGCAACCTGTATCCTTTCTATCCAGTTTAAGGAAAATCCTGCTGTGCGTGTACCAATGTACTGCGATTCAAACCAGATACTCACATAAGCCGATCCCAGGGCAAGTAAAAAGAATGGAATAAGACACAGGATGTCTTTTTTTTGCCATTCCCTCTGAAACCACAGACGAGAAGCGATTAACAGCACAGGAAGCATAATTGTTGTTGATTTACTCAGTAATGCACAAGCAAACAACCCCAAAGAAATGAAATACCAATGCCATTTTTTCCTGTGATCAAAATAGATAAAGCTCCAAATTGAGAGAAGGTAAAAAAAGCCCGAAAGAGTATTTTTTAACTCCGTGACCCAGGCAGTAGAGGCAACATGCACGGGATGGATCGCAAACAGGAGTCCCACCAGCCAGGCGCCTTTGATCTGGAATCGTTTCAAAGCAAGCCAGAGAACCGTGGCATTGAGAAAATGGAATACAATATTGACCACATGATATCCCAAAGGCTGCAAATCCCACAATTGGCGCTGTATCCAAAAAGCCGTTCGAGTGATAGGCCAATAATTCCAACCATCTGTTCCAGGATCAAACCAAATCTTCCACAACCCATCAGCCGAGCCAATTAACGGGTCATTAATAAAAAAATGAAAATCATCCCATATAAACTCTGCTTGAATTGCTGGGTAGTAAACAATCAGCGTGATACAAGCTAAGCAGAGGAACTTAAAATAATGATTCTCAACAAAATGAAATCTCTTCTGAAACATATTCTTCTGAAATGTTGATTTTATCCGCCTATAAGATTAGAATTCTTTATCTAGACTATGCTATTTTAAGGTTATTCATAACAGCAAATAAAAAATCATTGAAACAGTCTTCCTTTAGCACATTCATTCACGAGTCCATTAAATCATCTTGAAATCTGCACTAAAAAATCAACTCCTGATACCAGTCCTTGGTTGGATTCTAATTATTATTCACTATTCGATTTTTAGCCAATTTTTGCCCAATTCACAGGGAAAACTAGGGCATGATCATTCCTATAATCTGCCATTGTTATTAGACGGGTACTACTGGTTTTTGAACAACGATTTCTTCTCTGTTCCCTGGTTCACTCCTTCTTTTTGCGGCGGCATGCCATTGCTTGCTAATCCTGCCACTTTTTATATTTCTGCAGCACAATTTTTTAGTTTCTTTATTGATCCGCTATCCAGCCTGAAGCTTACATTTGTTATATTTGCAACCTTAGGTTTTTGGGGATTTTACTGGCTGCTCCAGCGAGTGTTCAACACCCATTTCTGGACAGCTTTACTTGGCGGCACTCTTTTTCTTTTTAATGGTTTGTATGCTCACCGCTTCATTATCGGTCATATGGAATTTCATGCATACATGCTGGTTCCCCTGCTTGCATTTTTCCTCCTCAAATCGGTACAGGAAAAACGTCATTTATGGAAATGGCATTTGTGCGGAGAAATTGTTGCCAGCGCTTTACTGATCAGTTACATGTTTCTTTCCGGCATGACTCAATTGATCATCCCCTCCATGATCGCTGTAATCTTAATGGGACTGATTTTAGGAACCTTCGCTAATTCGCCACTAAGTCCGAAATGGTTTCTGATCAAATTGAGCGCGGCAGGCACCCTCAGCCTATGCCTATCTGCAGCCAAACTAATAAGCGCATTATCCTTCCTTAAAAATTTTCCCAGAGACACTTACTTATTACCTGGTATTGAGGGAATAGCTAAACTGCTTTTTTTAGTTGGCGAAGTTTTATCTGTTGGGGGAAATTATGTAAATACCAAAAATATCCTGACTAACTCCCAATGGCTGATGAATCGTCATGAATTTGAATATGGAATCACCATCGTTCCTTTTATTCTCATTGGCTTAGGACTCATGTTCAATATTCATCATGCTCGGAATGTTATTCAACAATACACCAAGCTCAAACCTTGCTCATATCTATTTTCCATCGTCCTGTTGTTAATGATTCCGCTGCTGTTAAACTATTACTCTCCTGAATGGAATCAAGTCTTAAAAAGCACTCCTGTCATCAAAAGCCTCAGCAACTTATTGAGATGGTTCAATATCTATATTTTAATAATTATTTTACTGGCAGCCATTACGATTGAAAAAACCAAATTTTTCAGTCAATACCGCGGAATTGTCGTCATCACAAGCATCGCACTCATTATCATTCAAAATATTATTACGGAGCGAGATTTTTATCACAAAGAGAGCTATGACCCTCAAAATATTGTCGCAGCTCATGCCAATGCAAAAATAAAAGCAAAACCGCCAGCAATCACACACATCGTTGTCCATACCGACAGCCAGGGCCGACCCCACAGACCCTTGAACCGGAATGACGCACTGACCAAAGGTTACTCCCAGTTGTTATGTTACGAGCCCATGTTTGGATTTGGCCTGGAATTTCTTCCATTTAAAATGATACGCTTGGGACCTGCATTATCGGAGAAAAATGGCGTGTTGAACATAAAAAACCCAGCATGCTATCTTTATCCTGAAGAAAATCACTGTCAGCCCGGTGACCATTTTACAGTAGATCAAAAAAAAGATGCAGAGAATTTTGTTAACTTCCGGCCTTTCCACTATGAAATATCCACCACACAAAAAATAGCGAATCAGCTCAATTTGATTTCCCTGCTAGTCATTATCTGTTTCGCAGGCGCATATGCTTTTATTATCATACGGTCCATACGTCAAAATTCTGCTGATGGCTCCTAAACGCTCCCTGTTTCTTCGACCGGTTCTTCCTCCTTTCTAAATATTTTTTTCAATATTTTAGGCTGTTTGTCCCTGAAAAAAACACATAGTACCAACAGCACTACCATCAGTAAAGAAACGATGCCCCCTATCACAAAACTGGCAGGACGGTAGTAGAGTTCTATCATCTTGTCTTCAGGTGAAACCTTGATTGCCAACAGCCCATTCCATTTTTCGATAGGGCGCCCATCATCAGCATGCCATCCCGAATAATAATTTTGATTGACCACCACATATCCTGCATTAGAAACATTCACAGCAATTTTGAGCCTGTTTGGTGTCCAATCACTAATTTCTACTTTCCCCTCTGCTTCATGAAGAAAGACTTCGCCTTTATACTTTGGATTGTTGGCAGGAATCGCATTTTTAGGAATATCAGGATTAGTAAAACAATTGTAATCAATGGTCCCCATGTTTAAAAGAAAGACAGGATATAAAGCACTCCAGGAGCTAGTGACATGGAGTTCATTTGGCTTCAAAAAGCCATTTTTATCATAATTTGTATATTTACTGATCTGTATAAAAGTTGTTTGATTATCGGACCGTTGTCCTGTTATTGGCGGAATTGGAAAAGCTTCATTGAAACTGGCTCTGTTCACCATAAATAAATCCCCTAACAGAATCAAAATCACAATAAAAGCAATACCATTAGCAGCTGAAACACCAGGGAGTTTGTGTAGCAAAAAATTTTTTATTGTCTGTAAACCCATTCCTGCCAGCAAAGCAAAACATAGCATAAAAATGATGCGAAACCGTTGAGCGACCCGCATCGTATCATATACAGGCAACTGTTGTAAAAGCTGCCATAAACTGGGAGAGGCACGATCTCCAAATCCTAGCCACAAAAAAATCAAAAATAACAGCACTAACTGCCAATGCCGCATGCCATGCAAACCTATTCCTAGTAAGAACAAACCTCCTGCTATCCAACCGACGTACATTCCATTTTCATCCATAAAATAGCTCAATCCTGACCAAAACCCTTGTTGATCATACGTTTTTTCATCAAAATATTTTTTGATTGTTGTTAATTTTTGCTCTCGATCAAACAAGCTATCGTACAATGACTCGACACTATATCCTGAATATTCCGTTAGTTGACGTGGGTATGTGTTCATAAAATCATAGGATGGCAAAAATTTAATAGCCCCAAGGCATATAGTCCAAATTAAAATACTGCCGGTCAATAATACATTTTTAGCGATGCCATACCTGGGAATATTCAAAATTGTATAAAGGATAAAACACAAGAGTGTAATCGTGAAAGCATAAGGCCCCCCTCCCAAAAACATAAACACCAGGCATATACTACTCAAGATGATATAACGCGGCTGCTTAAAGCTCTTCATATACCCAAAAATCGCCCAAGGCACATAGGCCACCGATAAAAACCAGGTCATCCCTCCAGAAATAGGCAGAACAAACATACTGCTCAGCATATAAACAAAAGCCGGAAGCCATGCCACCAGCTTATCCAAATGGTAAGACCTCGCCAAAAAATAGCCCCCCAGCAGGCCAATAACAAAATGTAGAAAAATCTCTATCTTAATACCCAGTACGGGTCCCCATAAAAGAATCAGGAGGAAGGAAGGGGATAAAAACCGGGATTGAGGATTGGCCAGCATCACACTGCCGCCACAATAATACGGATTCCATAATGGCATCTGCTTGTATTCCAGCAAGGTACGGTGGGGAACCGCCTGAAAGAAAAAATGTTCATCCCAGTCTTCTACACCTAAATTTTCCCAATTATTGAAAATAGGAGCAGTAAAAGCTGCAGCAATTACTAATGATACCGTTGCTGCCAGCACGACTTCCTTTAAAATAGAAGTAGGATTCAGCATTCCCTTTATGGACTTTATGACTGACATTTATTGTTGTGCAAAAGGATTAGTTCTATTCGTCTTTGGGACGTTGTGCATGGGTATCGTACACATAAATAGTGTGACCTAAAATAGCGGATGGTTGAAGCTTTTGGAATTCAACAGCTTTGTGACCACTGGAAGCATCAAAACGGGTTCCTCCCCATAAGATATTTGCACTGATCGCAACATACCTTTGCGGTTTTTCAGCCCCCAATGGTTTAAAGCGAATACCATAGATATGAGGATGAACCATACCAAAATAAGCCAAATCAACCGAGTGTATTTTTTCTTTTATCATATATTCTTTCAAAAACAACAAATCCTGCCCCCAATCCAGATTAGAATCCAACAAATACTTATGCCCTTGAGAAGCTCCCCCACTGAGTGAATTAAAGTACGGCAAATAATTAGGCCAGATGGAGACCGAGATAATAGAAATCCATAAAATACCGAGACTGCCCGATACGATTGTAAAATAGTGTGCCCTGAATGATGTATTCACAGGAAAATGAACAATTCGCCCAGTCCATATTCCCATGACAGGTATGATGAATAAGAGATATCGCAAACCAATGTTTTTATGACTGACTAGTGAGAAAAACAGAAAAAACAACAAAGCTGTCATTAGCATGGGAATTTCTCTTTCATCGATTTTCCAGTTACTCAAGTAAGCTAACAAGCAAAGCAACATGGTGGGAATGGGAAGTTTAATGAGAAAAGCGACCAAATAATAGTTCCAAAACCCTGTATTATTAAACTCTCCTAAAAGATACGCAAAACCTCCCGTATCCGCCAATTGTCTGTCTATCTGCTCTATAAAAAAGTAGGGTAAAGGGATGGGTACCGAATCAGACCAGATATTGCGAAAAATCTGAAAAGGGGTTGACTTGAAGTGATAGTCCCTCAGAAACGAAAAACTGCCATCAAACAGGTAACATAAATTAATAGTAACCATCACCACCGAAATGACTCCCAGGCTCCAAAAAATCGTTTTTTTATTAAGTACAAAATAACAATCCGCGGCGCTTCTAAATATTTGCCGCCTTAAAAATAAAAAAACTAATACTAATGGAAATACAGCATAAAGTAATATTCCGGAGAATTTGAATACACTGACCACCCCAAGCACGCTTCCAAGAACAATGGCACTTTTTCCCCCTGGAAATTTTAGAAAAAAATTGAAAGCCCAAAGACTCCCTATCATGGCTGCTGTTAAGTAAATGTCTGTTGTGACCAAACGTCCATGAGCAATCAAGTTTGGGGAGATGAACACAAGTACTGCTGCAATCAATCCTGCAGAAGGTCCATATAGACTCTTTGCAAAACCATAAGCCAGAAATCCCACCACAACTAAGGCTAAAATAGAAACCAACCGACCAATGGAAAAATAGAAAAGATAATGCTCTATGTTCATCCCGAGGAATATGTGTCCTACTTGAAAAACATCCGTTATAGAAGATAAAATGGGAGTATTGATTTTTGCAGAAGTAAAAAGAAGGGGTAAGGCAGGAAGGACAGCAGCCATATGGGGAACCCCAGAGCCCAATTGAAATGTTCCTGCTTTTAAGACAGCGAGGCCTTGTGGAAGAATAGCGTATTCATCATAGGTGATAGATTTTTGAAAAATGGAAGAGATGCTCAAAGAAAGATTCAATCCTAAGAAAAGACTAATCAGTAAAACCCTGAATCTGCAAGATCCCAACAAACCAATGAGATAGTTACCCATTATATCCAATTGGCCTATTTGTAAAAAAGGATTCCAGCCTTTTCTGTTCATAAACCCACCATTGCTTCCAGCTTTTTGCAGGCAGCTGCAACCTTATGCCTGAGAAATACAAGCAGTACCAATAATGCTATCGTCAACAAAGAAACCAAGGCTCCTATTACAAAACTGACCGGACGGTAGTAGAGCTCTATCATATTGTCGTCAGGTGAAACCTTTATTGCCAAAAGCCCGTTCCATTTTTCGATAGGACGTCCATCATCAACATGCCATCCGGAATAATAATTTTGATTGACCACCACATATCCTGTACTAGAAACATTCACAGCAATTTTGAGTCTGTTTGGTGTCCAGTCGTCAATCATCACATTTCCTTGTGTGTCCTGCAGAAAGACTTCTCCTCTATAAGCAGAGCTATTGGCAGGAATCGCATTTTTAGGGATATCAGGATTCCCAAAACAATCATAATGGATCGTCCCCATGTTTAAGAGAAATGCAGGGTACAGTGCACTCCAAGCACTGAATACATGATCTTTTCCCTTTAAAACTCCTTTTGCATCATACTTGGGTATGCTGGTGACTTGGACAAAATCACCAGGCTTTTCAAATGTCATTGGAGGAATCGGAAAAGCATCAGTAAAAGTACCTCTGTTCACAAGAAACAAATCTCCTAAAACAAATACTATCAACATCACAACAACCCCATGCGCCACTACCTTGGATTGTCTTTGCGCCACAAACGTTTTTATTGCCTGTAGACCAAATCCTGCAAATAAGGCAAAGCATAGCATAAAAATGATGCGAAAGCGTTGCGCCACACGCATCGTATCGTATACAGGAAAAAGATGTAAAAACTCCCACAAACTGGGATAAGCTCGGTTCCCCAACCCCAACCACAAAAAAATTAGAAACAGCAGCGCAAGTTTCCAATGCCTGAAGAGGTTCGCCCCCATCCCGATTAAGAATAAAAATCCAGCAATCCAACCAACATACATCCCGTTTTCATCCATATGATAGCTGATTCCAGACCAAAATCCTGGTTTACTGTGGGTTTTTTCATCAAAATATTTTTGAATTGCACCTAATCTCTGCTCACGATCAAACAGACTATTGTATAATGACTCGACGCTGTATCCTGAATAGTCCTTTAATTCACGGGGATGTGCTTTCATGAAGTCATAAGAAGGGAAAAATTTAATTGCTCCGATGGATATTGTAAAAAATAGGACTCCTCCCAGTATTATTAAGTTTTTAAGGACTCCATACTGCCGAATACCCAGTATGGAGTAGACCATAAAAGATAATAATGTGATCGTCAGCGTATAGGGTCCTCCTCCAAAAAAAATGAGAACCAGACTTAAGCTGGTCAAGATGATACACCATCGTGTTTCAAAGCTCCTGACGTACCAGAAAATCGCCCAGGGCACATAAGCCACCGATAAAAACCAACTCATCCCGGCACTCAGCGCAAGAGCATACATACTGCTGAGCATATAAACAAAAGACGGAATCCAGGCAACAAGCGGATCCAGTTTGTAATATCTGCCCAATAAATAACAGCCCAACATGCCAATAACAAGGTGCAGGAAAATTTCCATCTTGATACCAGCAACTGTGCCAAATAAAAGAAGTAAAACAAACGAAGGAGATAAAAATCTGGATTGAGGATTAGCCAACATGACACCACCCCCACAATAATAAGGATTCCATAGGGGTATCTGCTTGTATTCTAACAAGGTACGGTGAGGAACGGCATGATAGAATAAGTGTTCATCCCAGTCTTCTATACCCAAGTTTTCCAAATTGGTAAAAATGGGAGACGTGAATGCTGCCGCAATGATCATGCTTCCAATCAGCACCACTCCTATTTCCTGCAAAGTAGAAACCGCGGTAAATACCTTCTGAATCAATTTTATGATTGTCATTTACTTTTGTTTGATGTCTTCTATGGAGAAATATATAATGATCAACAAATTTTTTAAGTTATCAAAGCCACCTTCAAAAACCAAGATGCATGCTCCACTACTATCGCATCCTTTGGAATTCAAAAAACAATAAAGCTTTTTAAAAATGCAAAACCCACCAGCTACTGAATCAAAAGATCCATTTATACCAAAAATTTCCGTACTTTTGCCAACCTACAATGAACGG
>JADGAT010000200.1 GCA_015231885.1 SAR324 cluster bacterium
GATTCAGAGTTACCTTGGTCACAATCATTTCCCACTGTGCCTTTGATCAAGTCTCCAAAAAGTTCATGATCGAACTGCTTGCTGGGACAGAGCGCATAGTTACGTTAACCCCGCTCTTTAATCACCTAGACGCACGCTTTGAACCGTGGCTTATCGAGGTGGTTTCATGACGGATCAATCACTACCCCCCGAAAATTCAACGGAACAAGAACGCAAGGCCAGTTGGATGCTCCTGTTCTTTGCTTGGTTGATCGCCGTCACATCTATGTTGGGAAGCCTTTTTTTCAGCGAAGTGATGGGGGTCACGCCTTGCGTGTTGTGCTGGTATCAGCGGATCGCCATGTATCCTCTCGTCTTCATCCTTCCCATGGGGATGTTCCCAATGGATGAAAAGGTAGCGCATTTCATTATCCCGCTTCCCATTCTGGGTGGATTGGTAGCACTCTACCATGTAGCCCTGACATGGGGCTTGATACCCGAAAACATGCAACCATGCACCCAGGGCATCCCTTGTTCCGAAACAACCATTGAATTGCTGGGCTTTCTTACTATCCCCCTCATGTCCTTGGCATCCTTTATTCTTATTGCCGGGTTACTGATCCGAATCATAAAGAGAGACTCATAATGAAACAAAAGACGATATTCATCTCCACTCTGGCGGTGCTGGCGCTGGTCTTTGGCGGCGGCGTCTGGTACTACAATCAAGTCCAAACAGATAAACATAAGGGACAAGCCGCAGCTAACCTGTCCATACTTTTCCGTCAAGACATGCCATCCAAGGGTAACACCAATGCCAAGGTCCGCATCGTCGAGTTCCTAGATCCGGGCTGTGAGACTTGCGCTCGATTCCACCCTCTGATTGAGCATTTGATGAACGAATATCCCGGAAAGTTAAAAGTTTTTATCCGATATCTCCCTGTACACAAAGGATCGGACCATATGGTGAAGATTCTTGAAGCATCCCGAAAACAGGGAAAGTTTTGGGAAACTTTGGAGATGATGTTTGCATCTCAGCCAGAGTGGGCATCACATACCAATCCCCAGCCTTTCAAGATCTGGAATTATCTCGGCAACGTTGATGGATTGGACTTGGAAAAACTTAGACGTGATATCAACGCACCGGGGATTGACCAAATCATCCAGCGGGACTTCAAGGATGCTGCTGGCTTGAAGGTCACCAAAACGCCAACCTTTTTCGTCAACGGCAGACCCTTGCCCCGCTTTGGTTATGAGCCATTGCACGATCTGATAGCTGAGGAACTCTCCAACACCCATTAACCACTGATAAAAATAACAAGAGCCCAAAAAACGGGTTCTTCCGGGAAATGCGTCCGTGATGATTCCGCCGGGCGCACAATCACGGGTCCATCCCATGATTATCAAACCAGCTGACGTGGTGATTTCATACTAATTATCTCACCATTATTGTCTTCCGTGCATTGATTATGATCTCCAAGGGCTTCCAGAATGCGGCATCGTTCAATTTTGTTGTTGCCACATTGGCCGATGATCCGTTCCAGTTCACTCTCCAATCTTTGAAGGCGGTCAATTCGGGTCTTAACCATGATTGTGTTTGCCGACTTAAAGTTCGTGGCCTACCTATTGTTACACGCTGTTTCGTAATCATTAGACATAACGATCTGAACGAAATCATCTATAAGAGAATTTAATTTCATTAACTCTAGTGAAGATAAGTACCTGGAAAAGTGACCAGGCTTAAACATCATTGACTCAGAAAACCTTAATATCAAACTCATGTTTTCAGTGGCAAGATAGTTCATTCTATTAAATATGCGTCTTTGGTGCTTATGTAGAAGATTGCCTGATATGAAGGTTCTTAAAAATAAAGTTTCAGACTTCACCTGATAGAATAGGTCATCTTTATATTCATCCGTTTTGTTATATGCGTGTATATTAGAAGAGAACTCCTCAATGTTAACTGCCGCATCTATCGAGTTTGCAATACTTTTAGCAGTATGACCAAGAAGAAGGCCATTCTCAAAAGGAATTAGCAGTTGAGTTTTAACATCAGAAGGATTGTTATCTCTAAATGCTTTGAACGAAAAAATGTAGAATGGGATAGATTTAAACATCAACCATAACGTGGACTTGAAATCGAAACAATTATGGCGCTCTATTAACCTCTTCATAGCATGACCACTGTATAGTAGTGGAGTTAGCTTGCATGTGCTTACCAAGACCTTTTTGTTATATGATAGACCATATGTAAAAAGCATGAACCCTGGCCACCTGGAACCAGAAGAAACTAGGCCATATTGTTCTTGTATACGGTTAGGAATTAACCTTAGAATTCTCAAAGATCCATGTTTTTTACATAAATAGACAACTGTTCTATCGTTTGAAATAGTGCCGTACTCTTTATTTATAAGCCTTACCATCTTTTTCGCAGGCACGCTTCCACCAGGATTAAGGTTGGTATAATAATTCGATATTTTCTGTAGGCATATATGTACGACATCTTGGTCAGAGCTGTAATCATACCCAATATCTCGAAATTCATGTAATAGTCGATTTGCTTCCTGTCCTTTCATAAAAACACCAGTGGTTGAAAATGAATCGCTATTACTATCTAAGAGGCAGTTTAAAAACTTATTCGGCGAACCTGTGAACAATTAAAGGAACCCCTTACAAACTAGATTTATTTGGGAACCCTCACGGCATTCTTTATCATTCGTAAGCTCTCTACTGCAAAGGAAAAACCGTCGTTCTACAGATGTTCAATCCATCCTTCACTATGGCCACATAATGGCGTTTCGTAAACGATGGCATTTGTTACTTGTGGCGTCTTTTGAAAGCTATTCATACAGTGGACTACTAGTCCACTGTATGAAGCTGCTCACAACTTTAAACCGTTTAATAGGTATGTGACTTCAAGTGGCTTAGGCGGACCGTAACTCCTTCCGGCTGAACAATATGGATGTGGGAAGAAAACTCACCAAAATCAGGCCCATGGTTACTCCGGTCCCGAACACGATGTTTGAAATCAACTATTTTTTTTGCGACTACTTGTCCGGCTGAGTTCAGAACCTCGATACTGACTTTTCCTCTAGGACTGGGACCCGTCGTACGGCCATGTCCACCGATGTGCCCGGTGACCATAAAGCCATCATCGTTCTTGACAACACGTACATTGGTAAAACGAACCGATTCCGAATTTTGTGTCTCCAATTTAACTGCTCCAGAATCAATGAGGTTTCCAGAGCCTATTGTTGCGCAACCGGATAGAACCATGAGAAGTCCGACGAACCCTACTGAGATGAACCTGGACCACCATATTTGTTTTTTAAGTGTTCTTGTTTGTTGGACCGGACTGCTTTTTTCAAGATACTTGGTCATTTTAGATTTCTCCACTTTTAAAGATGAAAGCTGGTTGGGTTATTTTGTATTCAATATGCTCTTTGATCCCTTGAACCATTTCCTCTGCTATCATTTAGACTCCATTTCAATTTTCTTTGAAAAGAACCGGTAGAGCGAAAAAAAAAAAAAAAGGGGTTTTCGGTCATA
>JADGAT010000201.1 GCA_015231885.1 SAR324 cluster bacterium
CATAAAGATTTAGCTTCCTATAATACATGATTACGTATGATTGGATATAGACCTTTTTCTGTAATAAATCCAGGCTCTTTATGCGTTTCAGGAGCCTGGGACAAAATGAATGATTTCTTTGCCTCAGAAAAGCATGTCATCGCGAGACACAAGGTACTAGTGACGTACAGCATGCAGTTGAAGGTTCTTCGTTGGCTACTCATTTGACATAACTTGAATGGATCAAGAGCCTTGATACAGCTACGATCACGTGGACTTTTAAAATGTAGGGAGTTTTATTCATCAAGGGAGGCAATATGAGCCAAAGCGTCTTCTTCACTATCCACAATGGTGGTTATTTCATTGAGCCCGCTTAAGTTCAGCATGGCAGAAACATCACCATTTGCGTGAAATAGCACAAAACCCAGCTGTTCGCTTTTGGTGAATTTATAGAGTTGGATAATAACGCCTAATCCATAAGAGTCAACGGCTTCTACTTTTTCCAAATTCAATGCAATCGCCGTGATTGAATCCTTCTCCAGCCTATGTTTGATGTATGAGTTAAGATGCTGATTGCGGGCAGTCGTACCTGAAATTTCGCCAGCAATATCAAAGATACAGGTTTTGTCCTTTTTACGGTCTGATACAATCATATGCCCTCGCTACTTGACCATGTCCCCATTTCAATTATTGTTTCCCCATCGGGTGTTTGTGATAGATAAAAAATATGAATGAGTCAAGCCTTTCATAACGGATATTTCAATCTCTTGTTTACAATGGATAAAAAGTACAAGGATCATCCGTCCCAATTCCAGTATCAGATGAGAAGGTGTCTCCAATATATATTGATTTTTTGAATATAATCGCATAAAAACCGTTATATTTGCGATTATATTCTCAAAATAATGAAAAAATGATTCTTAGACTGCTGCAAAACCACATTCATAAAAAGTTGGGAACAGGTAAGGCACTGATCATTCTTGGTGCCAGACAAACCGGTAAAACCACATTATTGAAACAAACTTTTGAAGGACAGGGTAAAGTTTTGTGGTTGAATGGGGATGAACCCGATACACAAAGGCTTTTTGAAAATAGTTCATCAAGCCGAATGAAAGTTCTCTTTGCAGGCCATAACACACTTGCGGTTGATGAGGCACAGCGTATTAACGATGTTGGCCTCAAGTTCAAGCTCATTACTGATCACATTCCTGAACTCCAATTAATTGCGACAGGTTCTTCTGCTTTTGAATTAGCGAATCAAACGAATGAGCCCTTGACTGGCAGAAAATGGGAGTACCATCTCTATCCCCTTTCATTTGGAGAATTAGTCAATCACCATGGATTATTAGAGGAAATCAGACTTTTACCGCATCGGCTGGTTTATGGTTCTTATCCTGAAGTGGTAACGTCTCCGGGGCAAGAAAAAGAACTGCTTAAGCAACTTTCAGATAGCTATCTCTATAAAGATATATTGATGTGGGAAAACATTAAAAAGCCTGAAAAACTCCTCAAACTGATGCAAGCTCTTGCTTTTCAATTGGGTAATGAAGTGTCATACAATGAATTGGGATCATTCATCGGATTAGACAACCAAACGGTTGAAAAGTACATTCAGTTATTAGAAAAAACTTTTGTGATTTTTCGACTCAGTGCATTCAACCGAAACCTTCGGAAAGAATTGAAGCGAAGCAGAAAAATTTACTTTTATGACAACGGGATTCGTAATGCGTTGATAGCAAACTTTAATTTGGTTGAAATGAGAACCGATATTGGAGCACTTTGGGAAAATTATCTCATCAGCGAACGCATGAAAGCTTTGCATTACACCCAGCAATGGGTAAATTCCTGGTTTTGGAGAACGCAAGACCAACAGGAAATTGACTACTTGGAAGAACGAAATGGGAAAATCGATGCTTATGAATTCAAATGGAATCCCAAAGCAAAGGCTAAACTTTCAAAAACCTTTTCTAGAGCTTATCCTGATCATGAATTTTATAAAATCACTCCTGACAACTTTGATAACTTTCTGCTTTAAAAAGAGCCTTCCAGGGCCGGATTTGTTTGAAAAACAGTACGGGGAAGCCGTTGTCCGGATTCCGGATGTTTGACGGTTCGTTTCAGGACATAATCGAACAATAAGGGATTGTACGAATAGATCTCATTGAGGTATTTTCTTTCGTCTGAGGAAATAAAGCCCGCCGATACTAAGTTTCTGGTATGAATGACCATATTGATGGCTGGTAAAGGGTAATCACTTCCGTTGACCAGCCGGGGATGCAGCTCCTGATGCTGTAGAATAGTGGAAATGACTGCGGGATCTCGATTGAACTGGAAAAGTGCGGAAATTTCTCCAAATAATAAGCCAACCCATTTCTTTTCTTCCATCATTCGTAAAAAAAGCTGAAAGCAGGCAATTTTTCTTTGCTCCGGATGGTCCAAGTCCCTGCATTGTCCCAAGCTGGCACAATGTGCCATAATGACACGAACCCCATGCTGAAGCGGTTTGCGTAACAATAAGGGATTTCCCAGTCTTTGGTATTCTTCAGCTTCTACGGCTTGTTCTTCCCCCGTGTGGGTGAGAAGCACCATGTTGTATTTTTTCATTATTTGGTAATATAGGTCAATGCGGAAATCGGACGGGTCAATGCCCATGGCATTTGGCAGCCACTTGACATGGCTAATGCCCCGTTGTGCCCATTTTTCCAGTTCTTCCAGGGCATCTGGGCGGTAGGGATGTACCGAAATAACCGGCAGAAATACATCGGGATACTGCACCGCTAACCTGAAGATATAATCGTTTGGAATATAAAATTCTGTTTTGTCAGGATGGACACGGCCATCTGGACTGTAAAACTGGTCAAACGCTAAAATTCGATATTTGCCATGATTCGGAATGGCACGGATCAGTTGCGCCAATCGCCGGATGTATTCCTGATCCGCACTCTTCAAATTTTCGATTCCTGCGGCACTTGTGTATATTTTAAATTTCAGGCGATCCAGCGGATGCTTCCAACTTTGCAGTTTGGGATGGACATAGGCTCCACTTCCGCTGTTTCCCAGCCCCAAAATATGAGTGTGGTAATCGATTAATTGTCCTGGTTCGATATCCTGAAATGCTTGCTGAATAAGATACTGCGCACCGGAAGACGCCTTGTTTGCTAACTCTTCCGGCTCATGCGAAAAAGAGCCTCCCATCTCGTGAATGAGACAGGATGAGAGACTGAAAGTAAAAATAATCATCCAGATTGGCCAGTTCGTTCTCATGAGGCCCCACTTTCTAAGGCAATTTTTTTAGCTGCAGAAAAATCGCTACTGTATGAAGAAGCTATGATAAACCTGACAAAAGTTTAAAGATAGGCTATTCTTCTCTTTCATGAACTTTTTAAGAAGGAGATGCCTTGAATATAGATTTCGAAAAATACAAAAAACTTCCGCTCATATACGTTTTAAGGTGAGGTGAATCGATTTATCGCTGATTTTATTAAGAAAAATCTGGTACTCCACCTCAA
>JADGAT010000202.1 GCA_015231885.1 SAR324 cluster bacterium
CTAAGTTATTTTTTGAGCATTTCTAAAGAGTAGCAAAATTTTACTTCCCAAATTACATCTAACCTTACCCTGCAAAATAAGATGGTAATGGTAACATGTGAAAGCAATGGGAGCGGAATGGATGAGCAGGCTGCCTCCTCTCCAGAAAAAGAAATTTAGTGTTCACCCTCCCCCTCAAAGAGACATCATGAACCGTTCAGATATCCACTTACTGGCCATTGATGATGAAGAAATGATTCTGCTCAATCTGGTGATCTTCTTGGAAGAAGAAGGTTTCTCCGTTTGCTCTGCATCAAGTGGAGAGGAAGCGCTTGATGCGCTGTCCTTACAAAAAATTGATGTTGCTGTTGTCGACATCCGCTTGCCAGGGATTGATGGCAATGAACTCATCCTAAAAATGCACGACCTCCGTCCAGACATGAAATTCATTGTTTGTACAGGCTCCACAGAATATCAACCGCCCGAAATACTACAGAACCTTGGCATTAGTGAAACAGAACTCTTTCACAAACCAGTGGAAAATATGAATTCATTAGTTGAAGCCATCGTGCGTCTTGCACAGGAAAAGCCAAATGGAAGCAGATAGCAGACCAACCATTCTGATCATTGATGATGAAGAGCTGGTTCGTACCAATCTGGCCATTTATTTAGGAGCCAGCGGCTTTGAGACGATTGAAGCCGAAAATGGACGTATTGGTTTGGAGCGATTTCATGAAATAACCCCTGATATCATCTTAGTGGACCTGAATATGCCGGAAGTTGATGGATTTCAAGTGTTGTCCGAGGTGAGGGATCAATCTCCAGAGACTCCTATTATTGTAATTTCCGGGGCAGGGACGATTGAATCGGCCATTGAGGCCACTCGTTCCGGAGCCTGGGACTTCATTCTAAAACCGGTGTTTGACATGTCAGTTGTGGTGCATGTGATCAACAAAGCCTGGGAGCATGCCTTGCTGCTGAAAGAAAACCGCAACTACCACCAATACCTGGAAGACGAAGTCCAAAAGAGAACCAAAGAATTGAAACAGGAAATCCTGGTGCGGAAACGTGCAGAAGAAGAATTGCACACCCTCAATGAAGAATTAGAAAATCGTATTCTAAAAAGGACACAAGAATTGGAGGAATCTCTGGAACAACTCCGTAAAACTCAAAAACAACTGGTTGTTCAGGAAAAACTCGCTTCACTGGGATCACTCACGGCAGGAATTGCTCATGAAATAAAAAACCCGCTGAACTTTGTGAACAACTTTGCAGAGATGTGTCAAGAACTGGTTCAGCAGCTGCAGGCAGAAATGGAAAAAGAAGAAACAAATCAAAATAAAAAAGAAATCCATCAAATACTGGAAATGCTCCATACCTCAACACAAACTATTGAAAAACATGGCAGCCGAGCCGATGGAATCATTCAGGCAATGCTGCTCCAGTCCAGGGGTAGGCAGGGAGAATGGGAGCGCATCCGTTTGCATCCCCTGCTGCAAGAATACATGGATCTTGCCTATCACAGTATGCGTGCCAAAGATCAAACCTTTCCTGTTCAGATTGAATCGGACTTTGATGATGCGATTGAACAGATTAACATCATCCCTCAAGACCTCTCCCGGGCCTTTTTAAACATTATCAACAATGCCCTTTGGGCCACCTATGAAAAGTTTAAAGACGCCCATGACGCCTATGTTCCTCTTGTCAAAATATCAACAAAAGAACTCGGCAATCAAATAGAAATTCGGGTGTGGGATAATGGAAAAGGCATTCCTCAGGAAAATCTTAATAAGATTTTTGAGCCTTTTTATACGACAAAACCTACTGGCTCTGGTACTGGACTGGGACTCTCCTTGTGCTACGAAATTATTGTGCAGGAACACCAGGGTTCCATTCATGCGGAGAGCCAAGAGGGAGAATTTACAGCCTTTATTTTGCACCTGCCCAAAGAAGAGCAAGCCAAAACTTCTGCCCAATGAACCACTTTCTGTTACCCCGAATGACACTTTTTTCAGAATAAATAAAATCTTGACGCATGATAATCACTATGGTATTGCTTGCTGATCAAATCTGACTGCTCAAATGAGTGCTTTTTATTTGTGTTTTGACAACTAAATGCTTTCTCCAAAAATATTCAATGTCCAATAAAGAAATCATTGTAGATAATGCGTGGCTCGGCTTCAATATGGATTATGGGCTGCTCCACCTCCAACTAGCGACCCCCGTTGTTGTATTTATTTTATTATTGATCGTCATCTTCATCATGAATAAACTGTTGTTTCAGCCTGTTTTCCGCACCTTGGAAAATCGTAAAAAGGTCACGGAAAACAGTAAAGCAAAAGCGGCTTCTGCTAACGTAGAAATCACGAAGCTTCGTGAAGAATATGAAAATCAATTGAATGCTGCTCGCATGGATGTTTCCGATACGTATACAAGTGCACGCCAAGAAGCACAGAAACAAAGAGATGAATTAATTCAACAAGTTCGACAAGCTGGTGAAGCAGAGTTGGAAAAAGGCAAAAAGACCTTGGTACAGGAAATCGAAACTGCCAAAAATCAACTGAAATCCCTGACAGAAAATTTAGCAAAAATTACTGCCAATCGACTATTAAACTGAGGCTGTCACCGCCAACCGTCATTCATCGTTGCAGGTTTATTCCATGAAAAAAGTATCCACTATCCTTATTTCAGTCACGTTCCTTTTTTTTGCGGCAGCATCCTTATACGCATCAGGAGATGCTGGAGGATCTTCTTCTCCAATAATGGACTTCTTCTTTAAAGTCATCAACTTTGTTGCGTTGATTGCTATTTTATATTATTTTGCAAAAAAGCCCATTGCACTCGGACTGAAAAATTCAGCACAAGCTACCAAAAAAAGTCTTGATGATGTCCGTGCAGCAAAAGAGCAAGCAGAAAAAGAATTAGACACATTCCGCCAAAAAATGGAGAGCATGAAACAGGAAGCGCAAGCCATGGTGGAAGAGGCAAAGAAAGAAGCAGAAAAAGAAAAAGAACGCATCATTGAAGAAGGAAAACAACTGGCAGAGTCCTTGAAAAAACAGGTTCAGGTTGCCATCGAACAAGAATACCGAAAAGCTGAACTGGATTTAAAAAAATGGACTGCCGGAGAGACTGTAAAAATGGCGGAAACACTGGTAAAAGAAAAAGCGGATGACACCCACCATAAAGCTTATGTCAAAAACTTCTTGGATAAACTTAATTAAAACCAAATAGGAGGCTACCTTGAGCCAGATTGTCATTGCCAAACGATATGCAAAAGCCCTGCTGAACCTGGCAGAAAAAGAAAAAAACCTAGAGACAGTCAACCAGGAATTGTCAGAAGTAGCAGCATCTTTTGCTTCTTCTCAGGATCTGCAAATGGTTTTAACCGATGCCAAGATTTCCAGTTTAGTCAAAACAGAAATTGTCAACGAAATCCTTAAAAAACATCTATTAACTCCTCTTGTTTCTACATTCCTCCAATATTTGATGTCCAAAAAACGAA
>JADGAT010000203.1 GCA_015231885.1 SAR324 cluster bacterium
CGTCCGGAAATTCCAACTCTCATCATTACTGGATATTCTAATTTGGCAACACCAGAAAATATGAAAGAGTGGGGCTGTGATGACATTATATCCAAACCCTATAATATCGAAAAGATCTGTCAAACGGTAAGTAAGATTCTAGTCAATGCAAAATCATGAGACTTATGAACGGATAAAAAGAATAATGAAAAATAGTCTCATCCTATAATTTTTTTCTAAAAATTCTCCCTTTTCTCAAACGCGGTAAATCTTTTTAAATATATGTTATTAGCATTAATTTGGTGACCCTTATTATTTTGTATATACTTAATTATAATTGACAATAAATTATTAAAGTTTACACTATATAGTATAAACTTTAATAATTGAGAATGCCGATGCAAGCCACCAGTAAAGACCTCCGATTTCATACCAAAGAAATTCTCGATACCGCCATGAGAGGAGAAGAAGTTATAATCACCTATCATGGAAAACCTTGCGCCAAAATTATTCCTATTGAGGACTCTTCTCAAGAGAATAAAGAAAATGAATTTTGTGGTATGTGGAAAGACCGAAATGACATGGAAGATGTAAAGAGCTACGTTCGCAATATTAGACGTGGGAGAAAGTTTTGATTGTAGATACGGATGTTTTGATTTGGTATTCCAGAGGGAACCAAAAAGCAATTAAAACTCTTCATGAATTAGAGAGATTTTCTATCTCTGTAGTGAGTTATATGGAAATTGTTCAGGGAGTGAGAGATAAAAAAGAATTGAATGCTTTTAAGAAAGCTCTAAGCATCTTGAATATTAAAGTGATTCAGATTGATGAATTAATTTCCACTAAAGCCATGTTTTTTGTGGAACAGTATAGTTTGAGTCATTCGATGGAATTAGCCGATGCTTTGATTGGAGGAACAGCGATTATCAAACAAATCACTTTAATGACAGGTAATGACAAACATTATAAACACCTACCTTCCATTCAAATTCAGAAATTTAAACACTAGGATTTCCAATCTATTATGGGCCAACTTTTCAGCAGTAAGTTTTCCTTACGGCTTTTTCGCGACCTCCCGAAACCCTCCCTAACTCCCCCGAAATCCTGCTTATTTTTTAATCAAAATTAGTTATCTTAATGCCAATTAACATAATTTAAAATTGTTTACCGAGATTCGGAGAAGGGAGGATTTTTGGAAAAAATTCTAGGAATGAGACATTTTGATCAATCAGTTTTTTAAACTCAATAGTTTTCTGATATCTGGGTCAAAAATATTTTTTTGATTTACAAAAATAACTCCAGTATCAATTTCCTTATCTATACTTTTCCTCTGAAGGGATTGGTAAATCGTATGCACTCCCAAATACCCCATCTGAAATGGACGTTGTACTATAAATCCATACATATTTTTTGTTTCTAATGCTTTAATCATTGAGTCGTGAGCATCAAAACCAATATGAATCAATTGATTCGTTTTTTTAAAATATTGAAGAGATTTTAGCACAGCAAGGCTAGTCGATTCATTCGGTGTGAAAATTCCATCAATGCCATTAACTTTAGAAAGAATTTCAGAGGCTTTCCCTCTTGCCTCTCCAACCGTTGTTCCAAGATATTGATCTACAATAATCCTCAAACCTCCTTTTGTTGCTCCTTTAATAAAACCGTTTTCTCTAAAAGTCGTCGTGATGACATCTTTATTCATTCGAAAAATCGCAACATTTCCACTCCCCCCGAGTGCTTGGGCCATTTCTATTCCTGCAAGTTCTCCTGCAGAAAAGTTTTCTGTTTTGATAACACTTATTCGCTCCCCTCCTACATCTCTATCTATGTATACTGTCGGTATCCCTTTAGATTTTAATTGGGAAACATCCTCTCTTCTCTCAATTGTGTTGGGAGCAATCACATAACCATTACATTGCATTTTCATTATCGATTTTATAATCGCTCGCTGTCCTTCAATATTACCCTCATCAACTGGTCCTCGAATAACTGTCTCGATACCCAGCTCTATTCCTGCTTTTTCAGCCCCTTTCTCTACATCACCCCAAAAACCTTGCCCTCCTCCAGCCGTAACAACACCTATGCATTCAGCCGATAAGGAGGAGGAATAAAAAACAAGAACTCCAATTAAAATGTATTTTGTTGATCTTATATTTTTCATTGAAATCGTCCTAACATTTGTTGACTTGAAAGGTTTACAACGCTAGGAAAGTGACGATTTTTCCATTCCCGTTTTGACTGTTTTGATCTGATTTACAATGCTGAACAAGAGAAGAAATCGATATGGTACAAGTCGTTCTCAATTCCATTTTTCGATTAAAATAATTTATTGAAGATCCATATCAGGATAATGCTTTTTTGCACATTCAGGGCATAAACCATGACTAAATTCTGCATCTGAATGCTTATGAATATATGACTCTATTTGAGTCCAGTAACCTTTATCATCTTTTTTAATTTGATTCAGTCGTAACAACAATATTTGCAGTTGCAGAACTACTTGAGTTATTTTGAACATTAAAATAATAACTTGTTCCTGAAGTCAGAGCATTTGCCGTTGTACATGCCTCACCAGCACATGATGTAGTGGAGATATTAGTTTCATATAGATCACTATAAATGGCAAATGACAAAGATGTTCCTGATGGGGATAGGCTCTTTGCTGAAATTTTATGTGCTACATCTCCTACTGCAGTAAAATAATAATAGTAAGCGGTACCAGCAGCTAAAGTTTGGGCACATTCAGATGTAGTATTTACTTCGATCAAAATTTTATTACTTCCATTAATACCTGTACCTGAACAAGCAGAAACAGTGGCTACTGTTGTTGTGGAATCATCATCATCTTCACTACAGGAAATTAATCCAAAACTTATAAATATTACTAAAATATATAAAAAACTTTTTAATTTCATATTGCTTAATTTCATTTTTCCTCTTCTACTAAATTTTTTTAAAAAGACGTTATAGTTAACTACTCCCCAACTTAAAGTTCAGGGTCTTGGCATGGACCATTGCAAAAATTTTTTGCTTATTTGCAATGGATAGAATACATCCCAACTTTTGAAAAAAACTAAGTTTTCACATTTTGAAGGTACAACTTTTCCTATTAAATTGACAAGTAATCTCTTTTTATAAGTGATAGAATTCCAACGACCTAGATCAGTTGATTTGACAGCAACGCATCACTTTTGAAAAGGCAATGAGTTGAAAATCTTTTGAATAATTTTATAAAATTTTCGGCTGTCAAAATCAACTGGATCTCTTTGTTGGGCTAGCTACATTGAGAAATTTTGCTCATAAATCAAGATTATCCGCAAACCATTCTTTCAAGAAAGATAAAAAAGTAGAGATTTTGAGGGGAAGATACTCCCGTGATGGATAAATTCCATAAATTTTGGGTTGCAAGGGGTCATAATCATCAAATAACAATCTCAAAT
>JADGAT010000204.1 GCA_015231885.1 SAR324 cluster bacterium
AGTGCTCAAAAAGTTATCAATCGCGTCTTACTGCACTGGGATACTGAAACCGGGACCTTTGGTACAAAAGATAATATCTTTGGTGAAGATAAGGTCCGCTATAAATCCATTCAAGGGGCAAAATCACATGTCTGCATGCTCAATTCAGTATGCAACTTGTTTTGGGCTCCAGCTTTTGAAAATTACTGGAACAACATGCCTATCTCATATCGGATGCAGTTTTTCAAGGATCACCCTCAATATAATCCGTTGCAATTAAATAACACTGATTAACTCGGATGGATTTTTCTCTAGATTCAAGCCTTTCAATCTATCCAAAATAAATTTTTTATCCTCTGACTCTGATAAAAATAAAGCCTGTTGATAAAGTTTTTCAGCTTTTTCATAGTTTGTTTCAATGCCAAGACTTTTCCATAACCAATAGCAATCAGCCCAAGATGTCCATCCAGCTATCCATTGAGGGTCAGCATCAAGCCATTTTTGAAATAAAGCATCCGCAACTTCTATTTGCCCCTGTTCGTAATAGGATTCTGCAAAATGAACACGAATATTTCCTAAATTTCTGACTTCTTCTTCAAGAAGCCCTTCGTGCATCTCCACATATGTTTTCAAAAAAACAAATTTCTTGGAAATAAGTGATTTCTCCTCTCGGCAGGCATTATGTAACTCATCAGCGAAGGATCCTGCCCAGTACAGTAAATCGTAAGTTGTTACTCCTCTGACGTCTAGCTCATATACTGAATTGGCTTTTAACATATCCAGTAACTCTAGTAGGGCTTCCCATACATTCCAACCATGTTTGGAGGCTTTAACAGAATTTCCTGATCTTTGTTCTTTATTTTCTAACGAAATCTCATTACCGATTTTATCCAATAACTCCCTATAAGTATCAGATAAAAAATATAAACTACCTGGATCAATCATTTCGTTTACTCCATCTCTGACATGTTTATATCCGTTGCGCTAGCAAGCCAGTTACCTGACACGATGGTTATTTGTTATTCGTCGAATGCATCGAAATACATATCATGTAATGCGTCATGATAACCCCATCCAATATTCTGTGTTGATATGACGATAGCCTTTAACCTATCTTGAAGATCCGCTATCTCTTTATTTTGTTGCTTCATCGATAAAATGTGTTTGATTACCTTGTCAAACATATCCTCAAGTTCTTCATAAAACCCTTCCCACATGTCACCATAATTTAGAGTAAAATTGTTTGCTGTCTCCACATAAAAAATCATTAAATCAGCTAACTCTCTATCATCACCTTTCGCTATTTTATATTCAGAAATAATTTTCCATGCTTTTATAAAATTTACTTCATCACTGGTATGAATCACATCAGGGTATAATGCATCTTCAATTGCTTTTTTATATGAATTTAAAGTTTGTTCCGATTTTTTTGACTTGATGTATCGCACTCGAAGAAACCTTTTATTATCTTCGTTTAGTTCATACAATTTCTTGATTAACCGGAGTAATTCGCTACTTTCAATATTGCCTAATGTTTGCTCGATTATTTGCCATTCTGATTTTTGCATTTTCCTATAATCTATTTCTTGTCCAATGAAAAGCTGAGATAACTTTGGAACAGGGTGAGGAACTACGATCGATACCCAGAAGTTTGACATAAGCAACTTGTTGGACCAATATGGCCTTACAAATTCGTAAACCAATCTTTGTTAATGGTAACTTTTTCAATCATTTGGGTATTCACTCCAAGCTGAAATTCTTTCAATTTTTCTGCAAGTTGTTCTCCATCAACAAGATCAATGGGAGGTGCACCGTCTCGTGTAGCCTCCTTTACAGCAGCAGAGGTAAATGTACCAGTTGTTATGAACAAACCTTTATCTGCTCTCCCAACCATTGCACCCCTAAAATCTCTTATGTCACCAGCGGATACTGATCCTTGATATTTCTTGCATTGAAAAATAACATGAAAACTCATGAATCCATGAATTCGGGCAATACCTTTGCCATCAATACCACCGTCTCCGGTTCGCCCAGTAACCTCAACTTGGACAAATCCAGATTCTCTCAATAGACGCTGTGTGAGTCTTTCAAAGGCATCTGGAGATATTTCTTTCGTGAGAACGTGATATAATTCTTGACGCCATCCCTGAGCTTCTGGCGTATCGCTATCATCTAGCTCAATTAATTCATTCTTGACTTTTTTGGACTTTTGTTTTGGTTCAGCTTTATTTGCTCCCCTAACTTTCTTTACAACATCCTGTGGTGATACGTTCTTTTGCTCCTTAGCAAGCTTTGTCAGAGCCCATACTCCACGACTTGAATTTTCAATAAATCCATACTTTTTTAGATATGTTCGTGCCCATGCCAGTCTATATGCAACCTCAGTCTGATTGCTTTTTTCCGGATTATGCGGAACTGATGAAATTTCTTCATCAATCTTTTCAAGTTCTAACACCTTTTCATATATTTCATCAATGGATCCGGAACCACCAAGCGCAAATAGCGCATCCAGTAGTGGATTCATTAGTAAATCAAATGTAGGCATCTGATTACTCATACATGCTCCCTATATTTTTAGCCCAACTGAGGAATGAGGTGCAAGTGCCACTTCTTTCCTTGAATGGTTTGAACTTCTGCTGACTTTGAACAATAGCAGAAATCAGCGATGGTACTTGTCACTCTCTATTCCATTGTTATGCATTTTTACCCATCCCCATTATTACATCCATACTACCTTTTTCACTAATAATCGAAAATACGGATTTTATTTCAATCACTTTTAAATCAAGATTAGAATAAGCCTGTTGAATCATATCTTCTGTAAACCCAAATTCAGAGTCTGATTCAACTCTCTTCCAGTCCCATTGTACGAATAAACCTTCGGGTCTTAGTAGAGATTTTAGGTGAATTAAGGTTGAGTCATAATCCTCCAGAAACGCACAAACAGAGGATGCCACAATTAAATCGAATTTTGAATGAAACGCGGCGATTGTTTTGACGGACTCTTGAGTAATTTCACATACAAAAGGATTCACGTTCTCAAGTTTTTTTTCGGTCAGTATATCAATCATTTTTTTAGAAGAATCAATAGCGACCACGCTTGAAGCAAGATTAGATATTTTTTCAGTCAGTAGACCTGTGCCACAACCAAAATCAAGAACATCTCTCCCCTCTAAATCAATAAGCTCAGATATGCAATCAAAGGCTTTCTCTGAATATTTTATTACTTCTGAGTTGGTATCCCAAGTATCAGCATATTCATCCCAACTTTCACTCATTGTATTCTCCTGATATTTGATGAGTTACGCCTGCATAACGACCAGAATGAGGTGCCTTTACCACTCTGTTTTTGAATGAATTTCACTTGTATTCCATAAGAATCCCTTGAAAA
>JADGAT010000205.1 GCA_015231885.1 SAR324 cluster bacterium
ATTCATAAAAATAGTTTGATGTATGCGTTTAGAGTTGGTTTGCCCTAATTTATATGAGTATTTGGATTATCGCACCTTGCTTCGGGACTATTTTGATGGATGCCGCAAAAAATCGTCTAAATACTCCATGCGATTTTTTGCCAAACGCCTTGGTTTTGGTTCCCCAAACTACATTCAGCGAATACTGGCAGGGGAGCGTAAACTGTCAGAAAACACCTTGGATGGCCTTATAGAAATGCTCGAATTGAAAGGCACTGAGCAGGAATATTTTGAGCTTTTGGTGAAAATGGAACAAACTAAGGATATCAAACGCCGAAATCAATATTTCAATCAGATATCCTCCATTCGGCGCAGAAAAATCAAAGTCACTACGTTGGACGAGGCACAATACGCATGCATTTCTTCCTGGATTCATTGGGTTATCCGAGAGATTTCTTTTTTGAACGGCCCCTTAGAAAACGTACAATGGATCTTGCGTCATTTACGTGTTAAGGTTTCCGCCAGTGTCATCACGCGTTGCCTGAAAGATTTAGAAACGGCAGGGTTACTAATGCGGCAAAACGAAAATCTGAAAGCTGCGATGTCCAGTATTAACTTTCCTGAAGAAGTATATTCCCTGGCTCTTTTGAATTATCATCAGCAGATTCTGGAACAATCCATACAGGCACTGCATGAACAGTCCGCCGATGAACGGGAATATGGGGCCATTCTGGCAGCGACAACGCCAGAAAAATACCAATTGGCAAAAGAAAAAATGAAAAAATTCCGTAGGGAAATGCTTGAATTACTGGACACTCAGGAAGGAGAGGCGTCTCGTGTTATTAATTTTTCTTTTCAACTGTTTCAGGTAGTGGATGATGTGAATGTGGAACCAGGATAAAATCGTGACAAACAAAATTTCTTATTGTCTTATCATTTTTCTTCTATTATGTGCTGGTTGTTCGGGGACAGAATTCCCCAATCCAGGTAGCAGTGATAATGATGACAAGGTTGCCACTGCTGAAAGTGAAGTCATCGCAGCTGCTGAGACCTCAGCATTACCTGAGCAGTTTGACGTAGAAGGGAATTTGCTACTGAGTCACAATTCACGTTTCTATCAGTCTATTTTCAATGAATGTGTTCAGGTACTGACTCCTACTGGTCCACCGGGGCAGCTAGCAAGCTTTGTTCAAACTGAAACAGAAAACACAAGTTCGGCACAGCAGCCCTCCATCTCTAGTTTTATCGGAACGGTCCCTCTTTCATTTACGGCAAATCAGATGGAGGAAGACAATAATTCAATTGCTCTTGTGATTTCTGAAGAGGAGAGGACCATCAATATCATAAAATTTAAGCAAGATGGAGAGTTTATCGGACATTTTCTATCTCAGGAGTCTACTGCCAATAATTCTGAGTTGGAACCAATATCGATAGAAAACTGCCAACAATCCCTGGATACACAGGAAGTCCTTCTACTGAATGGCAGTTCCACTGTGGTGCAGCACCAACAATGGAGTTATCAGGCTTCAGAGTTACAGCAGAATGGGACTCAATCAGATGTATCCATAGTCATTGACATTTATCAGGATAATCAAGGGACTGGTTTGCAAAAAACACTACAATTTGGATTAACTTTCTATGAGGGGCAAGAAATCATAAGTTCAGGAGAAGCAGAGGGTTCATCACAAACAAAAACTTATCTATTTCAGCCACAACAAAACTCCACCGAGTAACTCCAATAAAGCATCGACAAATCATCAGGTTGATGATATATTTTCAGGCACATGCGAGAGTGGTGAAATTTGGTAGACACGCCAGATTTAGGATCTGGTGCCGTAAGGTGTAGGAGTTCGAGTCTCCTCTCTCGCACTCTGGCAACTGTATCACCCATCATTTCAATATCTTACCCAACCGATTGAATATTATAGACTTTATTTTGTTCCAACTGTGTCACTTCCTGTATCACTTTGAACAAAATGAGTCAGCATTTTCTTGTCAAACCAACACAATCATCGTCATACCATTTTAGGTCAATAATTCCAAAAGACCTCGTTCCAATTCTTCATAAAAAACGATTTCTAATTTCTTTACAAACAGGTATTTTGAGTGATGCTCGTTTAAGAGCAAACCTGCTTAACCTAACAGTACAAAATATCTATGTGCAAATCAGGAAAGAAATGAAATCTCTAACCGTTGATGACATTAAGCAAATCCTGCGTGAAAAACTGCAAAAAGCAAAACGACACGCAGAGTGGACTCACTCTGGTACTAATATCTGGGACGAAGAAAAAGTGGCAAAGGTTCTTGGAAATATCAATCACTATGAACAGGTTCTAAAAGACCGTCTGAAGCACGATTTCAAATCAGTCGAGCAAGAAATTGATGATGAAATCAAAGAAATCATATCAGAAGGTGAGTTTGAACAAATAGACTCTCGTTCACAGGAATACCGACTTTTGCACAAGAACCTGATTGATTTGAAGTTGAAGACTTTCCAGATGAAACGAGATATGTTTGAGAATCCTGAAAAGTCTGAATGGAGTATGTTGGATTCTGTTGAAACGGAATTGGATTCAAGTTCTGTCACTTCACTTGACTCAACATTAATGATTGAAGAAAAAATCAGACAGAAAGAAACGCAAACAGCATCAGAAGAATTTAATCAACAAGAAATTCCATCGGAAAAAACTCCAACACCATATTCAGGCAATTATCCATTACAAAAAGTCATTAACAAGTTTATTGAAGATAAAACACAAGATTTGGGAAAACATTCCAAAACAGTAATGGACTATCGTTCTACATTGCGGACATTTGTTGAAATACATGGAAATATACAAATAAGTGAAGTGACCAGAGAACATGCCAGAAAATTCAAAGAAATCATTATGCAACTTCCTCCTAATCGGTACAAAATCAAAGAATTTAAAGGAAAAAGCATTGTTGAAATCCTGGAAATAGCAAAGTTGAAGTATAAACCAATGGCACTTAACACGGTTAATAACCAGTTGACAATGCTTGTTGCTTTTTTTAATTGGGGAGTACGAGAAGGATTCTTTTCCAGAAACTTTGCTGAGGGTTTGAAGATTCCAAAAAAACGAAAATTGAGTTCTGAACGAAAAAGATTTAAACTTGAAGAACTCAAAAAAGTTTTTAATGCCGATGATTATTTATCTGAAACATCAGAAGGAAAACCGAATGCTCG
>JADGAT010000206.1 GCA_015231885.1 SAR324 cluster bacterium
ATAAATCTTTTTCCACTTCCGGATTCAACCGATTCCCATAATCAATTTCAGGCAATGTTTGGATATCCCCTCCATAACTGCTCAAGAGAGTGGGGACCCGCATTGCTTTTAACATGAAAACCGCCCCAACTCCTGCAGGGTGAGCCATGTGAATATGCCACATATCAAATCGATAGATGAGTTGATAGAAAGCGATTTGAGCATTAACCAACCACCGGGTATCATAACCGTGCTTTCGTACTTTCGAAATAACAGGAAGGGTTTTTGGAAGCAAAGGACGCACTGTGTAATGAATTGCGCCTTTGATTTCTCGCCAATAATTCCATCCGCAAATAACTAAAACTTGATGTCCTGCTTGCTCTTGTTGTAGAGCCAAGTTATGAACAAATATTTCAGCGCCACCGATCTGAGGAAGAAATGAAAATGAGAGATGGGCAATCTTCATTTCCATTTCCTCTTCAAAAATAAGAAGGCCAGTTTCCCGAAAAAAGAAATTGGATGAAAACAATGATATTCCTCAACAGGATGCCCTCCAAAACTCATTTTGAATTTGTCAATTCCTCCTAGATCATCGCTTTGCTCATCCAACGAAATACCGCCAAAGTCATAAAGGCTCAACCCTATCTCTTTAAAATAAAATATTTCTTCAGCTTGCAGATAACGATTGGCCCTTCCAATCAATGCCTTTGCCTTCGTATCAACGCCTCGAAAGTACGATGCGGATTTGAAGAGGCGGGCGCGCCCGTTACAAACAATATGGGCATGAAAAACCAGGGCATCCCCTGTCTTATTTTTGATCACCGACAAACTCAATAACCTCCGACTATTCAATGCTTCCAAGAATTCTGATTCACAAGGAGGCAACCCTTTTTGCGCACTAAACTGATTGTAAAAAATGACAAAGTCCGCAATAAATTGAGCACCTGGCTCCGTGGTGATGGTCAATTCTAATTCATCTTTATTTTGAGCACGTCTGATTTCATATCGTGTATTTTTCACAAAATGAGACAAAATCTCATCTTTGGTTTGTGAGAGGTCAATATGAAGAGTCCTAAATTTTTTAGATAATGCGGCAGATTGCGATGTGGGGGATTGATAAGCAATAAGAATATCTCCATTGATCGGCTCTTCTAAAACTTTTCCAATATCCTTATAATAAGTTTGAACTATTGTGAAAAAAAACTTTTTACTATTGATGAATACCATTTTCTAGTGAATTCAAATGATTTTGGTAAAACTCATTCAATGTCATTCCGATAAATCGTTCCTGAAGAACACCGAACATTGTTTCCAAATCATCGTATAATTTTTCTATATCGTCATTTTGAGGAAACGTAGGGCTTCCTCCAGGCATCAGTTCGGAAGAATGAAGCATGAATTGAACATATTTTTTTTTTTGACGTAAGGATTGTTGGATCAATGCAATTGTTTCCATCAAATTTCCCTTTTTAGGGCGAAACCAAACCGGTGGCGAAATACGGTTCATTCCTTTTTGTAGTAGGGTATTTTTTTTTAATTTTTTATTCATCCAATATACCGCCTTATTTTGTAAAGGTGCTACGGTCATCGGAATTTCCAAAAGGGGAGACTTTCCGGTTCGGGCAATATTTTGCGGATCTATGTGATAAGCCTCTGTTTGAAATTGCGAATAATCTGTTCCTCCAGCTTGTGAAGGGTCTCCGACATGAGTTTTCCAAGAAACAAAGGGAGTGACTGAACAATCGACATGATACCCTTTTTCAATCAATATTTGGGCATAAATTTCATTAAAACTCCATCGCCCTGCACGATGGCTCACCATTTTTACCTCAAACGTTTCCTCCAGGAGATCGGTCATGACCGTAATTTTTTCCCTCACCACGTCAAGGGGATATTCAATCAGGTAGGGATGAAATTTCATATCATCCGAAGTCAACGGAGACAGAGGAGGGTTATTCCACGCATGCAAATGCATACCGATTTCCCCTGCCTGACGATGAATCAGATCCTTACCAAATTCCTGAAAAACTGGCGATAGCGCCATCTCATAATTCGTTAAGTAGGTCGGTTTCAAACCATAGCGTTCACATAGTATCTGAAACCGAGGGAGATACTGTGCATTTTTTGTTGTAGTGGTTTTTGAACCAGACCATAAATTATCCCCTTCTGTATCAATCGTAATGAGACAACTTAACTTTTGTGGCTGAGCTTCCACCCCCATTTCCTTCGTTCGAGTATTCTTTTACTCAGTTTGTCGCATCAATGAGAAACGCAGGCAAATTGATTGAAGAACCTTTTTTTGAACAATTGAAACTTGATTTTCAGAATACGTTTCCTCACTGATGGGAAATCCTTGACATACGGAGTTAAAACACGAATCATTTCTTGTTTAGCAATCGACCACATCTCAGCTTGACTAGAGACACTAGCAGTGTGTTTTCGGTATTTTGAAATATTTTCCTGCACTGCTCTTGTTTTAAAATGCCTGGCAACCGCACATGATAAAAAATAATCGGGAGCATATTTAAAATTTTCAGGAAACCCACCTACCTGCAGATAGGCTTTCTTTAAAATCATGACGTTGGTGGCAGAAATAAAATTATCTTCTAACAATTGGGGAAGAATGTCACCTTCCGGTAATGGTTTTCCATTATTTGTCGCTGGAGTGGATAAATCCTCTCTGTCTTCATTAAAACAAATCTCGTATCCATAAATCAAACCCAATTGACTCCCTGAGCCTTTTTCCTCTTCAATCAAATTAATCTGCTTTTTTAATTTATCCGGCAACCACAAATCATCGCAATCTAAAAAGGCCAACCATTCTCCTGAAACTTTTTGAGCCGCTTTTTTACGTGCTTCTCCTAAGTTAGTATGAGTGGGAGCATAAAAATAGCAGATTCGTGGATCATCATAGGAATGAATAATTTCCGCACTTCCATCTGTGGATTGATTGTCCCAAAAAATCAGTTCCCAATCAGAATAAGTTTGTTTTATGACGCTTTCAACTGCTTCCCTGAGATAAGTTTCGCTGTTATAGCAATTCATAATGATACTGATAAATGGAGAACCCGTTTTATTTTTCATGAGCCAATTGTTCCTGGTAGTATGCAATGGTTCTCTTCAAACCTTCCTCCAAAGAGGTCTGCGGTTTCCAATTCAAAAGGGTCCTGGCTTTGTCAATACTGGCATATAAGGCCATATTTT
>JADGAT010000207.1 GCA_015231885.1 SAR324 cluster bacterium
GGGTTTCCGCATTTCAGTTCGGAGATTCGCTGCTGTAATGTCTGGATAACCGTTGATGTTCCAAGTAATTTGTCATCACTGGAAATTATTCCATGTTCAATTGTTGGCAGATTCTTGAGGCAGATATTTTATCAAAGTGTTCAGAAGCACATCACCGGTAATTGGTTTCGTTAAGTAGTCATCCATTCCATTGCCAATGGCTTCTTTTTGCTGTTCGGAGAAGGCATCTGCCGACAAACCGACAATCGGCATATCTTTCAGTTCAGGTTTAGTCCGAATCTGGCGAGTCGCTTCCGCCCCGTCCATGACCGGCATTTGCATATCCATCAAAACAAGATCAGGAAGGGTCCCCTCAGCATGGAGTTCCAGGATTCTCTCCACTCCTTCTTCCCCATTTTCAGAAAAATGAACCTTTATTTCAAACTCTTTCAGCATTGCCTTGATCATTTCCTGATTCATTAAGTTGTCTTCAACCACCAAAACACTACTTTCTTTAGAAAAGACCAATTCAGCACCAACGGCTTTCTCTATCTGGGTAACGGGAGCAATGATTTTTTTGATCGGAATCCTCGCAGTAAAATTCGAGCCCTTCCCTTCTCCTACGCTATTTACGGAAATTTTTCCCCCCAGCATCTCAACCAGTTTCTTGGTAATCGGCAAGCCCAAGCCTGTGCCACCAAAGTTTTGCGCGGTCGATTGACTGGCCTGCACGAAAGTCTCAAAAATTGCTTTGTGGCGATCCTCAGGGATCCCGATTCCTTCATCTATTACCATTAAGGCAAGATTGCTATGATCACCCAATAATTTGAGTTTGACCTCCCTTCCTTCAGGCGTAAATTTGATGGCATTTCCGACCAGATTCGTCAATATCTGAATAATCTTGGTTCGATCAGAACGAATCGAGTCAGGCAATTTTGAGCTAATCTCATAGCTAAATTGGACCCCTTTTTGACCTGCATGAAAAGAATAATTATTGACAATACCATCTATCATCTCTCGCAGACTAAAATCTGTTTCTAAAATTTCCATCTTTCCCGATTCTATTTTAGAAAGATCCAAGATATTATTGACCAGTTCCAATAGAAGTTTAGAGCTAGAATGAATGTTCTTTTGAAACCTTTGGACTTCTTCGGAAAATGAAAGTTCTTTTCCTTTTTTGAGTAGAACCTCACTGAAACCAATGACAACCCCGATGGGGGTGCGGATTTCATGGCTCATATTGGCTAGAAATTGAGATTTTTCGTGGCTAGCCGCATCCGCCTGTTTTTTGGCGATTCGCAATTTCTCTTCCATCTCTTGATATTCGGTAATGTCATGGGCTAGAACGAAGTAACCTTTCACAATTCCCGTCTGCAAATAAGGAATCAAAGTGACTTTATGTATTCTTGCAACTCCTTTTGGATATCGCGTGCTTACAAATTCGGCTTTCTCCCCGTTCAAAACCTTTTTTAAAAAGGGAATCGATTCTTCATAGACGGATTTGCCAAGGAGATCTTCCACCCTGCTCCCTAAGATTTCCATTGCCGGGATCTTATAGGTGGTTTCATAAAAATTATTGACAAACCGATAACGGTTGTCCTGATCAACATAGGCAATGAGAGCGGGGATGTTGTCTGTGACCATTTGCAACATTTCCGTGTTTTCCTTCAGTTCATTTTCCAATTTTACATTTTTTGTAATATCTTTCAAAATACTGGAAATACCGACAAAATCTCCATCCGCATCTAGAATAGGTGAATCTGTGATAGAAACATCAATAGCTCTCCCGTTTTTGTGCAAAAGTTTTGTTCTCAAATTGCTGAAAGATCCTCCTGAACGAAGTTTTTTTAGATATTTATTTGAGTATTGTATTTCGCTTGGAGGCATCAATAAAGTAAATGATTTTCCTTCAATTTCTTTCACGGAATACCCAAAAATTTTTTCTGCTCCTCGGTTCCAGCTGCTCACTTCGCCGGTTGGCGAGAGTCCTAAAATGGCGTCTTCACTCGATTCGACCAGGGAAGCTAGAAAGTCCTCATTCTTTTGCGATTCTTTTTGCAGGGTGATGTCCGTTGAAATCATTGTTGCTCCCACGACTTTTCCTTCAAGATAAATCGGAGAATATCGAGTGTGAAACCAAATCAAATGGCCGTCCACTTCTGCATGGGTTTCCCTGGAAACATTTTCTCCTTGAAATACTTTCTCGAGTGATTCTTTTGCAGCGTTAACATGCAATCCTTCTGTATAGTCCAAACAGTTAGTGCCAATCACTTGATCGGCGGTTAGTGGAGGAACAGGATGATTGATATAAGTGATCTTGAAATCAAGGTCGATTCTGATAATGATATCAATCGTACTTTCAACGAGTGAACGAATTTTTCCTTCAGATTCCCGGAGCGCGTTTTCTATTTGTTTCTGCTTTGACAGGTCATGAATAATCCCCGTGAAGAATCGTTTGTCTCCCAGATTGATTTCACTGACTGCAAGGAATATAGAAAATATAGTACCATCCTTGCGCTGACCCCGGGCCTCACGACCGGCTCCGATGATTTGCGATTCCCCTGTTTTGAGATAATTTTCCAGATACTGATCATGCGATTCGCGATCTGGACTGGGGACTAAGATACTAACGTTTTTGCCGACCATTTCACTCGCCAGGTATCCGAACAAGAGCTCAGTTTCCGGATTAACAGACTCAATGATGCCTTGCTGATCAATCGTAATGATTCCGCTTGCTGCTGTATTGACAATGCTTTTTAACCGGGCTTCGCTTTCTTCCAGTTTCTTTTGAAATTCCTTACGTACCCGGATATCTCTGGCTAAACAGATAATTTTTTCTACTTGATTTTCTTCACTCTGTATCATCGAGCTTGAAAACAAAACCGGAATTTTAAGATTAACATTTGTGAGAAAAATGGCATCGACGCTGTCAATAGCGGGTATGAAAGTCAAATCTTCAATACTGGTATGACTGAAAAACTCTTCTCGAGCAAGAATTTTCCAGTAGGATTTTCCAAGGAGTTCTTCTTCGTGATAGCCAAGGAGATCCAGCATTGTTTGGTTGACCTTTTCGATGTTACCATCAAGCCCAATCACAATCAGGGCATCAGCCATCGTATTTAAGATGACATTGAAGTAGTTTTTTGAAATGACGGTTTCTAATAGCTTCTTCTCTGAAAGTTTATGTTCTTCA
>JADGAT010000208.1 GCA_015231885.1 SAR324 cluster bacterium
CTCAGGGGCTGTTTTGGAGATTTGGCGGTTTTGTGGGCTTTATCGTAGTAGAAAGTTGGCTTCCTACTACGATAACTGGGGTGTAGGGGTTGATTTACTTGACCCGCAACTATTGAATCAACTGATACAAGCCGTTGAAGATTATGATTTTGATCTGGGTCTGGAATTATTGGCAAAACTAGATAAAACGCTCGATTAAAGATTTAAATACTAGGGCCTGCCCTAGATGTAGCCGTTAATTAACCTTAACTTGAGAGATGAGTAATGGAAATTTACCTTGATTTTATTTTTAGTGCATTCTTATTACTGGGTCTTGTTGCCGTTTATGAATTTGCATCAACGAGCATTAAGTTTCCATCTCATAATATTGAGACCATAGCCTCAGGAATTGCCATTGGTTTAATGACCGTTGTGATACTAATCAATCCGGTACATGTTGAAAAAGGAATTTTTGTTGATGCCCGCTGGGTTCTACTGAGTTGTTTTGCACTATTTTTTCATTGGAGAATGGTTGTTATTGGGGGCATTATTGCTGCTGCATATCGTTATTTTCAAGGAGGGCTTGGCGCTTTTCCAGGCGTTATGACTGTTATTGCAGCAGTCGTGTTTGGTTATCTTTGGCGTTTTATGCTGATTAAATTTAGAATTGATTTTAAATGGTATTTGCATTATCTGTTTGCAGTGATGATGGAAGTAATCATTATTGGTGTAATATACCTATTTATGCCCGAAGGAAAAGGACTTATCGTCGCTAAAGTCATCACTCAACCATTGCTGATCTTGTTTCCTTTTGTTAGCACATTTTTATCTTTACTATTGCAACATCATTGGCAAAAAGAAATTACAGGATTACGTTAAGAATTAACCAACTATCCGATTTGAGTAATAATACTTCAGAAATATATTAAGGTAAATTATGAATATCAGGCAAACTTCAAACCGTGGCTTATTACTATCACTGCTAGTAACTGGAAGTATGATTACCTTGGCCTTAATACAAAGAAATATTGGCATCGAACAGGTTGCGAGTGACCAACTCAGATTATCTGCTCATATGGTTGCTGAAATACTTCGTAAAGATTTTGATAAACGTCATCAATTAATTTTTTCCTACACTGTTAAAACTAACGCCGAGACATTGCATCAATATCAAGATTTTATTGCTACAAAAAATATATTAAAGCTGAAAAAGAATGCTATTGATGCCCATGATAAAAACAAAAATAGTGCATTATTCAAAACAAACGAATGGATTACTTTAGAAAAGGCCATGAATAAATCCATCGCTTTAGACAAAATAGAAAAAGAAGCAATAGCGATAATTGCCTCTGGCGATATTCTTAAAGCCGTTAAAAAGTTAAATAGTGATGACTATTTCCGTGTAAAAAAGCAGGCATTGCAACCGATAAATGAGTTTATTACGGCTATTGATCAACGAAGTAAAGAAGAAACTGAACGACTAGGCTTGAAACAATGGCAACTTATCAAAAACTATGGCTGGTTATTGTTTGTTATCTTGTCAGCAATGGTTATTGAATTTATTTCCAGAAAGAAAAATATCATTGCTCCGATTGAGGAACTTACTCGCATAGCGCATAGGATGGCGGATGGTGATTACCAACAACGTACCAAAATAGATACGGACAATGAAATTAGTGTTTTAGGCACTATTTTCAATGAAATGTCTTATTCAATTGAGCAAGACATTAAGAACCGTGAGGAATCTGAAAAAGAACTTCAATTATTGAGAACTGAAGCAGAGGAACAACAGGCTGCGCTCCAGAACATCCTCGATCACAGCCCAATTTGCATTGCTTTTACTACGCAGGGCATATTACGCTACGAAAATCCGGCGTTTGCCGAGATGTTTGATGTACATGTGGGTGATTCGACAATGCCGATGTATGCCACCCCTGAAGATAGACAGTATATAGTCGAACAAATTAAACAGAAAGGTAGCATTCGCAATCACGAGCTTCGCATGCACGCCAGGGGGGGCAAATTGCGCGATTTTATGATTACCTATCTGCCCTTAACTCATTTAGGTAAGCAAGGCTTCATGGGGTTTCTCGTCGACATCACCGAGCGCAAAGCATCCGAAACAGCGATACGCGAAAGCGAGGCTTACAACAAGATGCTGTTTCAGGAGTCACACCGTCCCATTGTTGTCTACGATACTCAAGGGAACGGTTTCATCGATTGTAATATGGCAGCGGTGCGTGCATATGGTTTCAGCACGAGGGAGGAGGTGCTAGGTAAGACGCCGATCGATGTCTCTGCACCTTTCCAGTACGATGGCACCGACAGTAAAACTGCCATTGAGCAGCAGGATTTATCGGCTCTGGAAGACGGAATGGTGGTGTTTGAATGGCGACATATGAGGCCAAATGGAGAAGAATGGGATGCGCTTGTTTATCTGATGCAGTTTAATCACCGTGGGCGTACGTTATTGCAGTTCTCTCTCGATGATATCACTGAGCGCAAAGAAGCAGAAGAAAATCTTCGCATGGCCAACTTTTTAAGTGATCAGGCGCTAGGACTGACCAAGGCCGGGCATTGGCATGTGCCGCTGGATGGCTCAGGCTGGTACAATTCATCTAAGCGTGCTGTTGATATTTTCGGCGATATTCCTAATGAAGACTACCGTTACCGCGTGGTCGAAGATTGGTTGGTTCATGTCGAAGAAGGTGATCCTGAGTATGCCAAGGCAACCGGACAGAATTTTCAGGATGCCATTGATGGCAAGGTACCGGCCTACGATTCCATCTATGCCTACAAGCGGCCTGTCGATGGAAATATTGTCTGGATTCATGCCTTCGGCACCGTTTCACGCGATGACGAGGGAAATGCAACCGACATGTACGGAGTGACCCAGGACATCACTGATTATATAACTACGCAGAAGAAACTCGAGGAAGCCAAAGAATTAGCCGAGGAGGCAACCAAAGCTAAGTCTGATTTCCTGGCCAATATGAGCCATGAAATCCGTACCCCGATGAATGCCATTATTGGCATGTCACATTTAGCTCTACAAACGGAGCTCAGTAAAAAACAGCACAATTATATTGAAAAGGTTCACCGCTCTGGTGAAGCTTTATTAGGTATTATCAATGATATTCTTGATTTCTCTAAAATCGAAGCCGG
>JADGAT010000209.1 GCA_015231885.1 SAR324 cluster bacterium
GGGTTTCCGCATTTCAGTTCGGAGATTCGCTGCTGTAATGTCTGGATAACCGTTGATGTTCCAAGTAATTTGTCATCTCTGGAAATTATTCCATGTTCAATTGTTGGCAGATTCTTTAGGTAGATACTTAATCAAAGTGTTCAGAAGCACATCACCGGTAATAGGTTTTGTTAGGTAGTCATCCATTCCATTGCCAATGGCTTCTTTTTGCTGATCGGAGAAGGCATCTGCCGACAAACCGACAATCGGAATATCTTTCAGTTCAGGTTTAGTCCGAATTTGGCGAGTCGCTTCAATTCCATTCATGATCGGCATTTGCATATCCATCAAAACAAGATCAGGAAGCGTCCCATCAGCATGGAGTTCCAGGATTTTCTCCACTCCTTCTTCCCCATTTTCAGAAAAATGAACTTTTATTTCAAACTCTTTCAGCATTGCCTTGATCATTTCCTGATTTATTGGGTTGTCTTCAACTACTAGAACACTACTATCTTTTGAAAACAAGGAAGTACTAGAAACGAGGTCCTTCATAGATGCTACAGGAGAGGTGCTTTCTTTGATGGGAATCCTCACAGTAAAATTTGAGCCGTTCCCTTCTAAGCTGTATACGGAAATTTTCCCCTTCAACATCTCGACCAGTTTCTTGGTAATCGTCAAGCCCAAGCCTGTGCCACCATAATTTTCTGCGGTCGATTTATCAGCCTGTGAAAAAGTGTCAAAAATTGCATTTTGGCGATCCTTCGGGATCCCAATTCCTTGATCGATAACCATGATGGCAAGATTGCTTTTATCACCCAATATTTTGAGTATGATTTCCTTTCCTTCAGGCGTAAATTTAATGGCATTTCCGACCAGATTCGTCAATATCTGAATAATTTTCGTTCGATCGGATCGAATAGAATCAGGCAGTTTTGGACTAATCTCATAAGTAAACTGAATCCCTTTTTGACCAGCTTGAAAAGAATAATTGTTTACATTCCCATCTATCATTTCTATCAGATTGAAATCTGTTTCTAAAACTTCCATCTTTCCTGATTCAATCTTAGAAAAGTCCAAGATATTGTTGACCACGTCCAAAAGTAGTTTAGCACTGGTCTGGATGTTTTTCTGAAAGCTTTGGACTTCCTCGGAATATGAAAGATTTTTATTTTTTTCAATTAGTATCTCGTTGAAACCAATGATTCCTCCCAAGGGGGTACGTATTTCATGACTCATATTGGCTAGAAACTGAGATTTTGCCTGATTTGCCGAATCCGCCTGGTCTTTAGCGATTCGTAATTCTTCTTCCATCTCTCTATACTCCGTAATATCCTGAGAAAGAAGAAAGTAACCTTTTACATTTTCCTTAAGCCAATGCGGAACCAAAGTGACTTTATGAATTCGTGCTACTCCATTCGGATACCGTGTGCATTCATATTCTACTTTTTCACCGTTGAAAACTCGCTCAATAAAAGGGAGCTCTTCTTCATAGCTGGATTTACCTATAAGATCTTTCACCCGACTCCCGATTATATCCTGAACTGCGATATGATACGTGGTTTCATAAAAACTATTGACGAACTTGTAACGTTCATTTTGATCAACATAGGAAATAAAAGTGGGAACGTTGTCTGTTACCAGTTGCAGCATTTCCTTGTTTTCCCTCAGTTCCATCTCCAGCTTTACATTTTTTGTAATGTCTTTCAAAATACAGGAGATACCAACAAACTCCCCCTCCGTATTTATAATCGGAGAATCAGTGATGGAAACATCAATAGAACTCCCATCTTGATGCAAAAGTGCAGTTCTCAGATCTACAGAGGGTACACCCGAACTCAGTCTATTTAAATACTTTTGAGAGTTTTGTTTTTGACTTGGAGACATTAGCAAAGTAAATGAATTTCCTTCCATTTCTTTTGCGGAATATCCAAAGATTTTTTCTGCGCCACGGTTCCAACTGCTAACTTCGCCAGTCGGCAGGAGCCCTAAAATAGCGTCCTCACTTGATTCAACCAGGGAAGCTAGAAAAGCCTCATTTTTTTGCGATTCTTTATGCAGGGTGATATCCGTTGAAATCATCGTTGCTCCAACGACTTCTCCATCAACAAAAATGGGAGAATATCGAGTGTGAAACCAAAACAAACGGCCATCCACTACGGCATGGGTTTCTCTGGAAGCATTTTCTCCTCGAAAAACTTTTTCTATAGCTTTTTTAGCAGTTTCACGATGCTTGCCTTCGGTAAATTCCAAACAGTTTTTTCCAATCACTTCATCGATTTTTAATGGACGGACAGGATGATTGATATAGGTGATCTTGAAATCAAGGTCGATTCTGGTAATGATATCAATCGTACTTTCAACGAGTGAACGAATATTTCCTTCAGATTCCCGGAGTGCGTTTTCTATTTGTTTCTGTTTTGACAGGTCATGAATTATCCCCGTGAAGAATCGTTTGTCTCCCAGATTTATTTCACTGACTGCAAGGAATAAAGAAAGTATTGTCCCATCCTTGCGCTGACCCCGGGTCTCACGACCAGCTCCGATGATTTGCGATTCCCCTGTTTTGAGATAATTTTCCAGATACTGATCATGCGATTCGCGTTCTGGACTGGGGACCAAGATATGAACGTTTTTGCCTACCATTTCACTCGCTGGGTATCCAAACAAACGCTCAGTTTCCGGATTAACAGACTCAATGATGCCTCGCTCATCAGTTGTAATAATTCCGCTTGCAGCCATATTCACAATGCCTTTTAACCGGGCTTCGCTTTCTTTCAGTTTCAGTTCAAATTCCTTGCCTACTCTGTTATCTCTGGCCAAACAGATAATTTTTTCTACTTGATTTTCTTCACTCTGTATCATTGAGCTAGAAAACAAAACCGGAATTTTAAGATTAACATTTGTGAGAAAAATGGCGTCGACGCTGTCAATAGCGGGTATGAAAGTCAAATCTTCAATACTGGTATGACTGAAAAACTCTTCTCGAACAAGAATTTTCCAGTAGGATTTTCCAAGAAGTTCTTCTTCGTGATAGCCAAGGAGATCCAGCGTTGTTTGGTTGACCATTTCGATGCTACCATCAAGCCCAATCACAATCAGAGCATCAGCCATCGTATTTAAGATGACATTGAAATAGTTTTTTGAAATGACG